>NZ_JBEAFZ010000004.1:0-159125 GCF_040062415.1 Klebsiella sp. GG_Kp173
TCCATGTCACTTTGAGTGCCCACACAGATTGTCTGATAAATTGTTAAAGAGCAGTTGCGACGCGCTTTAGCGCTCTGTCGCGAGGTGGCGTATATTACGCTTTCCTCTTTCAGAGTCAACCCGTTTTTCAGGATTTTTCTCTTCAACCGAACCGGCTGTTTGTGTGAAGTGATTCACATCCGCCGTGTCGATGGAGGCGCATTATAGGGAGCCCGCCGGGAATGACAAGCGGAAAAATACAATTTTATTTCAACCGCTCATCTTTTATACGTAACGCTTATTTTTGCTGCTTTTTAATCGCCGCCGGCAGCTCTGTCAGGCTATTTAGCACCCAGTCCGCGGCTTTTTCCGCTTCTTCAGTAACAGGCTTACCGGTACGCACCAGCACTTTAGTACCGACATCAGCGGCCGCTGCAGCCTGCATATCTTCCAGTTTGTCCCCAACCATATAGGAAGCGGCCATATCGATATGCAGATAATCGCGGGCGGAGATCAGCATCCCCGGATGCGGTTTACGGCAATCACAGGTCTGACGGTACTCCTCAACCGCACCCTGCGGGTGATGCGGGCAATAATAGATACCGTCCAGATCGACGCCACGGTCTGCCAGGGACCAGTCCATCCATTCGGTCAGCGTTTCAAACTGGGCTTCGGTAAATTTACCGCGAGCAATACCGGACTGGTTAGTGACCAGCACCAGCGCGTAGCCCATCTCTTTTAGTTCGCGCATTGCGTCAATGACGCCATCGATAAATTCAAAATTGTCGATTTCGTGGACGTAGCCATGATCGACATTAATAGTGCCGTCACGGTCGAGAAAAATTGCGGGTACTGACTTTGCCACCGGTTTGCTCCTGAAAAAGGCTAGTGCCGTTAGTATCGCATGTTTCCGCATGCAAGAAAGTGCTCATTATAAAGAGTCAGATTGATTTAGACGTCTGGATGCCTTAACATCCATTTCATTGCCAGGCATCGCCTGGATACGGCAGAAGAAAATGCCACGGCAAACGGCTAAACGATAATAAATAACTGATGATTAAACTTTCCAATATCACCAAAGTGTTCCAGCAGGGGAATCGCAGCATTCAGGCGCTGAATAACGTCAGCCTGCATGTCCCTGCCGGACAGATTTACGGCGTCATCGGTGCCTCCGGCGCCGGTAAAAGTACGCTGATTCGCTGTGTTAACCTGCTGGAGCGCCCGACCGAGGGCAGCGTACAGGTTGACGGTCAGGAGCTGACTGCGCTGTCGGAAAAAGAGCTAACCCGCGCTCGCCGTCAGATTGGCATGATTTTCCAGCATTTTAACCTGCTGGCATCCCGCACCGTTTTCGGCAACGTGGCGTTACCTCTGGAGCTGGATAACACGCCACAGGCAGAAATCAAACGCCGCGTGACGGAGCTGCTGGATCTTGTCGGCCTGGGTGATAAGCACGACAGCTATCCGGCTAATCTCTCCGGCGGTCAGAAACAGCGTGTCGCCATTGCCCGCGCGCTGGCCAGTAACCCCAAGGTACTGCTGTGCGATGAAGCCACCAGCGCCCTGGATCCGGCCACCACCCGTTCCATTCTCGAACTGCTGAAAGACATTAACCGTCGTCTGGGACTGACCATCCTGCTGATCACCCACGAAATGGATGTGGTGAAACGCATTTGCGACTGCGTGGCAGTGATTAGCAACGGCCAGTTGATTGAGCAGGACACGGTGAGCGAAGTCTTCTCCCATCCGAAGACGCCGCTGGCCCAGCAGTTTATTCAGTCGACCCTGCACCTGGATATTCCGGATGACTACCAGGCGCGCCTGAAACCTACCGCTACAGCGGATAGCGTACCAATGCTGCGCATGGAATTTACCGGCCACTCCGTCGATGCGCCGCTGCTTTCTGAAACCGCGCGTCGCTTCAACGTGAATAACAACATTATTAGCGCGCAGATGGATTATGCCGGCGGGGTGAAGTTCGGCATCATGCTGACTGAAATGCACGGTACACAGGAAGACACTCAGGCGGCTATCGCCTGGCTGCAGGAACATCATGTAAAAGTAGAGGTATTGGGTTATGTCTGAGGCAATGATGTGGCTGCTGTTGCGCGGCGTATGGGAAACGCTGGCAATGACCTTTGTCTCCGGCTTCTTCGGTTTTGTCCTTGGTCTGCCGGTGGGCGTGCTGCTGTACGTGACCCGTCCGGGGCAAATCGTCGCCAATGCTAAACTGTACCGGACGCTGTCGGCGCTGGTGAACATTTTCCGCTCCATCCCGTTCATTATCCTGTTGGTCTGGATGATCCCGTTTACCCGCGTGATCGTCGGCACCTCAATCGGCCTGCAGGCGGCGATCGTGCCGTTGACAGTGGGCGCCGCGCCGTTTATCGCTCGCATGGTGGAGAACGCGCTGCTGGAGATCCCGACAGGCCTTATTGAAGCCTCCCGGGCAATGGGCGCTACGCCGCTGCAGATCGTGCGTAAGGTTCTGCTGCCTGAAGCGCTGCCGGGTCTGGTCAACGCCGCCACTATCACTCTTATCACCCTGGTGGGCTATTCCGCCATGGGCGGCGCGGTGGGCGCCGGCGGTTTGGGGCAGATTGGTTATCAGTATGGCTATATCGGCTACAACGCCACCGTGATGAATACCGTACTGGTATTGCTGGTTATTCTGGTTTATTTAATTCAATTCTCTGGCGATCGCATCGTCCGGGCTGTGACTCATAAATAACGTTATTGGCAGACAACACTCATTCTTACAGGAAGGAAATAACATGGCCTTTAATTTCAAAACCTTTGCGGCAGTTGGTGCGTTAATCGGTTCTCTGGCGCTGGTGGGTTGCGGTCAGGATGAAAAAGATCCGAATCATATTAAAGTCGGCGTTATCGTCGGGGCGGAGCAGCAGGTCGCTGAAGTCGCGCAGAAAGTGGCAAAAGAGAAGTATGGCCTTGACGTTGAGCTGGTGACCTTCAACGATTACGTTCTGCCGAACGAAGCGCTGAGCAAAGGTGATATCGACGTCAACGCCTTCCAGCATAAACCGTACCTCGACCAGCAGATTAAAGACCGCGGCTACAAGCTGGTGGCTGTCGGCAACACCTTCGTCTACCCGATCGCGGGTTACTCGAAGAAAATCAAATCGCTGGACGAACTGCAGCCGGGCTCGCAGATCGCCGTCCCTAACGATCCGACCAACCTCGGTCGTTCTCTGCTGCTGCTGCAGCAGGTGGGCCTGATCAAACTGAAAGACGGCGTTGGCCTACTGCCGACCTCACTGGATATCGTCGAGAACCCGAAAAACCTGAAGATTGTTGAACTGGAAGCGCCGCAGCTGCCGCGTTCTCTCGACGACGCGCAGATTGCGCTGGCCGTTATCAACACCACTTACGCCAGCCAGATTGGCCTGACCCCGGCGAAAGACGGCATCTTTGTTGAAGGGAAAGAGTCGCCGTACGTGAACCTGATCGTGGCGCGTGAAGACAATAAAGATGCTGAGAATGTGAAAAAATTCGTTCAGGCTTACCAGAGCGATGAAGTTTACGAAGCAGCAAACAAGATCTTTAACGGCGGCGCAGTGAAAGGCTGGTAATCTTTTCTCACCGTAATATCATTCAGGACGGGCTTCACGCCCGTCTTGTCATTTATGCAAGCACCTGATTCAATAACGCCCTGTTTTTTATTCATTGAGGAAATATTATGCGTGCTTTACCGGTCTGTTTGATAGCACTCATGTTAAGCGGTTGTTCCATGCTAAGCAGATCTCCCGTCGAGCCTGTTCAAAGCACTGCAACTCCTCCGGTTAAATCGGAGCCGACCAAACCACGCGCAACCCGTCCGGCGCCGGTACGTATTTATACCGATGCGTCAGAGCTGGTAGGTAAACCGTTCCGCGATCTGGGTGAAGTGTCTGGCGAGTCCTGCCAGGCTTCGAATCAGGATTCTCCGCCGAATATCCCTACCGCCCGCAAGCGCCTGCAGATTAATGCCGCACGAATGAAAGCCAATGCTGTCCTGCTGCACCGCTGCGAAGTGACCAGCGGTACCCCAGGCTGCTACCGTCAGGCGGTTTGTCTGGGCTCGGCGCTTAACGTCTCGGCGCAATGAGTGCATTTCAGTTCGCGCAGATAGGCGTTATCCGCTCGCCGTATAAAGAGAAGTTTGCCGTGCCTCGCCAGCCGGGTCTGGTCAAGCACGGCGGTGGAGAACTCCATCTGATCGCGCCCTACAACCAGGCCGACGCCGTGCGTGGTCTGGAAAGCTTCAGCCATCTGTGGATCTTGTTTGTGTTTCATCAGACCATGGAAGGCGGCTGGCGTCCGACGGTGCGCCCTCCCCGTCTCGGGGGCAACGCGCGTATGGGCGTCTTCGCCACCCGCTCCACGTTTCGCCCCAATCCCATTGGCATGTCGCTGGTTGAGCTGAAGGGCGTTCGCTGTCAGAAAGAGCAGGTGATACTGGAGCTCGGCAGCCTCGATCTCGTCGACGGTACGCCGGTGGTCGACATCAAACCCTATCTGCCGTTTGCCGAAGCGCTGCCGAACGCGCACGCCAGCTACGCGCAACAGGCACCGCAGGCGGATCAGGTCGTCAGTTTTACCGCCGAGGTCGAAACGCAGCTTTTGCATCTGGAGAAGCGTTATCCGCATCTGAAGGCGTTTATCCGAGAGGTGCTGGCGCAGGATCCGCGTCCGGCCTACCGTAAGGAAGAAGAGGCAGGTAAAAATTACGCCGTCTGGCTGCTGGATTTCAACGTCCGCTGGCGGGTGACTGCCGCCGGTTTTGAAGTCTTTGCCCTCGAAGCGCGCTAATTTTATTTTCCTCTCTTTTGGCATCTTTGCCACACTGGTAAACTAAACCACTTTTTTTGTTTCAGGCTGGGCAACCAGCCTGTTCCGCTCGTTTAACTGGAACCGTTACAACATGCGTACTAGCCAATATCTGCTCTCCACTCTGAAGGAGACACCTGCCGACGCCGAGGTAATCAGCCACCAGCTGATGCTGCGCGCCGGGATGATCCGCAAGCTGGCCTCCGGGTTATACACCTGGCTGCCGACCGGCGTGCGCGTCCTGAAAAAAGTCGAAAACATCGTGCGTGAAGAGATGAACAACGCCGGTGCGATCGAGGTGTTAATGCCGGTCGTTCAGCCATCTGAACTATGGCAGGAGAGCGGTCGCTGGGAGCAGTACGGCCCGGAACTGCTGCGCATTGCCGATCGTGGCGATCGTCCGTTCGTCCTCGGTCCAACCCACGAAGAGGTCATCACCGACCTGATCCGCAACGAGCTGAACTCCTATAAGCAGCTGCCGCTGAACTTCTATCAGATCCAGACCAAATTCCGCGACGAAGTGCGTCCGCGTTTCGGCGTGATGCGCTCCCGCGAATTCCTGATGAAAGATGCGTACTCTTTCCATACGTCGCAGGAATCGCTGCAGGAAACCTACGATGCGATGTACGCCGCTTACAGTAAAATCTTCAGCCGCATGGGGCTGGACTTCCGCGCGGTACAGGCTGATACCGGCTCTATCGGCGGCAGCGCCTCTCATGAATTCCAGGTGCTGGCGCAGAGCGGCGAAGACGATGTGATCTTCTCCGACAGCTCCGACTACGCGGCAAACATCGAGTTTGCGGAAGCCGTTGCGCCGAAAACGCCGCGCGCGGCCGCCACCCAGGAGATGACCCTGGTCGACACGCCGAACGCCAAAACCATCGCCGAGCTGGTTGAGCAGTTCAACCTGCCGATCGAAAAAACCGTGAAAACCCTGCTGGTGAAAGCGGTTGAAGATAGCGCTTCCCCGCTGGTTGCCCTGCTGGTGCGCGGCGATCACGAGCTGAACGAAGTGAAAGCCGAAAAACTGCCGCAGGTCGCCAGCCCGCTGACCTTCGCCACCGAAGAAGAGATCCGCGCCCTGGTGAAAGCCGGTCCGGGCTCTCTGGGTCCGGTGAACCTGCCGGTGCCGGTGATTATCGACCGTACTGTGGCGGTGATGAGCGATTTCGCCGCCGGCGCCAACATCGATGGCAAACACTACTTCGGCATCAACTGGGACCGCGATGTCGCCACGCCGGAAGTCGCGGACATCCGTAACGTCGTCGCCGGCGATCCGAGCCCGGACGGCAAAGGTACCCTGCTTATCAAGCGCGGTATCGAAGTGGGTCATATCTTCCAGCTGGGGACGAAGTACTCCGAGGCGATGAAAGCCGCGGTCCAGGGCGAAGATGGCCGCAACCAGATCCTGACGATGGGTTGCTATGGTATCGGGGTCACTCGCGTAGTGGCGGCGGCGATTGAGCAGAACTTTGACGATCGCGGTATCGTCTGGCCGGATGCGATTGCGCCGTTCCAGGTGGCGATCCTGCCGATGAACATGCACAAATCTTACCGTGTGCAGGAGCTGGCGGAGAAACTGTACGCCGAGCTGAGCGCCCAGGGTATTGAAGTGCTGATGGACGATCGTAAAGAGCGTCCGGGCGTGATGTTCGCCGATATGGAGCTGATCGGTATCCCGCACACCATCGTGCTGGGCGATCGTAACCTCGACAATGACGATATCGAATACAAGTATCGTCGCAACGGTGAGAAGCAGCTGATTAAGACCGGGGATATTGTGGAATATCTGGTTAAAGCGATAAAAGGCTAATCACCCAACCAGGGCCCTGAACGGATGTCAGGGCCTTTTTTTTACAAGGACTGTACCCATGACTGCACCTCTTCTCAGCAGCGGGCTGCTGACCTCCGCCCTGCTCCTGCCTACCGCCTGCACTGTAGACGTCGGCCGCAGCACCCCTTCCGCATCCGCGACCGATGGCCGCTCACCGCCATGGGCTGTCCCCCTCCAGCGTCAAAGCTCGATTGCCGGCAGCGGACTGCGCGAAATCGCCGAAAGCGACCTACGTTCCGGCGACCTGCTCTTCTTCTCCAGCCTCGGCGTCACTTCGTTTGGGATCCGCGCCTTCAGCCCCTCTTCCGTGAGCCACGTCGCGCTGTATCTGGTGAACAATCCGAAGGCCGGTGCGGAGTAAAAGAACGATTTGCCCTTTCCCACCCGTCATGAGGCTCATGATTCGTGCGCTATGGTTGGTGGAAAAGGGGGGGGACGGTAAAACCACCATAACCGAAGTCCGCTGGCCGGCTACCGCTGAGGCGTATCTCCTGCCCGTTTCCCGGGCAGGAGCCGGACAATCAGTGTCCGCAGTCTTTCCCTGGAATAAATTTGCCGGCCTGATCCGTCATCAGCGTTTTCATCATTTCGCCGGTATCCGGGTTCGCCTCGAGGGTAAAGTGCCCTTCCACCACCAGCAGAACCGGACGTGAATCATTGCCGCGGGCAGCGGCATAATCCCGCTCAAGCTGGGCATTGTTCGCCACCGCGACGCGTTTACCGGTCGCGCAATCAGTAAAGGTTGCCGCATCGGCCATATAGAAGTACATGCCACGCATCGCCATCGGGGTGGTCGGCAGGCTGGCCTTCACCGGCTCCAGGGTATAGTTGAGAGGAGACTGAATGGGACTCCCGTTGCGGTCGAGCATCTCCAGTTTGTCGCCCTTCGCGCGAAAGTACGATTTTTCGCCCTTGCTGTTGGTCAGTACCAGCTTGTCCGCCGTACGCGCCCAGGTGCCGTAAGAGGCAAAGGAAGATGGTTCACGACCAGCGCCCTGGTAGTGCTCATTCATCACCCAGGTACCGTCTTTTTCCAGGAACAGCGAGGTGTCGATGCCTTCGCAATCCGCGCAGGGCAGCACTCCACGCCAGCTTTGCTGCATCGGTTTGAGCTCTTCCATCGCTGCCGGCTGAACCGTGTCATTTTCGGCGCGATGGTTACAACCAAACAGCGCGAACAGCGAACAGGCCGCTATCACGGAGAATATGATTTTCTTCACTCTACTTTCCTTATGATCCATTCCACCCGTTCGCCGACGCCTTCACTGGCGAACTTTTCCACGCAGCGCCTTGACTGAGGACTTTTGCGCCTTAGAAGCAAGGCGTCGCTCTTTGGATGCCCGAGTCGGTCGCGTCTCCCGGCGACTTTTTTGCACTGCGGTTAATTCTTTGATAAGGGCCACCAGCCGGGCGATCGCCGCTTCGCGGTTCATCTCCTGACTGCGATATTCCTGAGCCTTAATGATAACCACACCGTCAGCAGAAATTAAGTGATGGCTGGCGGCGAGCAGGCGCTCTTTGTAAAACGCCGGCAGGCTCGAGGCTTTAATATCGAAGCGCAGATGGATCGCGGTCGACGCTTTGTTCACGTGCTGGCCCCCGGCCCCCTGGGCGCGAATACCTTCCAGCGTGATCTCGTTATCAGCAATGGCCACACTGCGGCTGATAGTAATCATGCCGGCGCTTGCCAGGCGGTAAGCTGAATTTCCAGATTATTCTGAGCATCGGATAACCAGATGCTCCCCTCCTGCAACGTGGCCTGCAGCGTCATCGTGCGGTCGGCAAAAGCGCTAAGCTGCGCCAGCTGGGCATCATCAAGATACCAGATGGTCAGCTTCGGGTACGCCGCAAGCTTGTTCTGATTTTGCTGCCACCAGATTTCAGCCGCCCGGCTGTTATAGGCGAACAACGCCACCGCCTGCGCCCGCGAGCAGGCTTTCTTGATACGTTTCTCGTCCGGCAGCCCCAGCTCGATCCACAGATCAACCCCGAGATGATCGTTAAGCAGCCACAGCTCCGGCTCGTCGTCTGACGAGAGGCCGCGCGTAAACTGCAGCCGTTCATCGGCATATTTGATCCACGCCAGCAGGCGCAGCATCATGCGCTCCTGGGTTTCCGACGGGTGCTGCGCCAGCGTCAGGTTAGCATCCAGAAACTGGTTGCGATCCAGATCGGCTACATTCACCGCGGCTTTATATATCGTCGCTTTCAGCGCCATGAATAAACTCCTGAAAAAAATGGCGTACATTGTAGCGAAACTGGCGGCAAAAGGCTGTCAGCAATCGCAGCAACCTGTTTCATCCTGCTGAAATTGCTTAAATGACTATGATATAGTTCCCTTGCTAAACAGAGTTTATCTTCGTAGGCTTAAACTTGCATCCCACGGTTGAGTCAGAACGCTGACAGGAGGGCATGTGGACCACTATTGTGAGTTAATACGCAAGCGGTATGCGGAAATAGCCAGCGGAGACTTAGGGTATATCCCGGATGCGCTGGGTTGCGTGTTGAAAGTATTGAATGAGATTGCGGCGGATGAGGCCCTTTCGGAGTCAGTCAGGGAAAAGGCCGCTTATGCGGCAGCAAACTTACTGGTGAGCGATTATGTCAATGAATGATACTTATCAACCCATTAACTGCGATGATTACGACAACCTGGAGCTGGCCTGCCAGCATCACCTGGTGCTGACGCTGGCGCTGAAGGATGGCGAACAGCTGCAGGCGAAGGCCAGCGATCTAATCTCGCGTAAAAATATCGAGTATCTGGTGGTCGAACTCGCCGGCAACGTCCGCGAGCTGCGCCTGGATAAAATCGCCAGCTTCAGTCACCCGGAAATCGGCACCGTGGTGGTGAGCGAATCCTGAATCAAAACGGGCTTAACCGCCCGTTTTCCTCCATGTCAGACTGATCCCTTCCCCGTCTTTGACTTCACCTTCGTGGGTCACAAACAGATTGTCCGCTGCGGCAATCGGCGTTTCACCGTAAAACAGCAGCGGCGTGGTGTCTCGTCGCCACGGAGCAACGCCCAGCTCCTGCCAGATCTTCTTTAGCTTACGGCCGCCATGACGCCCGACGATATGCAGATTGCCGCTGGCGCGAAAGCGGACGGTGACCGGCTCATCCGCCGAGGGCGGGCGCAGCCTGCCGCCCGGCTGCAGCATCAGCTCGCCGAGACCGTCCGCCAGCCGCAGCGGCTGGCGCCAGTCGGGCCAGTGCTGGACGCTATCCGCCTGCCCGGGTACATATCTCACCCAGTACAAGCGCTGCTGAAAACGACGGACGGTAAATTCCCCCAACCGCAGGCAGGGGCTGGCATCTTCCCGCGCCAGCGCCACCTCGTGCCAGAGGCGCTCCGGCACCTCGCGGGCCGGCATCGGCGCCCGCTGCCCGGCGAGCCAGCGACGCAGCAGCGCCGCGCGGCGGGGAGAACTCATCGACGTCAGTGGCGCGATAGCCAGCGACCCGTCTTCGGCCACCAGCGACGCGAGCTCCGCCGCCAGTATCTCGTCCAGCAGTTGCTCCTGCTCGGCGCACAGGCTGGCGCTGCGGGCGACGGCCTCGCTAAAGTGCGGCCAGCGCTCGCGCAGCAGCGGGATCACCCGCAGGCGCAGAAAGTTGCGGTCATAGGTATCGTCCTGATTACTCTCATCTTCAATCCACGACAACTGATGGGCGAGCGCCCACTGGCGTAGCGATTCGCGGGTTTCATTGAGGAGAGGACGCAGTAGTCGGCTCTCGGCAAAGGCAGAGGATGGCGCCATCGCCGACAGACCAGTAGGACCGCTGCCGCGTTTTAACGCCAGCAACAGCGTTTCGCACTGGTCATCCTGGTGCTGGGCGGTCACTAACACCTCGCCGGCATTGAGCGTATCCTGAAAGGCCTGATAGCGCGCCGCACGGGCATGGGCCTCGACGCCCAGGCCGCCCCGGGCTAACGTCACGCGATGCACCACCAACGGCACCTGCCACTGCTGGCAAATCTGCCGACAGTGCGCCACCCAGTCGTCTGCGTGGGCGCTAAGGCCGTGGTGAACATGTACCGCCCGCAGCGTCAGCGAGGGATCCTGTTCCCGCAGCAGCACCAGCTGATGCAGAAGAACCGTCGAGTCCAGACCGCCGCTGAAGGCCACCAGCAGCTGGCGATGGGGATGAAGCGTATGCGCAATGTCAGCCGTCATAACCACAAACATACCGAGAAGTGATGGCCCGGCACGTTACCGGGCCAGGGTCGCGCTGGCAAGGTTTACTGCTGATATATTTCCAGCGGCAGGTCGTCCGGATCGCTAAAGAAGGTAAAACGTTTACCGGTAAAGGGATCGACGCGAATCGCTTCGCACTCCACGCCATGCGCAGTCAAATGCGCTACCGCCGCGTCGATATCATCCACGCTAAAGGCCAGATGACGCAGCCCGCAGGCTTCCGGACGACTGGGGCGGGCCGGCGGAAACGGGAACGAGAACAGCTCAATCACATACTCGCCGTTGAGCGCCAGATCGCCTTTCCAGGAGTCACGCTCGGCGCGATAAAACTCGCTTTGCAGCGTAAACCCCAGAGTATCGCAATAGAACGCTTTACTGCGGGCGTAGTCGGTCGCAATGATGGCAATATGGTGAACCCGTTTCAAACCCAGCATGGTCAAACTCCTTCTGTTAAGCCAGCCACGTTACTCGTGCGCGCCGTTAACGCGCAAGCCTTTCGTCATTTTTTAAGACTCGTACCCGATAAACGCCGTCCTCATCGCGCTTCGCGCCGTGAATATCGGTCTCAAACCCCGGGTAATGACGTCCTATGGAGCAGAGCATCAGCAGGAAGTCGAGCACCGCCCGGCTCTCCTCCGTGATCATCTCTCCTGGCATCAGCAGCGGTACCCCCGGCGGATAAGGGAGGATCATGTTGGCCGAAATCCGGCCCACCAGGTTCTCCAGTTCAATGGTTTCCACCTCACCTTTAATCTGGCGCTGCCAGGCATGATGCGGCGTCATTTTCATTTCCGGCAGGACGTCAAAGGCGCTGAGCATCAGCTGCGGCAGCTGGTGCTGGCGGATCAAGCGGTGGATCCCCTGCGCCAGATCCTGGATCCGCATATTGCGGTAGAAGTCGGGATCTTCGGCGTACAGATCCGGCAGCATATTCTTCACCCGCAGATTGAGATCGTAGGCACGCTTAAATTCGGTCAGGCCGCGCAGCAGCCCCATCGCCCGGGTTTTATCGATACCGATGCTAAAGAGGAACAGCAGGTTGTAGGGGCCTGTTTTCTCCACCACCACGCCCCGCTCGTCGAGGAACTTCGCCACCAGCGCCGCCGGGATCCCCTCTTCATCCATATTCCCTTGCTCGTCCATGCCCGGCGTCAGAATGGTGACCTTCACCGGATCGAGATACATATGATCCGCATCGGCATCTTTGAAACCGTGCCAGTCTTCGCCCGGCGCTACCGGCCAGCACTCGGCTTTATCCACCGCTTCCGGCTGCCAGATATCAAAGAACCAGCCGTCCGACTCTTCGCGCAGTCGCTGCACCTCTTTACGGAAGTCCAGCGCCCGCTCAATGGAGCGCTGGATCAGGCGCTTACCGGAGTTACCGCGCAGCATCGCCGCCGCGGTCTCAATCGACGCGACGATGGGGTAGCTCGGCGATGTAGAGGTATGCATCATAAAGGCTTCATTAAAGGTCTCTTCATCATAGTTGCCCTTAATGTGGATCAACGAGGCCTGCGACAGCGCGGCCAGCATCTTATGCGTCGACTGCGTCTCGAAGATGACTTTACCGGGGATCCGCTCACCGCTCATGCCGCTTTTCCCCTGATATATCGGATGGAAATGGGTATACGGCACCCAGGCAGAATCGAAATGGATCGACGGGACGTCGAGCGTCTCTTTAAGCCAGGTGGTGTTGTAGAGCAGGCCATCGTAGGTGGAGTTGGTGATCACCGCATGCACGGGCCACTGCGCCCCGCCCGTGTCGCGCACTTTCTGCTGAATACTGTCGCGGGTAAACTCGCGCCGGGGGATACCGCCGAGGATCCCCAGCGCGTTGCGGGTCGGCTTCAGCCACAGGGGAACCACATCGCTCATCATCAGCAGGTGGGCCAGCGATTTGTGACAGTTACGGTCAATCAGCAGCGTGCTGCCGGCGGGCGCCGAGTACATGCCGACAATTTTATTGGACGTTGAGGTACCGTTGGTCACCATATAGCTTTGCTCGGCGCCAAAGGCGCGAGCGATATACTCCTCCGCCTCCAGATGCGGGCCGGTATGATCCAGCAGGGAGCCCAGCTCGGTGACCGAAATCGAGACATCCGCCTTCAGCGTATTCCCGCCAAAAAAGTCATAGAACAGGCAGCCCACTGGGCTTTTCTGATAGGCGCTGCCTCCCATATGACCCGGCGTACAAAAGGTATATTTACCCTCCTGCACATAGTTAAACAGCGCGCGGGTAAACGGCGGGGTGATATTGTCCAGGTACTCGCGGGTATACTGCCCGATGCGGGTGGCGATCTCTTCGGAGAGTCCCAGCGCATATTCGAAGAACCACAGCGTCATGCGCAGATCCTGACTGCTGACGTCCATCGTCGAGTGGGCGTTAATAAAGGCGTACAGAGGCAGATATTCATTGAGCTGATTGATATCGCTGCACAGATCGACGCTGTACTCATCCCAGTCGAAGATCACGCCGCAGATGCGCGGGTTGTGCTCGATAAACTGCAGCAGGTCGGCGCTGTTTTGCGGCCAGATAGTCTGGAAGCCCTGGCGCTGCAGCGCCGCTTCCAGTTCTTTGATCGGCTCGTCTTTGTGATAGACGCCGTGAGGCCCCATGATGGCGATGATATTCACGCTTTCCTCCTGGTATTCACCTAAGTCCAGCATCATAGCAATCCCCTGGGCGCATCGCACATAAAAAAAGGGCCGGAAAATCCGGCCCTTAGTCTTTTTCGCTAGCGGAATACTTAGGCGTAACCGTAGCTCATCAGACGTTGATAGCGGCGGTTAAGCAGCTCTTCTTCGCTGAGCAGATCGAGATCGGCCAGGTCTGCCAGCAGCTGCGCTTTCAGGTTTGCCGCCATCGCTTCCGGGTTGCGGTGGGCGCCGCCCAGCGGTTCCGGAACGATAGAATCGATCAGCTTCAGCTCTTTCAGACGCGGGGCGATAATACCCATCGCTTCAGCAGCCAGCGGCGCTTTATCCGCACTCTTCCACAGAATGGAGGCACAGCCTTCCGGCGAAATCACCGAATAGGTGCTGTACTGCAGCATGTTGACCTTGTCGCCCACGCCGATAGCCAGCGCGCCGCCGGAGCCGCCTTCGCCGATCACGGTGCAGATCACCGGCACGCTCAGACGCGACATTTCACGTAGATTGCGAGCGATCGCTTCCGACTGGCCGCGCTCTTCCGCGCCAACGCCCGGGTAGGCGCCCGGGGTGTCGATGAAGGTGATGATCGGCATTTTAAACCGCTCAGCCATCTCCATCAGGCGCAGCGCTTTGCGGTAGCCTTCCGGGGCCGGCATACCAAAGTTGCGACGAATTTTTTCTTTGGTTTCGCGACCTTTCTGATGGCCAATGATCATCACCGGACGACCATCAAGACGCGCGATACCGCCGACAATCGCTTTATCGTCAGCGTAGGCACGGTCACCGGCCAGTTCGTCAAACTCGTCGAACGCCAGGCGGACATAATCCAGGGTGTAAGGACGGCGCGGGTGGCGCGCCAGTTGCGCAACCTGCCATGCACCGAGATCGGAGAAGATTTTGCGCGTCAGCTCTACGCTTTTCTCGCGCAGACGATGCACTTCTTCGTCGATGTTAATATCCAGTTTCTCATCCTGACGGCTTACCGCAGTCAGGGAATCGATTTTCGCTTCCAGCTCTGCAATCGGCTGTTCAAAATCTAGGAAATTCAGACTCATAGTATTCCTGTATTAGTCAAACTCCAGTTCCACCTGCTCCGAGCCGATAAGGCCACGCAGATCGTTGAGTAAACGATCGCTCGGAGAGACGCGCCATGTTGCGCCGAAACGCAACCGCGCGCGTGCATCCGCCCTCTGATAGTAGAGGTGCACTGGAATGGTTCCCGAACGGTGGGGTTCCAGAGACTGACGGAGTCGGTTTAAAAGCTGGTCATCAATTTGCCTGTCCGTCAGCGAGATAGCAAGCCCGCGAGCATATTTTTCCCGGGCTTCGTCAATGTCCATGACTTCACGGGCGGTCATTTTAAGCCCCCCGCTAAAGTCATCAAAGCTGACCTGTCCGCTGACGATAAGTATGCGGTCTTTTTCCAGCAACTGCTGATATTTATCCAGCGCGTCGGTGAATAACATCACTTCCAGCCGCCCGGAACGGTCATCCAGGGTACAGATGCCGATACGATTGCCGCGCTTGGTGACCATTACCCGCGCCGCAATCACCAGCCCCGCCGCCGTGGTCACTTTTCCACGATCGGTCGGATGCATGTCTTTGAGCCTCACGCCGCCGACGTAGCGCTCAATCTCTTTCAGATACTGGTTAATCGGGTGCCCGGTCAGGTACAGCCCCAGGGTCTCCCTTTCACCATCCAGCACCACCTGCTCAGGCCACGGCTGGCAGCTGGCGTAGGACTGTTCAATCTGCTCAGGCTCTTCCGCCAGTACGCCGAACATATCAGCCTGGCCGATGGCCTCGGCTTTGGCGTGCTGGTCGGCGGCTTTCAGCGCATCGCCCAGCGAATTCATCAGCGCCGCACGGTGCGGACCGAGACGATCGAACGCCCCGGACATAATCAGCTTTTCCAGCACGCGACGGTTGAGCTTTTTAATATCGGTCCGCGCGCAGAGGTCGAACAGCTCGCGGAAATAACCGCCGTTGTTGCGCGCCTCAATGATCGCTTCGATCGGCCCTTCGCCGACGCCCTTGATGGCGCCGATACCGTAGACGATCTCGCCGTCGTCGTTGACGTGGAAATGGTACAGGCCGGAGTTAATATCCGGCGGCAAAATTTTCAGCCCCATCCGCCAGCACTCGTCCACCAGGCCAACGACCTTCTCGGTGTTATCCATATCGGCGGTCATTACCGCCGCCATAAACTCAGCCGGATAGTGCGCCTTAAGCCATAGCGTCTGGTAAGAAACCAGCGCGTACGCGGCGGAGTGCGATTTGTTAAACCCGTAACCGGCGAATTTCTCCACCAGGTCAAAGATTTTCATCGCCAGTTCGCCGTCAATGCCGTTTTTCTTCGCCCCATCCTCAAAGATAGAACGCTGCTTGGCCATCTCCTCCGGCTTTTTCTTACCCATCGCGCGACGCAGCATATCCGCGCCGCCGAGGGTATACCCGGACAGCACCTGGGCAATCTGCATGACCTGTTCCTGATACAGGATGATGCCGTAGGTCGGCTCCAGCACCGGTTTCAGGCTTTCATGCTGCCACTGCACGTCCGGATACGAGATCTCTTCTCGGCCGTGCTTACGGTCGATAAAGTTATCTACCATCCCCGACTGCAGCGGGCCCGGGCGGAACAGGGCCACCAGAGCGATCATATCTTCGAAGCAGTCCGGCTGCAGGCGTTTAATCAGATCTTTCATGCCGCGCGATTCAAGCTGGAAGACCGCAGTGGTTTCCGAGCGCTGCAGCATGTCGAAGCTTTTCTTGTCATCCAGCGGGATGGCGGCGATATCCAGCGGCCCTTCGCCGTTCTTCTCACGGCGCTTATTAATCATCTCCAGCGCCCAGTTAATGATAGTGAGCGTACGCAGACCGAGGAAGTCGAATTTCACCAGCCCGGCGTATTCCACGTCGTTCTTGTCAAACTGGGTAACCGGATGCAGCCCCTGCTCATCGCAATACAGCGGGGCGAAGTCGGTGATTTTGGTCGGTGCGATAACCACGCCGCCCGCATGCTTACCGGCGTTTCGCGTCACCCCTTCCAGCTTACGCGCCATGTCGATCAGCGCTTTCACTTCTTCGTCCGCCTCGTAGATCTCCGGCAGCTGCGGCTCGGCCTCGAAGGCTTTCGCCAGCGTCATGCCCGGATCGGGCGGCACCAGCTTGGAGATGCGGTCGACAAAGCCGTACGGGTGACCCAGCACGCGGCCCACGTCGCGGATGACCGCTTTCGCCGCCATGGTACCGAAGGTGATGATCTGCGATACCGCGTCGCGGCCATACATATCCGCCACGTGCTCGATAACCTGGTCGCGTTTCTCCATGCAGAAGTCGACGTCAAAGTCGGGCATTGAGACTCGTTCCGGGTTGAGGAAACGTTCGAACAGCAGGTCGAACTCCAGCGGGTCGAGATCGGTGATCTTCAGCGCGTAGGCCACCAGCGAACCGGCGCCGGAACCGCGGCCCGGGCCGACCGGCACACCGTTATCCTTCGACCACTGGATAAACTCCATCACGATCAGGAAGTAGCCGGGGAAGCCCATCTGGTTGATCACCTGCAGCTCGATATCCAGACGCTCGTCGTATTCCGGCCGGCGCTTCGCGCGCACTTCCGGATCCGGGAAGAGGAATTCCAGCCGCTCCTCCAGACCCTCTTTCGATTTCATCACCAGGAAATCTTCCGTGGTCATATCGCCGGTCGGGAACTGCGGCAGGAAATATTCGCCAAGCCGCACGGTGACGTTACAGCGCTTGGCAATTTCAACGCTGTTTGCCAGCGCTTCCGGAATATCGGCGAACAGCTCGCACATCTCTTCCTCGCTGCGCATATATTGCTGCGGCGAGTAGTTGCGCGGCCGTTTCGGGTCGTCGAGGGTGAAGCCGTCGTGAATAGCGACGCGGATTTCATGGGCGTCAAAATCGCCTGTATCGAGGAAGCGGACATCGTTGGTCGCCACCACTGGCAGACCACGCGCTTCCGCCAGCGCCACGGCGGCATGAAGATAACTCTCTTCATCCTGACGACCGGTGCGGATCAGCTCCAGAAAATAGCGATCCGGGAAATGCTCTTCATAGAAGGCGACGCACTGCTCAACCAGCGGCATGTTGCCGCGGATCAGGCTGACGCCGACGTCGCCTTTACGGCCGCCGGAGAGCAGAATCAGCCCTTCCTGATGTTCCACCAGCCAGTCGCGATCGATCCACGGCCCCAGGGCGCCGTAGCCACGCTGATAGGCGCGGGAAATCAGCAGAGTCAGGTTCTGGTAGCCGGTGTTATTCGCCGCCAGCACGGTCAGCTCGGTAAATTCGTCGCCGAGCAGGTCGCACTGCACGTGGAAATCGGCGCCGACGATCGGCTTAATCCCCGCGCCGTGTCCCGTCCCGTAGAACTTCACCAGCCCGCAGAGGTTGGTGAAATCGGTGATCGCCAGCGCTGGCATGCCAAGCGAGGCCGCCTTCTTGACCAGCGGCCCGGTCTTTGCCAGCCCATCGATCATGGAATAGTCGCTGTGCACCCGCAGGTGTACGAAACGTGGTTCAGCCATCTTTAGATCCCGGTGACTTAGTTGGACGCCAGGCCCAGGGCACGCTTCACCGGGCCAAAACTGCGCCGGTGATGCTCTGTTGCGCCGTGTTCCTGCAGCTTCTGCAGGTGAACAGCGGTGGGATAGCCTTTATGCTGGGCAAATCCGTAGTGGGGAAATGCGAGGTCCAGCGTGGCCATTTCGGCGTCACGAGTGACTTTTGCCAGAATAGACGCTGCGCTGATTTCTGCCACCCGGCTGTCGCCTTTGACTACTGCCAGGGAGGGCATCGGTAGCGATGGGCTGCGGTTGCCATCGATCAGAACAAACTCGGGTACAATGCTCAGGCCGGCGACGGCGCGCTGCATCGCCAGCATAGTGGCATGCAGGATATTCAGCTCATCGATTTCGTGCGGCTCGGCGCGTCCCAGGCTCCAGCACAGCGCTTTCTCTTTAATCTCATCGAACAGCGCCAGACGACGCTTCTCGCTGAGTTTTTTGGAATCATTCAGACCCACAATCGGCTTCGCCGGATCGAGGATCACCGCCGCGGTCACCACCGCGCCAACCAGGGGGCCACGCCCGACCTCATCGACGCCGGCAACCAGATGGGTATGCGGATAGACGAACTCCATCATTGTTTTGCTAACTCCAGTACGGCATCCGCCGCCTGCTCATCGGCGTTGCAGCGGATCTGCTGATGCAGCGCGCGGAATGTCTCATGCATCTCATGGCTGGTTTTGCCATCGGCCAGCAGCGGCTGAAGAGCGGCAGCCAGCGCCTGAGGCTCGCACTCATCCTGCAGCAGCTCTTTAACCAGCTCGCGCCCGGCAAGCAGGTTCGGCAACGAGACGTAGTCGGTTTTAACCAACCGCTTCGCCAGCCAGAAGGTGAACGGCTTCATGCGATAGCCAACCACCATCGGGCATTTCGCCAGCATACACTCCAGCGCCGCCGTCCCGGAGGCCAGCAGCGCGGCGTCGCTGGCGATCATCGCATCGCGCGCCTGACCGTCCAGCATATGGACGATCATATCCGGCGCCGTCTCAGCTTTAATTCGCTCAAACTGCTCCCGCCGTTTGGCATTAACCAGCGGCACCACCACCTGCAGATCGGGATAGCTAGCCCGCAGAAGCTGAGCGGCTTTCAGAAAGTCCGCGCTGAGCATTTCGACTTCTGCGCCGCGGCTACCTGGCAACAGCGCCAGGCAACGCACGTCGTGCGGGATCCCTAACCGATCGCGCGCGGCGCCTTTGTCAGGATCCAGCGGCATCGCATCCGCCATGGTATGGCCGATAAAACGGCAGGGAACGTTAAATTTGTCATAAAACGCTTTTTCGAAAGGCAGAAAAGCCAGCACCAGATCGGTGGATCTGCCGATTTTGAAAACGCGTTTTTGTCGCCAGGCCCAGACCGACGGGCTGACGTAGTGAATGGTTTTGATGCCCTGCTTTTTCAGATTCCCTTCGAGGGTAATATTGAAATCAGGGGCGTCGATGCCGACGAAGACGTCGGGACGCAGCTCGCCGAAGCGGCGGGTCAAATCGGCGCGAATATGGAGTAAGCGACGCAGGCGACCGAGCACTTCAACAATACCCATCACCGCCAGCTCTTCCATTTCGTACCAGGCTTCACACCCTTCCGCCTGCATCAGCGGTCCCGCCACGCCGACAAAGCGCGCATTCGGGATGCGTGCTTTGAGGGCGCGGATGAGGCCGGCGCCAAGAATATCGCCGGAGGTTTCTCCGGCGACCAGGGCAATCGTCAGGGGACGCTGTTCAGTCATTAACGAATCAAGCCGCGGGTAGAGCGGGCGAAGAAATCGACAAACGGCTGGACTTCAGGATGCTGAGTCGCCAGTTCGGCGATCTCCGGCTTGGCTTCTTCCAGCGTCTTGCCGCTGCGGTACAGCAGTTTATACGCGTTGCGGATCGCGGTAATCGCTTCCCGGCTGAAGCCGCGGCGTTTCAGGCCTTCGATATTGACGCCGAATGGCGTCGCATGGTTGCCCTGGGCAATCACGAACGGCGGAACGTCCTGCGCCACGCCGGAGCAGCCGCCAACCATAACATGTGAGCCAATGACGCAGAACTGATGCACCGCGGTCATGCCGCCGATAATGACATAATCATCCAGCGAAACATGGCCCGCGAGCGTCGCGTTATTGGCCAGGATGCAGCGATCGCCAAGCGTACAATCGTGCGCCACGTGGGCGTTGATCATCAGCAGGTTATCGTTGCCCACCTTTGTTAATCCACCGCCCTGTACTGTGCCGCGATGAATGGTGACGCTTTCGCGAATGCGGTTGCGATCGCCAATTTCCACCCGGGTCGGTTCGCCAGCATATTTCAGATCCTGGTTAACTTCGCCGATGGAAGCGAACTGATAGATCTCATTGTCACGGCCGATTTTGGTGTGGCCATTAACGACAACGTGAGACTTCAGTACGGTGCCTTCGCCGATTTCGACGTTGGCGCCAACAATACAAAACGGACCAATGTGGACGTTAGCGCCAATCACGGCGCCTTCTTCTACAATGGCGGTAGGATGAACAAAAGCGGTTTTATCAATCACGTATCAGGCCTCCCGGCTACGCGCACACATCATCGTCGCTTCGCAAACCACTTTACCGTCAACCAGCGCAACGCCTTTGAAACGGGTCAGGCCGCGGCGGGTTTTCTCGAAAGTGACTTCCATAATCATCTGATCGCCTGGTACTACCGGGCGTTTGAAACGTGCTTCATCGATGCCCGCGAAGTAATACAGCTCGCCTGGTTCCAGTTTTCCAACGCTTTTGAATGCCAGAATCCCGGTGGCCTGCGCCATTGCTTCCAGAATCAGGACGCCCGGCAAAATCGGCTTACCAGGGAAATGCCCCTGGAAAAACGGCTCGTTTACAGAAACATTTTTTACTGCGCGCAGAAAACGACCTTCTTCAAAATCCAGCACGCGATCTACCAGCAGGAACGGGTAACGGTGAGGCAGAAGTTCCAGAATCTCTTCAATGTGCAGAGTATGAGTGTCAGTAGTCAAAATACTCTTCCTGTCTAAATGTACTAAAAGGCAATAATAACACGGCCTGCGGCAATCTTTTAGCGAATGCAACAGGCCGGAAATGTCATGTGACCAAATGATGAATTAGTCTTGTTGATTAACCTTGCGCTCAATCGCTTTCAGGCGCTTGCTCATCTCGTCAATATTCATCACCAGCGCAGCGGTTTTACGCCACGCCTTGTTCGGCTGCAGCGGAATACCGGAGGAGTATACGCCAGGTTCGCTGATAGGACGCATCACCATCCCCATCCCCGTGACGGTGACCTTATCGCAGATTTCCATATGGCCGTTAATCACGCTGGCGCCGCCAATCATGCAGTAGCGGCCGATTTTCAGGCTGCCTGCCATGATAACGCCGCCGGCAACCGCGGTATTGTCGCCAATCACCACGTTATGCGCAATCTGGCACTGGTTATCAATGATAACCCCGTTGCCAATCACGGTATCGTCCAGCGCGCCGCGGTCAATTGTGGTGCAGGCGCCGATCTCCACGCGATCGCCAATAATGACGCGACCCAGCTGCGGGATCTTCACCCAGTTGCCGCGATCGTTGGCGTAGCCGAAGCCATCCGCGCCGATCACCGTGCTGGACTGGATCAGGCAATTCTCGCCGATCTCAATCTCATGGTAAACGGTCACATTGGCCCACAGACGCGAGCCGGCGCCTATTTTCGTATTTTTCCCAACGAAGCAGCCTGCGCCGATGACCACGTTATCACCCAGCACTACCCCGGATTCGATAACGGCGTTGGCGCCGATGGCAACGTTGCTACCCAGCTTCGCCGTCGGATCGATAACCGCGCTCGGCGCGATATCCTGTGCCGGCTGCGGCGTGGTATCCAGAATTTGAGCCATGCGCGCATAGGTCAGGTAGGGATTACGCACTACCAGCGCGGCGCTATGGGCAAAAGGCAAATCATCCTGCGTCATCACAACGGCAGAAGCCTGGCAAGCGGCCAGGTGCTCACGGTACTTAGGGTTGACCATGAAAGTGATTTGGCCCGTTTTCGCGCTCTGCATGGACGCAACGCCGGTGATGACGATATCGCCATCACCGTGTAATTCTGCATCCAACTGCTGCGCGAGATCAGCCAGTCGAATTGAAGGCATTACTTATTTAACCTGTTTCAGCACATCAGCGGTGATGTCTTTTACATCGCTGCTGTTGTATGCAACGGCATTCGCGTCAACCACCAGATCGATGCTCTGATCTTTCGCTACGCTCTGTACGGCAGTCTGGATACGGGTCACCAGTTTGCCACGCTCTTCGTTGGAACGACGAGCGCGATCCTGTTCAAACGCCTGCGCTTTCTGGGAGAAGGTCTGGCGCTGAGCCATCACGTCTTTTTCCAGTTTGGTACGATCGGCGCCCGGCTTCATGGACTGCAGACGCTGCATTTTAGACTGCAGGTCGCCTTCCATACGCTGCAGTTCGCTAGCGCGGCCTTTGAACTCGTTTTCCAGCGTGTTGGAAACGCCAGTTTTCTGGGCAACCTGTTGGAACAGGCTGTTCATGTTCACCAGGGCAATTTTATCTGCCGCCTGAGCGGAAGTTACCATTGCCAAACCCAGACCTGCAGCTAATAACCACTTTTTCACAATAAACTCCTTACCATCCCATGAGTACCCAGGGGTACCGTTATTTGCGTGGCGAGGCGATAAACGCGTTATCGCCTACGGTCAGCGCTATACTGCACTTGCATTCCGTTGCCGCCAACAATTACCAGGTTTTACCAATGTTAAACTGGAACTGTTCGGCTTTGTCTCCATCGTACTTTTTGAACGGTTGGGCGTAGGAGAAGACCAACGGCCCCAACGGCGACATCCACTGCACGGCAATACCCGCAGACATACGGATGTTGCTCGGATCGCTGTAATCCGGATATCCAGCGTACGCGTTCGAATCCCAGTGAGTATCCCATACGGTACCCATATCCCAGAAGAAGGAAGTCCGGACCGAGTTCGCATATTTGTCACTAATAAACGGCGTCGGGGTAATCAGCTCCAGGCTGGCCACCGCCATGGCGTTACCGCCCACCGCATCATCGGATTTACACGGTGCGGATTCGGTGCTCTTACAGTCGTTGGTATAGCCGCTGTCGCCATCATGACGGCTGCTCGACGGGAAGTACACCGCCTTCGGACCAATGGTGTTCGACTGGAAGCCACGCACGGTGCTGGAGCCACCTGCATAGAAGTTCTCATAGAACGGCATCTCTTTGCCGCCGATACCATCGCCATAGCCAAAGCGGGTACGACCCAGCACCACCCATTCATGATCGTTGTCGATCGGCACATAGGTGGCGGTATCCAACGTCGCTTTGTAGTATTCGTTGTCCGAACCCGGAATGGTCACTTTACCGTTCAGGTTGACGCGCGAACCTTCGGTTGGGAAGAAGCCGCGGTCAAGCTTGTTATAGGTCCAACCGTAGTTGAAGGTGAAGTCATTCGCACTGAACGAGTTCCGGTCGTTGGTGTTGTCCGGATACTGGCCCATCGAGTTCAGGTAACGCCACATCGCCACCTGCGGCTGCATATTGGACAGGGAGTTATGCACATACCCGACGCCCGCGCGCAGCGTGTTGTATTCGTTGACCGGGAAGCCCAGCGTGACGTCTGTACCATAGCTTTTGTTGGTATAGTCAGACAGATCCGCATCGTTCGCGTCAAAGTCATTATAGAAGATACGACCGCCGAGGCTCACACCGTCTACGGTGAAGTACGGGTTGGTCACCGACAGCTCGGTATAGGTCTGGTAGTCGTTTTTGGTGCCGTTGATCCCGACAGCATAGCCAGTACCTAACCAGTTATCCTGCTGAACGCCCGCCTGGAAGCTGACGCCGCTCTCGGTACCGTAACCGATACCGAAGTTGAAGCTACCGGTGTTACGCTCTTTCACCTTGTAGACTACGTCGACCTGGTCCGGGCTGCCTGGTACGCGCTGGGTATCGGTATCGACCGTTTCGAAGAAGCCTAAACGGTTGAGACGGTCTTTACCCTGATCGACGAGGTCGCTGCCCAGCCACGCGCCTTCCATCTGGCGCATTTCGCGGCGCAGAACGGCGTCTTTGGAGGTGTCATTGCCTTCGAAGCGAATTTTACGCACGTAATAGCGGTTGCCCGCGTCGACGTTGACGTGCAGCTTAACGGTTTTATCGCTGTCGTTGATCTCCGGCTGCGACTGTACGCGCGGGTAGGCGTAACCATAACGACCCAACAGTTTCTTGATGTCGTTTTCCATCTTGGTCACTTTCGCGCCGTTATACAGTTCACCCGGCTCGACTTTGGTCAGCGCTTCGATTTCCGCGGAATGGCCGGCGAGGTTGCCCGTCACCTGTACCCCGGAAAACTTGTACTGATCGCCTTCGGTGATGTTGACGGTGATATAGATCCCTTTCTTATCCGGCGTCAGGCTGACCTGGGTAGAATCAATGTTGAAACGGGCATAGCCGCGATCCAGGTAGTAGCTGCGCAGGGTTTCAAGGTCGCCCGCCAGTTTCTGCTTCTGGTATTTACGGTCGCCGACCACGTTCCACCACGGCACTTCATCGCGCAGCTGGAAGTGGGAGATCAGCTCATCAGTCGAAAACGCATGGTTGCCGACGATGTTGATCTGCTGAATTTTAGCGGAGACGCCTTCCTGGAAGACCAGTTTCAGGTCGACACGGTTACGCGGCAGCGGGGTAACGACCGCTTTGACGCTGGCGCTGTATTTACCGACGCTGTAGTAGAAATCCTCGAGGCCCTTCTCGATATCCGCGATGGTCGTGCGGTCAAGCGACTCGCCCACCCGAACGCCAGAGGCCTCAAGGTTCTGCTTGAGCATGTCATCTTTCACCGACTTGTTGCCGGAGAAGGTGATGCTGGCGATCGTCGGACGCTCTTTCACCTGCACCAGCAGGGTATCACCATCGCGCAGGACGCGGACGTCCTCGAAGTTGCCAGTGGCAAACAGCGCGCGAATAGTGTTACTGATATCATCGTCGGTCACCGTATCGCCAGGACGCACTGGCATACTGAGGAGGGCCGCACCAACAGCGACACGCTGCAAGCCTTCGAAATGAATGTCCTTCACCACGAACCCTTCAGCACCGTATACAGTCGCGCTGCTAAACAGCAGCGACGCTATGAGCAACTTTTTCATCGCCATCGTTATTATGCGTTCTTCCTAACAAACTCTCTTATAACCGAGAGAAATCATTGAAAAGTGCAAGCCCCATTAACAGCACCAGCAGTATTGAGCCAATGCGATAACTAAAGTCTTGAACTCGCTCGGATACCGGCCCGCCCTTCAGCTTTTCAATCGCCAAAAACAGCAGATGTCCCCCATCCAGTACGGGTAGTGGGAACAGGTTGATGATTCCGAGGTTCACGCTAATCAGCGCAAGGAACATCAGATAATAAATCAACCCAAACTCCGCTGACATTCCAGCCCCCTGAGCGATAGAGATCGGCCCACTGAGGTTGTTCAGTTTGACATCACCGGTTATCAATTTACCCAGCATCCTGACCGTCAGTGACATCAGCTGCCAGGTTTTATCCGTGGCTTCAGCGATGGCGGCAAACGGTCCGTACTGACGTACTGTCTTGTATTCTTCAGGCAGCGGGATGACCTTTGGCACCACCCCTGCGAACCCTTCTGCCTTACCTTTCACCGTTTTTGCATCCGGCGTCAGGGTTAACGGCAGCGCACTCCCCTGCCGTTCAATCTCCAGCGCCAGCGCTTTGCCCGGATTATCGCGCACCAGATTAACAAACGTCATCCACTGCGTTAACGGTTGACCATCGACTTTAACGATCCGGTCGCCCGCTTGCAAACCTGCTTTCTGCGCTGCCGAGCCCGCCTGGACCTCCGCCAGCACTGTATCAATCTGCGCGCTGCGCGGCTGGATCCCCAGCGACGTGACGGGATCTTGCTTGTCTGGCTCAAACGCCCAGTGCCGCAGATCGACGATTTTATCCTGGCGCTGATTAGTCCCGAAAGGGGCGACGGTAAGTATTGTTTGCGGGTTGCCGATTTTGGCCACCAGCTGCAGACGCACCGCATCCCAATCAGGCGTTTCGATACCATCTATCGCTTTAAGTTCCGTTCCTTTTGCAATTTGTGCTTGCGCGGCAACCGAATTGGGCGTTATTTCACCCACTACCGGACGGACCCCAGGAACGCCGATGATGAAGACCAGCCAGTAGGCAAAGATAGCGAAAAGGAAGTTAGCGATGGGACCGGCGGCAATCACCGCCGCGCGCTGGCCGACGGTTTTATTATTGAACGCGTAGTGGCGCATCTCCGGCGCCACCGCTTCAACACGCTCATCCAGCATCTTGACGTAGCCGCCCAGCGGGATTAGGGCAATGACGAACTCCGTACCCTGCTTATCCATCCGCCGCCACAGCGCTTTGCCGAAGCCGATAGAAAAACGCTCAACCCGGATACCGCAGCGACGCGCTACCCAAAAATGGCCAAACTCATGCACCGTAATCAGTACGCCAAGCGCAATGATAAAAGCTGCCAGATTCCAGAGCACGCTCAGCATATCACCTTCCGTCAAATCGTCCTGAAGACCAACAGTAGCAGACAGGCGAAGACCGGCACCGCCGCCGTCAGGCTGTCGATACGATCGAGAATACCGCCGTGTCCGGGAATCAAGTGCCCGCTGTCCTTAATGCCGGCCTCGCGCTTAAACATACTTTCCGTCAGATCGCCCAGCACCGAAGCCAGGGCGGCTACTACCGAACAGACCAGCAGCACCGTTGGCGTAACGTCAAGATGGGCCCACACCCCGTAGGCCCAGGAGATCACCGCCGCGGTCAGCAAACCGCCAAAAAAGCCCTGCCAGGTTTTTCCCGGCGAAACCTTCGGCGCCAGCTTATGCTTGCCAAACATTTTGCCAAACATATAGGCGCCGGAATCCGCGCCCCAGACCAGAATCATCACGTACAGGAGCCACAGCGCACCGCTGTAATGGTTATCGGTATAGTGCCAGGCGCGTAGCGCCAGCATGCCCCAGAAAAACGGGACAATGGTCAGGATACCGAAGATGAGGCGCAGCACTTTAGAGTGACGCCAGAATGCCGCCGACGCCGGGTAAGATAGCACCAGCAGCAGCGCGACGATCCACCAGACGAAAGAGGCCCACAGCGAGCCTTCAACCATCGGTTGATGAACGTCATAATGGTATTCCGGCAGCAGAAACAGCATCGCCGCCAACAGAAGGCCGCACAACACCGCCAGCCAGACCCGCTGCGACGTCGAGGTGAAACCACTCAGTTGCCCCCACTCCCATGCGGCGAGCATACAGACCACCAGGGTCACGATAGCAAACCCCATAGGCGGCAATAAAAACAGCGCCGCAATGACGACGGGGATTAAGACGAAAGCAGATATCAGGCGATACTTCAGCAAAAGTGACCCCCATCAGGCATGACTGCCACCCGGCTCAGTGCCGCCGAAACGACGCTCTCGATTAACAAAGGCATGGAGTGCACCTTCAAAGTCCTGTTCAGCAAAATCGGGCCAAAGAACATCCGTAAAGTAAAGTTCGGCATAGGCAATTTGCCAAATCAGAAAATTACTTATTCGGTGCTCTCCCCCGGTCCTAATAACTAAATCTACGGGAGCCAGTTCATGCATGCAGACCTGCTGACTCAGCATGTCTTCCGTGATCTGCTCAGGCAGCAGCGTCCCGTCCTGTACCTGTTTCGCCAGCAAACGAACGCCCTGGGTAATATCCCAGCGACCGCCGTAATTGGCCGCAATATTCAGCGTTAAGCCGGTATTGTTCGCGGTCAGCGCTTCCGCTTTGCGGATACGCTCCTGCAGGCGCGCATTGAAGCGCGTGGTGTCGCCAATAATCCGCAAACGCACATTGTGTCGGTGCAGGCTTTTGACTTCGCTATCCAGCGCCCAGACGAACAGCTCCATCAGCGCACTGACTTCCTGAGCCGGACGGTTCCAGTTTTCGCTGCTGAACGCGTATAACGTTAACGCCTCAATCCCATTATTCGCCGCGAAAGAGACCGCGCGACGCACGGATTTCGCACCGGCCTTGTGCCCGAAAGCGCGAATTTTACCTTGCCGTTTCGCCCAACGGCCGTTGCCATCCATAATAATGGCGACATGACGGCAGCCATGTGTGGGCGATATTTCGCTGACAGTTTGATTAGCAGACAACATCACGCGTTTTAAGTCCATAATAAGGATTAACTAGCCACCAAACAGAGGCCACCGGGCCGCGCTGGATACGCATTTTTATCCGGTGCCGGGGCTGCAGCCAATCGCAGAGAACAACCAAAAGCTTTACGCAAAAAAGCCGTGTTTTGCCACGGCCACCGTAATCTTTAACAACAAAATGCAACGATCGGGTGGCGCAGACTATATCACTGAAGCTTTGCGCCCACAAATATCACCGCGTTACGCCTGGGTGACCAACCGTTTCAGCTGTTGATGAGCAACCGCGCGGGCCTCAGCGTCGATAACCAGAACGTCATCAATGCTTTGCGGCTCCTGCAGGTTCATCTTATCCAGCACAATCTGGTTAACCGCCGCAATATCGGTAAAGCGGATATCGCCATGCAGAAACGCGGCAACCGACTCTTCATTGGCCGCATTCAGCGTGGTGGTCGCCGCCTGGCCGACGTCAAACGCCTCCATCGCCAGCTTCAGGCACGGATACCGCGTATAGTCTGGCGCGGAGAAGCTCAGATTGCTCAGCTGGCAGAAGTCCAGCGGCTTAGCGCCGGAGTTAAGCCGTTGCGGCCAGCCCATGGTATGGGCGATCGGCGTGCGCATATCCGGCTCCCCAAGCTGCGCCAGCACACTGCCGTCCTGATAGCGAACCATCGAGTGGATCACCGACTGCGGATGGATAAGAACCTCCATCTGCCGGGCCGAGGCGTTAAACAGCCAACGCGCTTCAATATATTCCAGGCCTTTGTTCATCATCGTAGCGGAGTCAACGGAGATCTTGCGTCCCATCGACCAGTTAGGATGACGGCAGGCCTGATCCGGCGTCATCGCCGCCAGTTCAGCTATCGCTGTCTCACGGAAAGGCCCGCCCGAGCCGGTCAGCAGGATGGATGAAACGCCATTCTGCGCCAGGTCAGCGTATCCCAGATGCTGCTGAATTGTCTCCGGCATACTCTGAAAAATCGCGTTATGTTCGCTATCGACCGGCAGCAATCGCGCCCCCGACCGTTGAACCGCCTCCATGAACAAGCGACCGCAGGTCACCAGCGACTCTTTATTCGCTAACAACACCGTTTTCCCGGCGCGGATCGCCGCCAGCGTCGGCACCAGCCCCGCCGCGCCGACGATAGCCGCCATCACCTGATCGACCTCCTCCAGCGCTGCGACCTCTGCCGCCGCCTGCTGGCCGCTCAGCACCTCGGTACGGCAGCCATGTTCCTGCAGACGGGTGCGCAATCGTTCAGCGCTTTGCGCATCGTCCATCACGGCGTAACGGGGGGTAAATTCAAGGCATTGTTCAACCATACGGTCAACGTTTTTCCCCGCGACCAGCGCGGCGACGGAAAAGCGACCGGGATTATGGCGCACCACGTCCAGCGTGCTACAGCCAATGGAGCCGGTCGAACCGAGAACGGTTAATTGCTTCATGAGACGTCCAGAAGAGTGGAAACAGAATAAAAAGCAAAACGCCGCCAGCAAGCCCCTACGCAGCAATTATCAGGGATAAGACGGCGGCATTAGGCCTTCAACTTAGCGCTAAAGGCTACAAGGCCAGCGGTCGCAACGCAATCCCGAGAATTGAGCGTACAGTCTTCTGTACGGCGTTTCGGATTTTACTCAGACCAGACGCTGTCAGGCCCGAGTAAGGGCAGAGCATCAGAACTGCATCAGTTCTGCTTCTTTGTCTGCCAGCGCCGCGTCAACTTTCTTGATGGCGGCGTCAGTCATTTTCTGCACGTCGTCCTGAGAACGGCGATCGTCATCCTCGCTGATCTCTTTCTCTTTCAGCAGCGCTTTGACTTTGTCGTTGGCGTCGCGGCGAACGTTACGTACGGCAACGCGTGCCTGCTCAGCTTCACCACGCACGATCTTGGTCAGATCTTTACGACGCTCTTCGGTCAGCGGCGGCAACGGAACACGAATATCGCTGCCGGCAGAGCTTGGGTTCAGACCGAGGTCGGACGCCATGATCGCTTTTTCAACGGCCGCGGACATAGAACGGTCAAAGACGTTGATTTTCAGGGTACGGGAGTCTTCGACGGTGACGCTGGCCAGCTGGCGCAGCGGGGTCGGCGTACCGTAGTATTCAACAACAATCCCGTCCAGCAGGCTCGGAGAAGCACGACCCGTGCGAATTTTGCTGATTTGGTTTTTGAATGCTTCGACGCATTTTTCCATGCGGATTTCAGCATCTTTTCTGATATCGCTAATCACGTTACGAATCCTTGAAAGCTTGTCTCAGTCAGACCAGACGGGGCACCCGTCGGAAAATGAGCTAAGTATAGTCAGATTTAATGAAAATCACCGGGTAATATCCCCGCGAAAGTAAAGCGGAATATTACCCGGATTTGGCGCTGACGGGAATTATTCCGTGATCAATGTGCCTTCTTTTTCGCCCATCACCACGCGACGCAGGGCGCCAGGTTTGTTCATGTTGAAGACGCGAATCGGCAATTTATGGTCACGCGCCAGGGTGAAGGCCGCGAGATCCATCACTTTCAGCTCTTTTTCCAGCACTTCGCTGTAGGTCAGCTGATCGTACATCGTGGCGGAAGGATCTTTGGCCGGATCAGCGGTGAATACGCCGTCAACCTTGGTGGCTTTCAGCACCACATCGGCTTCAATTTCAATACCGCGCAGGCAGGCTGCGGAATCGGTGGTAAAGAACGGGTTGCCGGTACCCGCGGAAAGGATCACCACGCGGTTGTTGCGCAGCAGGCTGATCGCCTCTGCCCAGCTGTAGTTGTCGCACACACCGTTCAGCGGAATGGCGGACATCAGACGAGCGTTCACATAGGCGCGGTGGAGCGCATCGCGCATCGCGAGGCCATTCATAACCGTTGCCAGCATGCCCATGTGGTCGCCCACAACGCGGTTCATACCCGCTTTCGCCAGACCAGCACCACGGAACAGGTTACCGCCACCAATTACTACGCCAACCTGAATACCCAGCTCAACCAGCTCTTTGATCTCCTGAGCCATGCGGTCAAGTATGCTTGCATCAATACCGAAGCCTTCTGAGCCCTGCAGCGCTTCGCCACTTAATTTCAGCAGAATACGTTTGTAGACGGGTTTTGCATTGGTAGCCATGTTTCTTTCCTGAGACTGTCAACGAATGAGATGTGAGAATTCCGGCGACATTGTATGTCGCATTTCAGCGCGGTCACTATAAGCAGTTGGCTGAATTTACAAAATGGGCGCAAAAAGAAGCCGCCCTCAGGCGGCTCCTTGTAAAAATTAAGACTGCTTGGACATCGCAGCAACTTCTGCTGCAAAGTCAGTCTCAACTTTCTCGATGCCTTCGCCCACTTCAAAGCGGATGAAGCCAGTCACGTCAGCATTGTGCTCTTTCAGCAGCTGACCAACAGATTTGCTCGGCTCCATGACGAAAGGCTGACCAGTCAGAGAAACTTCGCCGGTGAATTTCTTCATGCGGCCTTCAACCATTTTCTCTGCGATTTCTTTCGGCTTACCGGACTGCATCGCGATGTCCAGCTGAACCTGGTACTCTTTCTCTACCACTTCAGCAGACACGTCTTCCGGCTTAACGAATTCCGGCTTGCTTGCAGCAACGTGCATTGCCAGCTGCTTAACCAGCTCTTCGTCAGCGCCTTTAGCGGCAACCAGAACGCCGATGCGCGCACCGTGCTGGTAGCTGCCCAGAACGTCGCCTTCCAGAACAGCGATACGACGGATGTTGATGTTCTCACCGATTTTAGCAACCAGGGCAACACGTTCTTCTTCGAACTGCGCTTTCAGAACTTCAACGTCAGAGATTTTACCCGCAACAGCGGCGTCCAGTACTTTGTCAGCAAATGCCTGGAAACCACCATCTTTAGCAACGAAGTCAGTCTGGCAGTTAACTTCCAGAATGTAACCGTAGTTGCCTTCGATTTTGGTTTTGATCACGCCGTCAGCAGCCACGTTGCCTGCTTTCTTCGCCGCTTTGATCGCGCCGGATTTACGCATGTTTTCGATTGCCAGCTCGATGTCGCCATTCGCTTCAGTCAGCGCTTTTTTGCAATCCATCATGCCTGCGCCAGTACGTTCGCGCAGCTCTTTTACCAGGGAAGCGGTAATTTCAGCCATTCTTAAATCCTCGGGAGATGTGGATACTGCCCGGCCAACGGCCAAACAGCGTAAATTGAAAAAAGGGGCCGATAATGGGCCCCTATTCATACACGGTACTAATAAGGGCTTAAACCTTATTATTCAGCTTCTACGAAGCTTTCTTCCGCCTGAGAAGCCAGGTCCTGAGAGCGACCTTCACGAACGGTAGCAGCAACAGCGCCCAGGTACAGGCTTACTGCGCGGATTGCATCGTCGTTACCCGGGATAACGAAGTCTACGCCGTCCGGATCAGAGTTGGTATCAACGATAGCAAATACCGGGATGCCCAGGTTGTTTGCTTCTTTGATAGCGATGTGCTCGTGGTCAGCGTCGATTACGAACAGTGCGTCAGGCAGGCCGCCCATGTCTTTGATACCGCCCAGGCTGTTTTCCAGCTTGTCCAGCTCACGAGTACGCATCAGCGCTTCTTTCTTGGTCAGCTTGTCGAAAGTACCGTCCTGGGACTGAGTTTCCAGGTCTTTCAGACGTTTGATGGACTGACGAACGGTTTTCCAGTTAGTCAGCATACCGCCCAGCCAGCGATGGTTCACGAAGAACTGGTCGCAGCTCAGAGCAGCGTCTTTTACCGCTTCGCTTGCAGCGCGCTTAGTACCAACGAAAAGGATTTTACCTTTACGAGCAGCGATCTTGTTCAGTTCAGCCAGAGCGTCGTTGAACATCGGTACGGTTTTCTCAAGGTTGATGATGTGAACTTTGTTACGCGCACCGAAGATGAACGGCTTCATTTTCGGGTTCCAGTAACGGGTCTGGTGACCGAAGTGAACACCAGCCTTGAGCATGTCGCGCATGGAAACAGTTGCCATGTTTAAAACCTCTATAGATTAAATTGGGGTTATGCCTCCACGTATCCCATATTACCGACCCCAAAGGGCACCCCGGAATATGTGCCGATACGTGTGTGTTGTTACACAAAGTGAGATTTGTCGCTCCCGTCCATCCTGTGTATCTGAGATGGATCGGAAGTCCGGCGCGCTTTATACCACAAAATCCACCCAGACACCAACTCTTGTTGACGTCACGTGCTGTTAATGATTCTCAGTTTGGCACCAGCCTGCCCGGACTGTTACCATTGACAGGACTTACTCTATTATTGTCGAAAATATCGACACTGCTGGACATACTCCATGGCTATCTCTATTAAGACATCTGAAGATATTGAAAAAATGCGCGTTGCCGGTCGCCTGGCCGCTGAAGTGCTGGAAATGATCGAACCCTGGGTTAAGCCGGGCGTCAGCACTGGCGAACTGGACCGTATCTGTAACGACTATATCGTTAACGAGCAGAAGGCCATTTCCGCCTGTCTCGGCTATCACGGCTATCCGAAATCCGTCTGCATTTCGGTCAACGAAGTGGTCTGTCACGGTATCCCTGACGACGGCAAACTGCTGAAAGATGGCGATATCGTGAATATCGACGTGACCGTCATTAAAGATGATTTCCATGGCGATACCTCCAAAATGTTTATCGTCGGCAAACCGACGATTCTCGGCGAGCGCCTGTGCCGCATCACTCAGGAAAGCCTGTACCTGGCGCTGAAGATGGTTAAGCCGGGCATCAATCTGCGCACCATCGGCGCGGCGATCCAGAAATATGTGGAAGCGGAAGGATTCTCCGTGGTTCGCGAATACTGCGGTCATGGCATCGGCCGCGGCTTCCATGAAGAGCCGCAGGTGCTGCACTACGACTCGCCGGAAACCAACGTCGTGCTCAAACCAGGCATGACCTTTACCATCGAGCCGATGGTCAACGCCGGTAAAAAAGAGATCCGCAGCATGAAAGACGGCTGGACGGTGAAAACTAAAGACCGGAGCTTGTCTGCGCAGTATGAGCATACTATTGTGGTGACAGACAACGGCTGCGAAATTCTGACGCTACGTAAGGATGACACCATCCCGGCGATAATCTCGCACGATGAATGATGAAAAGCCGGCGCCCGCCGGCTTTTTTATTAGATAGTTTTTTCTTATGGTGACGCGATGAGCAACTCATTACCTGACACAGCCTCCCCTCTTCTGCCCATCCCGCCGGAACATCCGGTGAGCTGGCCGCAGGGCGATCTGAACTGTGCTGCAATAAAGGCGCACATCGATACCTTTCAGCACTGGCTGGGCGAGGCGTTTGACGCCGGTATCGCCGCGGAGCTGCTCATTGCGGCGCGCACCGAATTTATCGACCAGCTGCTGCAGCGGTTGTGGATCGCCAGTGGATTCGAATCCGTCTGCGACCTGGCGCTGGTGGCCGTCGGCGGCTACGGTCGCGGCGAGCTGCATCCGCTTTCTGACGTCGATCTGCTGATCCTCAGCCGCAAAAAGCTGCCGGACGACCAGGCGCAAAAGGTCGGCGAACTGCTGACGCTGCTGTGGGACGTCAAACTGGAGGTAGGCCATAGCGTACGCACTCTCGAAGAGTGTCTGCTGGAAGGGCTTTCAGATCTCACCGTCGCCACGAACTTAATCGAATCGCGCCTGCTGATCGGCGACGTCGCGCTGTTCCTTGAGCTGCAAAAACATATTTTTAGCGACGGCTTCTGGCCATCAGAAAAGTTCTTCGCCGCCAAGGTCGAAGAGCAGAACGTCCGTCATCAGCGTTATCACGGCACCAGCTATAACCTCGAGCCGGACGTGAAAAGCAGCCCCGGCGGCCTGCGCGATATCCATACGCTACAGTGGGTGGCTCGCCGCCATTTCGGCGCCACCTCAATGGATGAGATGGTCGGCTTCGGCTTTCTGACCGAAGCCGAGCGCAATGAGCTCAACGAGTGTCTGCATCAACTGTGGCGTATCCGCTTCGCGCTGCATCTCGAACTCACTCGCTATGACAACCGCCTGCTTTTCGACCGCCAGCTCAGCGTCGCCCGCCGGCTCGGCTATGAAGGCGACGGCAACCAGCCGATTGAGCATATGATGAAGGACTTCTTCCGCGTCACCCGCCGGGTGAGCGAGCTGAACCAGATGCTGCTGCAGCTGTTTGAAGAGGCCATCCTTGCGCTGACCGAGGATGAAAAACCGCGCCCGATCGATGATGACTTCCAGCTGCGCGGCACGCTGATCGATCTGCGTGACGATACGCTGTTTATTCGCGAGCCGCAGGCCATTCTGCGCATGTTTTATATTATGGTGCGCAACAGCACCATCACCGGCATCTACTCCACGACGTTGCGCCATCTGCGCCACGCCCGCCGCCATCTGACCCAGCCGCTGTGCTATATCCCGGAGGCACGCACACTCTTTCTCAGCATGCTGCGCCATCAGGGGGCAGTGAGTCGCGGACTGCTGCCGATGCATCGTCACAGCGTGCTGTGGGCCTATATGCCGCAGTGGTCTCATATCGTCGGCCAGATGCAGTTCGACCTGTTTCACGCCTACACCGTCGATGAACACACCATCCGCGTGATGCTCAAGCTGGAGAGTTTTGCTAAAGAAGAGACTCGTAGCCGCCACCCGCTGTGCGTGGAGCTATGGCCGCGCTTAACGCACCCGGAGCTGATTTTAATCGCTGCCCTGTTCCACGATATCGCCAAAGGGCGCGGCGGCGACCACTCGATCCTCGGCGCACAGGATGTGCTGAAGTTTGCCGAGCTGCACGGGCTGAACTCCCGGGAAACGCAGCTGGTCGCCTGGCTGGTGCGTCACCACTTGCTGATGTCGGTCACCGCCCAGCGGCGCGATATTCAGGATCCGGAGGTGATTAAGCAGTTCGCCGAGGAGGTGCAAACGGAAAATCGCCTGCGCTATCTGGTGTGTCTGACCGTCGCCGATATCTGCGCCACCAACGAAACCCTGTGGAACAGCTGGAAGCAGAGCCTGCTGCGCGAACTCTATTTCGCCACTGAAAAACAGCTGCGTCGCGGCATGCAAAGCACCCCGGACATGCGCGAACGCGTGCGTCACCATCAATTGCAGGCGCTGGCCCTGCTGCGGATGGACAATATTAATGAAGAGGCGCTGCATCAGATCTGGAACCGCTGCCGCGCCAACTATTTCGTGCGACATACGCCGACGCAGCTCGCCTGGCACGCCCGCAACCTGCTGCGCCACGATCTGAATAAGCCGATGATCCTCCTGAGCTCGCAGGCCACCCGCGGCGGAACGGAGATTTTTATCTGGAGCCCGGATCGCCCTTACCTGTTCGCCGCGGTGTGTGGCGAACTGGACCGTCGCAACCTCAGCGTCCACGATGCGCAGATCTTCACCACCCGCGACGGCATGGCGATGGATACCTTTATTGTCCTCGAACCCGACGGCAGTCCGCTGTCCGCCGATCGCCACGAAGCGATCCGCCAGGGTCTGGAGCAGACCATCACACAGCGCAGTTGGGAACCCCCGGCGCCCCGTCGTCAGGCGGCAAAACTGCGTCATTTCTCGGTGGACACCGAGGTAAATTTCCTGCCGACCCATACCGATCGGAAATCGTTTCTCGAGCTGATAGCCCTTGACCAGCCCGGGCTGCTCGCCCGTGTCGGTCAGGTATTCGCCGACCTCGGAATTTCGCTTCACGGGGCGCGAATTACGACAATTGGTGAGCGAGTAGAAGATTTATTTATAATCGCTACCGCCGACCGGCGTGCCCTTAATAATGAGCTGCAACAAGAAGTGCAACAACGGTTGACAGCGGCCCTCAATCCAAACGATAAAGGGTGACGTATTTTTTTTAGTGAATGGAAAGAAACAATGCAGCAGTTACAGAACGTTATTGAGTCCGCTTTCGAGCGTCGCGCCGACATCACGCCGGCTAATGTGGATACCGTGACCCGCGAAGCGGTTAACCAGGTTATCGCCCTTCTGGATTCCGGCGCGCTGCGCGTCGCTGAGAAGATCGACGGTCAGTGGGTGACGCATCAGTGGCTGAAGAAGGCGGTACTGCTCTCTTTCCGTATTAACGATAACCAGGTTATCGATGGTGCGGAAAGCCGCTACTTCGATAAAGTCCCGATGAAATTCGCTGACTATGACGAAGCGCGTTTCCAGAAAGAAGGTTTCCGCGTGGTGCCGCCGGCAGCGGTTCGTCAGGGCGCGTTCATCGCCCGCAACACCGTGCTGATGCCGTCCTATGTGAACATCGGCGCCTACGTTGACGAAGGCACCATGGTTGACACCTGGGCCACCGTCGGCTCCTGCGCGCAGATCGGTAAAAACGTTCACCTGTCCGGCGGCGTCGGCATTGGTGGCGTACTGGAACCGCTGCAGGCGAACCCGACCATCATCGAAGATAACTGCTTCATCGGCGCGCGCTCTGAAGTGGTTGAAGGGGTGATTGTCGAAGAAGGCTCCGTGATCTCCATGGGCGTTTACCTCGGTCAGAGCACCAAAATCTACGATCGCGAAACCGGCGAAGTCTTCTACGGCCGCGTACCGGCTGGCTCGGTAGTGGTATCAGGCAACCTGCCGTCGAAAGATGGTAAATACAGCCTGTACTGCGCGGTGATCGTGAAGAAAGTCGATGCCAAAACCCGCGGCAAGGTCGGCATTAACGAACTGCTGCGCACCATCGACTAAAGCAAATAAAAAGCGGGAGATATCCCGCTTTTTTTATATTTGATGCTGGCGAAAATGGATTTTTTCGTTAATTATTCAATGGTTATGATGCTATCAAAGGTACCGTTATGTACGATAATCTGAAAAGTCTTGGCATTACCAACCCTGATGAGATCGATCGCTATAGCCTGCGGCAGGAAGCTAACAATGACATTCTGAAAATTTACTTTCAGAAAGACAAAGGCGAATTCTTCGCCAAGAGCGTGAAGTTCAAATATCCGCGTCAACGCAAAACCGTCGTCGCCGACGGCGTCGGCCAGGGCTACAAAGAGGTCCAGGAGATCAGCCCGAACCTGCGCTACGTTATCGATGAGCTGGATCAGATCTGCCAGCGCGATCGCACTGAAATCGATCTCAAGCGTAAAATCCTCGACGATTTACGCCATCTGGAAAGTGTGGTCACCAATAAGATCAGCGAAATCGAAGCCGATCTGGAAAAGCTCACCCGTAAGTAAGCGCATCCCCGGCGGCGCGTCGCCTGACCGGGCTGGCGGTATCAAGCCGCTACCGACAGCATGCATCGTCCAAGGCCGGGTATGGCGAGTCGCTACCCGGCATTTTTTTACCTCCACGCCTTAGCGTTGTTCATCCAGCTGCAGCGCAATATACAGCAGCAGCCGGTCGTCAAAGCTGCCAAGATCCAGCCCCGTCAGCTCCGAGATACGATTCAAACGGTACTCCAGGGTATTGCGATGAATAAACAGCGCCTTTGACGTCGCCAGCGGCTGCACGTTATGGCGAAACCACGCCTGCAGCGTCCGCCGCAGCAGCCCGTTGTTGTCCATCGCCTTGAGACGCGCCAGCGGACGGGCCAGCTCATTGGCCTGCCAGCCGCCGCGCAGGCTGTCAAGCAGCACCGGCAGCATCAGATCCTGATAGAAGTAGCAGCGGCTCTCCGGCATCCGCTGCTTGCCCACCATCATCGTCGTGCGTGCGGTACGGTAAGAGCGGGCGATACTCCCGGGACCGGTGAAGAAATTGCCCAGCGCCACGCGGAAGCGGAGCTGCCCATTCTCTTTCATCCTGGCGATAAGCTGCTCGACGCGCCGGACGTGATCGTCTGCGTCCCAGCGGCCAAAGCTGTTCAGCGCCGGTTTCAACACCACCATTTCCGTGAGCGAGACAATGGCCACCAGATTATTGCGATCGGGGGTGGTCAGCGCGTTCTGCAACTGCTGTAGCTCCGCCATCGCGCTGTCCACGCCGAGCTGGCCGCTGTCCACCTCAATCATCGCCACCACGCGCGGCTGATTCAGATCAATTCCTAAACGCTGCGCCCATTCGTTCAGCGCCGGGGTATGCTCTTCCGCCTGAATCAGGTTCATCACCAGCTCTTCGCGCAGACGGCTGTCCTGCGCCAGGAGATGCATCAGTCGCGACTGCTCCAGCATCATCTCAGCCGTCATGCACACCAGCTCGCCATATTTTCGCAGCGACTCCGGCTCGCCGGTCAGGCCGATCACCCCGACGATCTCCCCCTCCAGGCGCAGCGGCAGGTTGATCCCTTGACGCACTCCGTGGAGATGGCGAGCGACCGCATCGTCGATATCCACCACCCGCCCCTGGGAAAGCACCAGTAGCGCGCCTTCGTGCAATTCACCAATCCTTTCCCGATCGCCGCTGCCGATAATCCGCCCGCGGGCATCCATCACGTTGATATTGGTATCGATGATGCGCATCGTCCGCGCCACAATATCCTGCGCCATTTTGGTATCAAGATGCCAGCCAGCCATGTAATCCTCCCCTTTGCAGGGCACCAGCATAAAAGAGTCGTTGCTCTGCTGCATTGTGCATATGCCCGAAGCCCGGGTGAGATATGTGGAGTTGTGGAAGCGGTCACAGAACGAAAAAAAGCCCCTGCCCTCGGCGAGGGAAGGGGCTGGAGAGCGAGCGCTGACTGTTACTGCAACAGCAGATAGATAGAGGCGTCGCCGCGCTGAATATTCAGCGCCAGCACGGACGGTTTGGCGTCGAAGATTTTCCGCAGATCGGCGATGTTTTTCACCGGCTGCTGGTTCGCCCCGACGATGACGTCGCCTTTCTTGAGGCCAATCTGCGCCGCCGGGGTACCGGCTTTCACATTATTGACCACCACACCTTTGTCCTGACCCTTGTTGCTCATTTCCGCCCCTTCAATCCCGTTGAAGATGGTGCTGGAGTCAACCTGGGTCTGGTTGCTCTGCTGCAGTTCGACGGTCACGGTCACCGGTTTGCCGTCGCGCAGCAGACCAAGCTCAACTTTGCTGCCGATAGGCATGGTGCCGACCTGGGCACGCAGCGCGGCGAAGCTGCTGATCGCCTTCCCGTTGAGAGAGGTGATCACGTCGCCGGCTTTAATGCCCGCTTTCGCGGCCGCCGAACCCGGCATCACCTGGCTGACAAAGGCGCCGCGCTGAGCGTCGACTTTCATCGCTTTCGCCAGCTCAGAGTTCAGTTCGGTCCCCATGATGCCGAGCTCGCCGCGTTTCACCTGGCCATATTTCACCATCTGCTCGGTCAGGTTTTTCACCATGTTGCTTGGGATAGCAAAACCGATACCGATGTTGCCGCCGTCCGGCGCCAGAATGGCGGTATTGATGCCGATCAGCTCGCCGTTGAGGTTCACCAGGGCGCCGCCGGAGTTCCCGCGGTTAATCGCCGCATCGGTCTGGATAAAGTTTTCGTAGTTTTCCACGTTCAGGCCGCTACGACCCAGCGCGGAAACAATCCCGGAGGTCACGGTTTCGCCCAGACCGAACGGGTTACCGATAGCCACGGTGTAGTCGCCAACGCGCAGCGCGTCAGAGTCGGCGAGCTTAATCGCCGTCAGGTTTTTCGGATCCTGAATCTGAATCAGCGCGATATCAGAGCGCGGATCTTTGCCAACGACTTTGGCATCAAACTTACGGCCATCGCTCAGTTGAACCTTAATTGTGGTGGCGTTGTCCACGACGTGGTTGTTGGTCACCACATACCCCTTGGCGGCATCAATGATGACGCCGGAGCCCAGCGCCATAAATTTCTGCTGCTGGCCGCCGTCAGGCTGACCGCCCTGTCCGCCGCCCTGGCAAAACGGCGAACTCTGGAAAGGAGAACCGTCCTGGCAGAACGGCGAATTATCGCCAAAGAACTGCTGGAAGTTACGTGGCATCCGTGGGGTATTAACGGTGGTGCTACCTTCAACGTTAATGCTCACCACCGACGGCATCACCTTCTCCAGCATCGGGGCCAGGCTTGGCATCTGCTGTGCATTAGTGGCCGAAGATGCCGTTTCTGCCGCGCTCGCAGAGAGCGGGGACAACGCCAGACCTAAACTCAGAGCCAGTGCACTCATTGCTAACGTGGTTTTTTTCATCAGTTTCAATCTCAATATCAGAAAACGAAAGTTGCTGTGTACGTGACTATCAGAGTCATTTTATAGCGCTAAGTTCCGGAATTAAGTTTCTGGAAAAAGTAAAAATTTATTGTCCATCTTTACAAAACTCCAGCTTATTCCACCGCCATTAGCCGCCGATATTCATCCCACGCATACAAATCCGTCATCCCGCTGATATAATCCTGAATCAGACGGCAGCGATAATAGTATTCCATCAGCGCAAATTCAGGCGCCGTGCGCGCCAGCTTATTTACCGCTTCCACATAGGCCAGCCGGTGGCGGGTTGATAGTTTCTGATACAGCCGGGAGGCAATGGGTAAACGCCGTACCCGCTCCTGCGCCACTAATTCGCTGAAATCCTCGAGCGATAATTTCAGCAGCGGCTGATAGATATCGAGCAGGCCACTGATCACCCGGTAGCCCTGCAATTCCAGCTGCTCGACATCCGGATGGCTAAACACCTGTTTCATCGCCACATTTTTATAAAGCTCCAGCAGCTGACTGCAATCGCTGTCGTCCTCAAGCAGCGCATGATTAAAGTCGCCCGTAAAGATGGCCGGCAGGTTGTCAATAAATCGGCGCGCCGCGTAGGGCACCAGCTTATTCAGCGTGTTCACCCGCAAATACATAAAAAACTGATCTTCCGCGCTCTGTTTCAGGGAATTGGCTCGTGATTTCTCCCAGGCATTTTCCACTACCTGCGAGAATAACGATCCTTTTTCATGGCAGCCCCAGGCGTCGTAAAGATGCTGATAAAGCTGCTCAGCGCTGAAAATACGTTTTTCCACCGCGTCCTCGAGATCCGCGACGCAATATGAGATGTCATCCGCGGCTTCCATAATCCAGGTTAATGGGAACCGATTGTAAGGCGCCAGATCCAGTTCTTTACGCAGGCGCGCCACATACTCCTCTTCGGCTAAATAGTAGCCAGGCTTTTTCATTAAATAGCTGTGGCTGGCTGGCGTCGCCTCGGACCACCACGCCGGCCGAGTATATTTCAGAATACAGCCGACCTGCGCCCAGGTCAGATTCATGCGCATCAGCGTATGGACCAGACGAATGCCCTGGGCGTTGCCCTCAAAGCTGCAGAGATCCTGGCGCACTTTGCGGCGCAGCGCGTTAAGCGACGTTTCCCCTTCATGCAAGCGTAATGCCTGCACTTCACAGCGATCGTCGGTCAGCGGCTGCCCGAGCGCATCGCCGGGCGCCAGACGCTGGCGGAACCAGTCGTTAATCGCCGCCTCGCCAAAATGGCCAAACGGGGGATTGCCGATATCGTGCATCAGGCAGGCCATCTCCACCACGCTCTCGAATGGCCCGGTCAGCTCTTCCAGCAGCCTCAGCTCTTTCAGCCGGCTCAGCACCTCTTTGGCGATATAGCGTCCCACCTGCTGCACCTCCAGCGAGTGGGTCAGGCGGGTACGCACCGCCGCGTTGCGCTCCAGCGGGAAGACCTGAGTTTTTTGCTGTAAGCGACGGATTGCCGGCGAGTTGACGATCCGTCCCCGATCGCTTTCGAAGATCCGCAGGATGTCGCGCTCCGTCTCGACACGCGGCGGCGAACGGAAGCGTCGACGCCAGTTTATCTTGTTGCGAAAATCAATCTTTGCCATAGCCTCTCCCGCGCGAGCAATACGCTTCCCCTTAAGCGCATGATAGACTATGCAACTAAACCTGACACATCGCGAGTAAATCTATGAAAATTGGCATTATTGGCGCTATGGAAGAGGAAGTTACCCTTCTGCGCGACAAAATCGAAAACCGCCAGACTATCACTATTGGCGGGAGCGAAATCTATACCGGCCAACTTCACGGCGTTGACGTCGCGCTGCTGAAGTCTGGTATCGGGAAAGTGGCGGCGGCGATGGGCGCGACCCTGCTGCTGGAGCGCTGCCAGCCTGACGTGATCATTAATACCGGCTCTGCCGGCGGCCTGGCGCCGACGCTGAAGGTCGGCGATATCGTCGTCTCCGATGAAGCGCGCTACCACGACGCCGACGTCACCGCCTTCGGCTATGAGTACGGCCAGTTGCCTGGCTGTCCGGCCGGCTTTAAAGCGGACGAAAAACTGGTGGCCGCGGCGGAGAGCTGCATTAACGCGTTAGATCTCAATGCCGTTCGCGGCCTAATCGTCAGCGGTGATGCCTTCATTAACGGCTCTGTCGGTCTGGCGAAGATCCGCCATAATTTCCCGCAGGCGATCGCTGTGGAAATGGAAGCGACCGCCATCGCTCACGTCTGCCATAACTTTAAGGTTCCTTTCGTGGTGGTTCGCGCCATCTCCGATGTGGCCGACCAGCAGTCCCACCTCAGCTTTGAGGAGTTCCTTGCGGTCGCCGCCAGACAGTCCACCCTGATGGTGGAGAATCTGGTACAGAACCTGGCACGTGGCTAAGTCGCTCTCCTTCGCGCTTGCCGCGCTGCTGTTACTCGCCCCGGCGTGGCTGCTGGCCGCGCCGCGGGTGATCACCCTCTCCCCCGCCAATACCGAACTGGCCTTTGCCGCCGGGATCACGCCGGTCGGCGTCAGCAGTTATTCCGATTATCCGCCGCAGGCCAAAACGATTGAGCAGGTTGCCAGCTGGCAGGGAATGAACCTGGAGCGCATCGTAGCGCTCAAGCCAGACCTGGTGCTGGCCTGGCGCGGGGGTAATGCCGAACGTCAGGTTAACCAGCTGCAGTCGCTGGGGATCCACGTCCTCTGGGTGCAGACTTCGACCATCGAAGAGATCATCGCCACCCTGCGTCAGCTGGCGCAGTGGAGTCCACAGCCGGAAAAAGCACAGCAGGCAGCGCAGGCGATGCAGCAGGAATACGATGCGCTGAAAGCGCGCTATGCCAGCGCGCCGAAGAAACGCGTCTTCCTGCAGTTCGGTTCCGCACCGCTATTCACCAGCGGCCCCGGCTCAATTCAGGATCAGGTGCTGAGGCTGTGCGGCGGCGAGAATATCTTTGCCGCCAGCCGCGTTCCCTGGCCGCAGGTGAGCCGCGAACAGGTGCTGGCCCGTCAGCCGCAGGCGATTGTGGTGACCGGCGACGCCAGCCGCATCGCCGAAGCGCAGCGCTTTTGGCAACATCAGCTCACCATTTCGTTGATTGCGTTACACAGCGACTGGTTTGAACGCGCAAGCCCACGTATTATCCTCGCCGCCAAACAACTTTGTGCGGCGCTCGACCAGGTAAAATAACCATCCGGCATACCGGATGTTCAGTGGGAATCAACGATGCTTGTCTATTGGCTGGATATTATTGGCACAGCTGTCTTCGCGATCTCCGGCGTTCTGCTGGCGGGGAAATTGCGTATGGACCCATTCGGCGTGCTGGTGTTAGGCGTGGTGACGGCGGTGGGCGGCGGTACCATCCGCGATATGGCGCTGGCGAATGGCCCGGTATTCTGGGTCAAAGATCCCACCGATCTGGTGGTGGCGATGGTCACCAGCATGCTGACCATCCTGTTGGTCCGCCAGCCGCGCCGGCTGCCGAAATGGATCCTGCCCGTTCTTGATGCCGTCGGTCTGGCGGTGTTTGTCGGCATCGGGGTGAATAAAGCGTTTCTCGCCGGCAGCGGCCCGCTGGTCGCGGTGTGCATGGGCGTGGTGACCGGCGTTGGCGGCGGGATAATCCGCGACGTGCTGGCGCGCGAAATTCCTATGATTCTGCGCACCGAGATCTACGCCACCGCCTGTATTGTGGGCGGCATTGTCCACGCCACCGCGCACGACACCTTTCATCTCCCGCTGGAGAATTCGGCGATGATGGGGATGGTGGTGACCCTGGTGATTCGTCTGGCGGCGATCCGCTGGCACCTGAAGCTGCCGACGTTTGCGCTGGACGATAACGGACGGTCATAAAAGCAAAACGGTAACCTGAGGTTACCGTTTTTAACGTTGGCGCCCTCTCGCAGAAGGGGAAGACGCCCGGTCGCACTCGCTTTACACGCTGAACGAGGATCCACAGCCGCAGGTGCTTTTCGCGTTCGGGTTGGTCACGATAAAGCGCGAACCTTCCAGCCCTTCGGTATAGTCGACAGAGCCGCCGACCAGATACTGCAGGCTCATCGGGTCAACCACCAGGCCGACACCCTGTTTCTCAATGGTCATATCCCCTTCGTTCACCTGATCGTCGAAGGTGAAGCCATACTGGAAACCGCTGCAACCGCCGCCGGTAATATACACGCGCAGTTTCAGGTTCGGATTATCTTCATCCGCAATCAGGTGTTTTACTTTATTGGCTGCGGCTTCGGTAAACTCCAGCGGCAACGCTACGTCATCACTCATTTTTTGCTCCCATTGATACTTCCGGCCGGTTAAAGAATAACCGGGCCTTTTGAGCCATTATCTAATACCCTGGTAAATCGTTCAAGTATTCTCCCGGGGCGCCTGCTGCGCTTTTGCCGCCTGCTCGGCCTCCTGCTTCGCCAGAGTACGTTGCAGAATGGTCGAATACAAAGGCTTACCGCCGAGGAATTGCGCCAGTAGTGTTGCGCCAAGGCAGGTAATAATCATTGGCAAAATGAGCTGATAGTTATCGGTCATCTCCAGCACCAGCACAATCCCGGTCAGCGGCGCGCGCACCGAGGCGGCGAGCAGCGCGCCCATGCCGGCGATAGCGAAGGTGCCGGCATCGAGATGGTAGGACGGAAACAGCGGAATAGCCGCCATGCCGAACGCCGTGCCCAGCAGCGTGCCGAGCGCCAGCATCGGGGCGAAGATGCCCCCCGGCGCGCCGGAGGAGAAGCAGATCAGCGTGGTCACCACGCGAGCAATAAAGATAAACAGCAGCAAACCGACGGAGAAGTTACCGGCGGCGGCGATGGGGATCAGGTTAAAGCCACCGCCCACCGCGGAGGGCTGCATCAGCCCCAGCAGACCGCAAAGCCCGCCGATGATCCCGCCCATTAACACCCATTTTTTGATGTTGCCGCCGTGAATGCGCTGGAACAGATCCTGGGTGCGCAGCACCAGAAAATTAAACAGCGGGCCGAAGCAGCCAAACAGCATCCCCAGCACCAGGTACAGCCACAGCGTATTCACCGGGGCATTGCTCAGCTTGCCCACCTCTATAATTGCCGCCTCGCCGTTAAAAATGCGAAACACAATGCTCGACATGATCACGCCGGTAAATACCGCTTTAATGGAGATCAGGTTGTAGCGGAACTGCGGGCGCATCTCTTCGATGATAAACAGGATACCAGCCAGCGGCGCGTTAAAAGCCGCTGAGAGACCCGATGCCGCGCCGGTCGCCAGCAGCGTGTGCCGCGCTTCCGGACTGCGCATGCGGAAAATATCCAGCACCATGCGCCCAATGTTGCCGCCAAGCTGCACCATCGGCCCTTCGCGTCCCAGCACCATTCCGGCGCCCAGGGTCCCCATGCCGCCGATGAATTTTACCGGCAGCACGCGCCACCAGCGCACCGGCCGCAGCTCCTCCAGCGCCCCTTCGATCTCAGGGATCCCCGATCCGCCAGCCTCCGGCGCAAAGCGGCGCACGAGGAAATAGCCGACCATCGCCAGCAGCGCCGACAAGATAAACGCCAGCGGCCAGACCAGATACCAGTGGTCCGCTACCTGCGCCAGCGCGCCGATCCGCTGGTTCTGCACCCAGTTCACGCTCTTTTCAAACGCCACGCCCACCAGCCCGGCCAGCGTGCCGACCACCGCCGCCATAAACAGCACCGCCAGCGGCGTTTTATCGCGCTGAATTAAGCGGCGCACCGCATCGCCGCGACGCACCCGCACGAACTGATGTGCTTCAAAAGAGGGAGTTTCTGCTTTCATGCCGTTATCAATTATTGGTAATACAAATGAAGAGAGAGGCATTTTAGCCGCCCCGGCGCGCTGCGTCGTCAAAAAAATGCCCTTGCGGCACATTGTTTCAATTGGGCAAAACTTTCATAACCATCCTGGAATAACTTAGAATAGCCGATAAAACATTTTTCACGAACCAGGACCCTGGCCATGAGCAAATCTGAAAATCTGTACCATACTGCGCGCGAACTGATCCCCGGCGGCGTTAACTCGCCGGTGCGCGCCTTTACCGGCGTCGGCGGCACCCCGCTGTTTATCGAACGCGCGGATGGCGCTTACCTCTATGACGTGGATGGAAAGGCCTATATCGATTATGTCGGCTCGTGGGGTCCGATGGTGCTGGGCCACAACCATCCGGCGATCCGCAACGCGGTGATCGAGGCGGCGTCACGCGGCCTGAGCTTTGGCGCGCCGACCGAAATGGAAGTGAAAATGGCGGCGCTGGTGACCGAGCTGGTACCGACCATGGATATGGTGCGAATGGTGAACTCCGGTACCGAAGCCACCATGAGCGCGATTCGCCTGGCGCGCGGCTTCACCGGCCGCGACAAGATCATCAAGTTCGAAGGCTGCTACCACGGCCATGCCGACTGCCTGCTGGTGAAAGCCGGTTCCGGCGCGCTGACCCTCGGCCAGCCGAACTCGCCGGGCGTGCCGGCTGATTTCGCCAAACATACCCTGACCTGCACCTATAACGACCTCGCCTCGGTGCGCGCGGCGTTCGAGCAATATCCACAGGATATCGCCTGCATCATCGTCGAACCGGTCGCCGGGAATATGAACTGTATTCCGCCGCAGCCGGAGTTCCTGCCGGGCCTGCGCGCGCTGTGCGACGAATTTGGCGCCCTGCTGATCATCGACGAAGTGATGACCGGCTTCCGCGTGGCGCTGGCGGGCGCGCAGGCTTATTACGGCGTGGAGCCGGATCTGACCTGTCTCGGGAAAATCATCGGCGGCGGGATGCCGGTAGGCGCTTTCGGCGGCCGTCGCGAGGTGATGGACGCTCTGGCCCCCACCGGCCCGGTTTATCAGGCCGGTACCCTCTCCGGTAACCCGATCGCCATGGCCGCCGGCTTCGCCTGCTTAAGCGAAGTGGCGCAGCCGGGCGTGCATGAAACCCTCACCGAGCTGACCAACCAGCTGGCGCAAGGTCTGCTTGATGCGGCGCGTGACGCCGGGATCCCGCTGGTGGTCAATAACGTCGGCGGCATGTTCGGCATCTTCTTTACCGATGCCGAAACTGTCACCTGCTATCAGGATGTGGTGAAGTGCGATGTCGAACGCTTCAAGCGCTTCTTCCATCTGATGCTGGAGGAAGGCGTGTACCTGGCGCCGTCAGCATTTGAGGCTGGCTTTATGTCCGTGGCCCACAGCGAAGAAGATATCGACAATACCATCGACGCCGCGCGTCGGGTGTTTGCCAAACTGTAAGCTCCCTGCATGCCGGGTGGCGCTCCGCTTACCCGGCCTACCAAACCCGCAATGGCACGGACCGTAGGTCGGGTAAGGCGTTAGCCGCTACCCAACAAAAAAACGGCACCGTGCGGTAGCCCGGATAAAGCGCAACGCGCCGCTATCCGGGATCTTTCGCGCTAACGCCACGCGTTAGCGGCTCTGCTTTCTCAGCAAATAGATAAAGTATGGCGCGCCGATAAAGGTTGATAACAGCCCCGCCGGGATCTGGTAGGGAAACATGATCATTCGTCCGCACCAGTCGGCGAAGACCAGCAGCAGCCCGCCAGTCAGCCCGGAGATCACCATATGCGGCAGCGTGCGCCGGAAGCCCATCATCCGTGCGATATGCGGCGCCATCAGCCCGACGAAGCTCAGCGGGCCGATGGTCAGCGTCGCCGCCGCCGTCAGGCAGGCCGCCAGCAGCAGCAGAACAATCCGCGATGAGGTCAGCGCCATGCCCACCGCTCGCGCCGCCTCCCCGCCCAGCGGCAGGATGGTCAGCCAGCGGCGACAGAGCGGCGCCAGCGCCAGCAGGAGCAGCATCACCGCGCCGCTGCGGACCACCCTCTCCGGCGTCGCGCTGTAGGTCGACCCTGAGATCCACGTCAGGATCTGCGCCATGCGCGGATCGCCGCTGGCCTGCAGCATCATCAGCAGCATGGTGAAGGCGGTACTGAGCGCCATCCCCGCCAGCAGCATCCGATGCGGCGAAAAGCCGCCGCGCCCGGCGGCCAGCATAATGATCAGCAAGGTGCCGGCCGCGCCAAGGCTCCCGGCCGGCAGCAGCCAGCCAAAGGCGTCGCCAGGGACGAAGAACAGCATCAGCACCACGCCAAAGGCGGCGCCGGAGCTGATGCCCAGCACTTCCGGACTGGCCATCGGGTTGCCGGTCAGGCGCTGGATAATACAGCCGGCGACCGCCAGCATCACCCCGGCGAACAGCGCCGACAGCACTCGCGGCCAGCGCCAGGGCAGCAGTTGCTCCAGCAGATCGCCGTGAGCCCACAGCCAGCCGTGGGCATCGCGACCAAAGGCCAGCGCCACGCTCACCGCCAGCAGCAGCAACGCGACGCCCCCGAGAACAAACCCTTGCACGTGATAGCGCTCAGGCTGCACGTTATCGCCGCCGTTCATCACCGGGGCGCTGATGCTGCGCAGCCGCGGCAGCAGCCACAGCAGCAGCGGCGCGCCAATCAGGGCGGTGACCGAGCCGGTGGAGACTTCCCGCCATACCCTGCTCAGCCAGAGGATCACCTGATCTGAAAGCCACAGGAGCAGCGCGCCGATCAGCGCCGCCAGCAGCAGCCGCGCCAGCAGCCGACGAGCGCCGAGCATTTTCGCCAGCAGCGGCGCGAACAGGCCGATAAAGCCGATAATCCCGACCGCGTTGACCAGCAGCGCGCTCATTACGATCGCCAGCGTCAGGGCGCCGAGGCGCGCCAGAGACAGCGCCAGCCCAAGGTTGCGCGCCACTCCGTCATCGAGCCCCATCAGGGTCAGCGGACGCAGCAGCAGCAGCGTGAGTACTGCGCCGCCCAGCAGCTGCGGCCACAGGCGCTGCGCCACGCTCCAGTCGGTTTGCGTCAGCGTCCCGGTGCTCCACAGGAACATGCTCTGCAGCTGGTCGTGATGGAAAATCACCATCAGCTGGTTAAGCGCCCCGCAGTATAGGCTGACCACCAGGCCCGCCAGGATCAGCGTTACCGGCGACAGGCGCTTGCCCCAGGAGACGCCAAACACCAGCGCTCCCACCAGACAGGCTCCGGCCAGCGCGGCAAACTGCGACGCCAGCACGCCGGGGATGGCCCACAGCGTAGTGACCGTGATCCCCAGCTGCGCGCCGGTGGCGACGCCAAGGGTGGTTGGCTCCGCCAGCGGATTGCGCAGCACCTGCTGGAACAGTACGCCGACCAGTCCCAGCCCGGCCCCCACCAGCAGTGAAACGGCCACCCGCGGCAGCAGGCTGTAATGAAACAGCATCTGGGCAATCCGATCGCTATCCGGCTGCCACAGCGCCTGCCGCCATTGCGCATAGGGCAAGGCGACATTGAGATTGACGATGCTCAACGCGAAGGCGGCAACCAGCAGCCCGGCCAGCAGGATAATGGCTAACGGTGAAATACGCCTATTCATGCCGGACTCCCCTGGGCCTCGGCCAGCACGCGGGCAAAATGCATCGCCGACAGCGTCGCGCCATAGAACCACACCGCCGGAACGCGCTGGAAGCGCCCCGCGCGCACGAACGGCATCGCCTGCCACAGCGGGGTCGCCAGCAGTTGGGTCATCTCCCGCTCGTTACCATGATCGAAACAGATCACATCGGCCTCGTTAAATTCCGCCAGCCGGTCGATGCCAACGCTGACGCTGCCCCAGAACGCCGCTTCGCCCCGCCAGGCGTTTTTGATGCCAAAGCGATCGAGCACTTCCTGGAACAGGCAGTTTTCGCCAAAAACCAGTACATGGCGCGGATCGAGCAGGGAGATCATCAACAGCGGACGGTCGCCGCGCCCGGCAAAACGCGGCTTCAGGCTCGCCAGCAGCGCCTCAAACTCCGCCAGGTGGCGCTGAGCCTGTTGTGTTTTGCCCAGCAGGTCAGCCATCTCCAGCAGCGAGCGCTGAGCCATCGCCAGCGGACGTTTGCCATCGCTGAAGGTAAATCCGCGGCCGGGGGCGATACGCGCCAGCTTCTCCGGCGACGGGCCATAGCCTGCCGACCAGACGATAAATGACGGTTTCATCTGCGTCAGGAGTTCAAGATTGGGTTCGGTACGCAAACCGACATCGATCACCGAGTCGGGCAGCGCGGGTTCGTTCACCCACAGGCGATAGTTGGGGATATCGGCCACGCCGTAAGGCGTGACGCCCAGCGCCAGCAGCAGCTCCGCCGGCAGCCACTCCAGGGCGACCACGCGCTGCGGGTCAACGTTCGCCGCCTGCGCGCCGCGCATCTGCCACAGCAGCGGCGAGAGCGCCATCGCGGTCAGCAGGCGGCGTCGGGTTATCTGAGTCGGGGTCATCATCAATAGACAAAGCTTACCGGCGCCGCGCCGGCCGGGTGCGGAAGGATCCCCATCGGGATGCCGTAGATTTGTTCCAGGGTGTCGCTGCGCATCAGCTCCGCCGGCGTCCCCTGGGCGATCATTTCTCCGCCGCGCAGGGCCACCAGATAGTCGCAGTAGCGGGCCGCCATATTAATGTCGTGCAGGACGGCGATCACCGTCAGGCCGCGGTGCTGGCTGAGACGATGCACCAGCGCGAGGACATCAACCTGATGGGCGATATCCAGCGCCGAGGTGGGTTCATCGAGCAGCAGACAGCGGCTGTCCTGCGCCACCAGCATGGCGATCCACGCCCGCTGGCGTTCGCCGCCGGAGAGGCTGTCCACCAGGCGATGGGCGAGCGGCTTCAGCCCCACCAGCGCAATCGCCTCTTCCACTTTCTCGCGGTCCGCCGCGCCAAAGCGACCCAGCGCGCCGTGCCACGGGTAGCGGCCGATGGCCACCAGCTCACGCACCGTCATACCCTCGGCCGGCGGCAGCTGCTGCGGCAGATAGGCCACTTTGCGGGCAAAGGCTTTGCTGCCCCAGCTCTCCAGCGGCTGGCCGTCCAGCAGCACATCGCCTGCGGAAGGCGGCTGATGACGGCCAAGCATTTTCAGTAACGTCGACTTGCCGGAGCCATTATGACCGATCAGGCCTGTGACTTTTCCAGCCGGGAAGGTGAGCGAGAGCGGATGGAGCAACGTGCGGCCAGGCACACGGAAAGTGACGCGATCCAACGCGAAGGTGGTTTCTGCGTGCGGAGTCTGTTCCTGCATAGCGATAACCTGATAAAGGGCGCGGCGAACCGCGCCCGTAGGTGGTTAGAAACGGAAGGTGGCGGTGGCGACGACCTGACGTCCGGCCCCCCAGTAGCAAGCGTATTCGCTGTAGCAACTGGAGACATATTCGCGGTCGAACAGGTTGTTGACGTTGACGCCGACCGACGACCCCGGCAGGCCAAAGCGCGCCAGATCGTATTTCACCGTCGCATCCATCAGCGCATAACCGGCCACACTAAAGGAATCATTTTTCTTACCGGTGCTGGTGTCATTTTTGTAGTAGCTGACCGTTGAACCGATATAGCGCGCCCCGGCCCCAATCGTCAGACCGCTGAGCGCGGTTTCGTGGAAGGTATAATCCGCCCACAGGGAGGCCATATTACGCGGCACTTCCGCCGGACGTTTGCCGTTGAACACCGTATCGTGAGTGTATTCCGCATCGGTATAGCTGTAGGCTGCGGTCAGGTTGATATTGGCGTTAACTGCCGCTTTCGCCTCCAGCTCAAGGCCGCGGGAGCGGATCTCGCCGGTCTGGATGCTGAACGCCTGGTTAGCCGGATCCGCCGTCAGGTTCTTGTCTTTGGTCAGCTGATAGACCGCCGCGGTGACCACCACCGGCATATCTTTCGGCACATATTTCACGCCGGCTTCATACTGCTTACCGCGCGACGGATCGAACGGCTTGCCGCTGCTACTGGAGCCCGATACCGGTTCAAACGATTCGCTGTAGCTGAAGTACGGAGAGATACCGTTATCGAACAGGTAGTTGATGCCGCCGCGCCAGCTGAACTGCTGGTCGTGGTTCTCCGCCAGGCTGTTGGTGGCGCGGGTTAACGTTGAGGTGGTGGCGTAGTCGTAACGACCGCCCAGGGTCATGACCCACTTATCCCACTCCATCTGATCCTGCGCGTACAGGCCGGTCTGTTCCATCCGGTTGAGCACCGCGTACGGGAAGGTAACCTGAATATTCGGGTTGCCGTACTGCGGATTATTCATGCTGATAGGATCCGCCGTCCCGTAGTCGGCATCCACATCATTACGCATCCGCGAGTAGTCCACGCCGGTCAGCAGCGTATGGCTGACCGCGCCGGTGGCGAAATCAGACTGCAGCTGGGTATCGACGGTAAAGGTGTTCAGGTGCTCGTCGGAGCGCACATAGGCGCGATTCATGTAGCCCGGCGCGACATAGCCATTGCCGTACACCGAGCGATACAGGGTATCGACCTCGGCATAGCGCAGGTTCTGCCGCACGGTAAAGGTGTCATCGAACTGATGGGAGAAGCTGTAGCCCACCATCTTCTGGCGGCGGGAGATTTTATTATCCGCTTCGCCTTCATTGAAATCGGTTGGCAGCTTGTGCGCCTTACCATTGGCGTCGTAATACGGCACCACGGTGCCTTCACGCGGCAGCCAGCCGTAGTAGCCCGCATCCGGGTCATTCTGGAAGTTGCTCAGGAATGTGAAGTCGGTTTTATCGTCCGGACGCCAGCTAAAGGAGGGCGCCACCGCGTAGCGGGTCGATTTCGCCATCTGCTGCTGGGCATCCTGGCTGCGGCCCAGGCCGGTCAGGCGGTAAGACCAGACGCCGGCATCATCAATGGCGTCGCTGAAGTCAAACCCGGTCTGCCACAGATTGTCGGTGCCCATCTTAAACTGCACTTCTTTCAGCGGCTCGGTGGTCGGGCGTTTGCTGACCATGCTGACGATACCGCCCGGGTTGCTGTTGCCGTACAGCACCGAAGTTGGCCCGCGCATCACTTCCACGCGCTCCAGGAAGTAAGGATCCATGGAGACTTCAGAGTAGTTATTCCCCTGCAGCTTCATGCCGTCCAGATACTGGTTGGTGTTGACGGTCGTCGAGGTGGTGAAGCCGCGAATGGTGACCACGTCATAGGTGGTCGAACTGCCGCGGGTGGAGAAGACGCTTGGCGTATAGGAGAGCGCCTCTTTTACCGTCGTCGGCTGGCGCATCTCCATCTCCTGGCGCGTCACCACCGACACAGACTGCGGCGTTTTTTCAATCGGGGTATCGGTTTTCGTCGCCGTGGCGGAGCGTTTCGCCGCGATGGTCGGCGCCGGTCCCCAGGCGCTTTCCTGGGCGGCCGGAGCGGCAACGACGGTGATGGTTTCTTCTTGCTTCGGTTGTTCTGCTGCCTGTGCGTAGACAGACATGCCGCTAACCGCCGTGGCTACTACAGCTGCGACTTTACGCAGCGAGTGATTTGGCTGAGCAGTTTTTGGACGCGCCATGGGTATATCTCTGATGAAAGTGAATGATAACGTAAACGAGAATTATTATTATGACGGGCGATATAATAGGCGAAACGTCGAAGGCAAGGCAAGCGATATGCCTGTCGCTGCGGGTTGAAGGCTGAATTAATAACCAGATAGTTATTATGGAGTTAAAGAGCCGTTAACTTTTTTACAGGCATAAAAAAACCCCTTAATACTTTCGTCTTAAGGGGTCTGGTCTTAGGGCTTAAATCAGTTACTGCCGAACATATCCTTGATCCAGCCCGCGACGCCGTCGCTCTTCTCCTGCTGCTTCGGCGGCTGTTGCTGCGGTTGTTGTTGCTGCTGAGGCTGCTGCTGCCCGGACTGATTGAACGGGTTGTTCGCTTCCTGCTGCTGCAACTGCTGCTGCTGCATCATCTCGCCCTGGCGGCACAGCGCATCCGGCTGCGTCGTCCACACCGGCAGCGAACGCATCCCGCCGCTGCAGACGAAGTTGCCGTTGCTGTCCACGCCCATGTCGACCACATCTTCCGGCGGCGTCAGCACCAGCGGCGTTGGCGTCTGGTTCGCCAGATAACGCTGATAAATCGACATCGCACCGCTGGCACCGTACAGTTTGGTTGGCTGGTTATTGTCGCGACCCACCCAGGTGATGGTCACCTGGCTACCGTCGATCCCGGCAAACCAGGTATCGACGTTATTGTTGGTGGTCCCGGTTTTCCCCGCCAGATGGAGGCCCGGATACTTCGCCCCCAGCTGACGCCCCGTCCCGCGCTGCACTACCTGCTGCATGGTCCACAGCGTCATGTAGGCCGCCTGGGCAGGCACCGCGCGCTCCGCCTGCGGGTAGCTCTGATACAGCACCGTGCCATCTTCCGCAATCACTGACCGCAGGGCGGAGAGTGGTGCACGGTTGCCGCCGCTGGCGATGGTCTGGAAGGCCTGGGCCACTTCAATCGGCGTCAGGTTCAGCGCACCAAGCAGCATCGCCGGCACGGCGTTGAGCTGACTCTTCGGCGCCCCCAGTTTGGTCCAGGTATCGACCACCGCCGGCAAGCCCAGCGCCATCCCGAGGTTAACCGTCGGCACGTTCATCGAACGAGTCAGGGCATCTACCAGCATCACCTGGCCGCTGAAGCGACGATCGTCGTTCTGCGGCGACCAGGTCTGGCCATTGGACAGGCGAATGGTCACTGGCGCATCGGCGATCCACGTATTCAGGCGATACTGATTCGGCTGGCTCAGCGCGGTCAGATAGGTCGCCGGCTTGGCCAGAGAACCAATCGACCGGCGGGCCTGCATCGCGCGGTTGTAGCCCGCGAACTGCGGCTCCGCGCCGCCGACCATCGCCCGCACTTCACCGGTAAAGCGGTCCACCACCACCATGGCGGTTTCCAGATCTGCCAGCTTGCGCTGTTTCTTCAGTACCGGGATCCCTTCAGTAGCCGCTTTTTCCGCGGCATCCTGCGCCACCGAGTCGAAGGTAGTGAAGATCTTCACGCCGGAGAGATCTTTTACTTTATCGCCCAGCTTCGCCTGCAGCTCCTGACGCACCATCTGCATGAACGCCGGCTGTGGTGAAATCACCCCGCCGCGCGGCTGCACGCCCAGCGGACGCGCGCTCAGCATGTCGTACAGCTCCTGGTCGATGACCTGCTGCTGCTGCAGCAGACGCAGCACCAGATTGCGTCGCTCAAGGGCCAGCTTCGGGTTGCGCCACGGGTTATACACCGAGGCCCCTTTCACCATCCCCACCAGCAGCGCCTGCTGGTCGAGGCTCAGCTCTTCCACCGGACGGCCAAAGTAGTACAGGCTGGCCAGCGGGAAGCCGCGAATTTCGTTATCGCCGCTCTGACCGAGGTACACCTCGTTCATGTACAGCTCAAGGATGCGATCCTTGCTGTAGCGGGCGTCGACGATCAGCGCCATGTACGCTTCGTTGGCTTTACGCCAGTAGGAGCGCTCGCTGGAGAGGAACAGGTTTTTCACCAACTGCTGGGTCAGGGTACTTGCCCCTTGCACCGTCCGGCCTGCCGTCAGGTTCGCCAGCACCGCACGGCCGATGGAATAGAGGCTGATGCCATCGTGCTCGTAGAAGTGGCGGTCTTCGGTCGCCAGCAGTGTATCCACCAGCAGGTCAGGGAAGCCGCTGCGCTTCACGAACAGACGCTGCTCGCCGTTCGGCGACTGCAGCATGGTAATAAGCCGCGGATCGAGGCGGAAGAACCCGAACTGGCGGTTGTTATCCATATTCTCGATGGTTTCCAGATGGTCGCCGTCGAAGGTCAGACGCGCGCGCACCTGCCCTTCTTTACTGTCCGGGAAATCGAACGGACGGCGGATCATCTCGATGCTGTTGGCCTGCACCGTATATTCGCCGGGACGCGTCATCGCGCTAACCTGACGATACTGGGTGGCGTTCAGCAGACGCACCATCTCGTTTTTGCTGATCTGCATGTCCGGCTCAAGGTTCACCATCCGGCCATAGACCGCAGCCGGCAGCTCCCAAACTTTACCGTCGATGCGGCTGCGGATTTTCTGGTCGAGGTAGACGCCATAGGCGGCAATCAGCACCGCGAAGACAATCCCCAGCTTGACCAGCAGCCACAGCCAGCTGCGCTTACGACGAGGCTTGCCACCTTTGCCTTTGGCTTTTCTCGGCACCGGTTTCTCATCCTCATAATCATCGTCATCATACTCGTCGTCGTAGTCCTCTTCCCGGACCCGGCGACGGGTGACTTTCTGTTTTGTCGGACGTGAGGGTCTTCCCTTACGTCCGATAGGCTCGCGGTCATCTCCCGCCATGCTTTTTCTCCGCAACGTTCAGGCGCAAAGGCCTGATTCTCAATACTTCCTCCGTTCAGAGGAAGAAGAAATCTCTCAAATTAACGTTCAGGCTGCTCATCCTCGGGACGACAACCTGCTGGCGGGCAGAACGCGCCGCCCACCTTTCAAAGGGTTGCTTTGCTTCGCTTCACATGATACTAACAATAGAAATTCACCATAAAATCAATGTGTTAAACGCATCACTGGCAGAATAAGTCAGAACATAGCACGTAATGTTCAGGGCATACAGGATAGCACTAAAATGCGACATTCTTAACCAGCATTTTACCTCGTGCTTACGTAACAAGATGGGAAAGAGTATGTTTTTTAATAACATAAAAAATGACGCTCGCCCTGATGCCAAATGCGGCGGCATCGCCTCAGACTGAAAATATATTTCCTGGACGACAGCATTTATTATTGAGAGAAGTAAAGGGGATGAATCGAGTTTCTGCCAATAAAAATGAGAGGCTGTTAACATTTATGTAGAATAATATTTTATGATGACACCAGGGAAATATTTGTTAAACTAGCGGCCAGTGATTCATTATTTTGATTACTCTACTATGCGCATTCCACTTATATTCCCGCTTTGCGTGGTGGCCTTACTCTCTGGCTGCCAACAGAAACCCGCCTCAACGCTCAGTCCGGCCATCAGTAGCCAGGCACAGCTCGAGCAGCTCTCGTCCGTGGCGGCAGGAACGCGCTATCTCAAGAATAAATGTAATCGTAGCGATCTGCCCGCCGATGAAACTATTTATCGGGCGGTGGTGAATGTCGGCAAAGCGCGCGGATGGGGAAATATTGACCCGGCAACGTTAAGTCAAAATAGCGACCGGCTTTACCAACAGCTTTTACAGGACAGCACCCCGGAAGCCACACAGTGCAGTCAATTTAATCGCCAGCTTGCTCCCTTTATTGCCAGCCTACGCGGCGACTAAGCAAAATATCTTCAACGCGCATTGAATTGCGCTTGCTCCTTATTCGCCTTTCGGCTCCTCGTCAATTTTCCCGCCGGGCCAGTCCTCCAGCGCCGCGAGGGTAAAGGTCGTGCCATTGAAGCTAAAGATCGTCACATCCTGCTGGATCTGCTCCACCACCAGATTGGGCAGCGGGGAATCGCCCTCGGTCCACGCTTTGCCGTTTAACACAATGCTGCGCTTTTCCGCTAACGAGGCGTAGACATGGGCGCTGTAGCGCAGAGGCGGCAGCGTATCGCTGTCCACCACCGGCGCGGCGGGCGCGCTGGCTTTTGCCGCCGGCGGCGGCGTCTTTGGCGCGGCCTCTCCGGCAGCGGTTAACGGTAGAAGCGCCGCATGCGCCACCGGCAAGGGCAGCGTTTGCGGCGGTGCCGGGTGACGCCACTGCTCGCCGCCAAACCAGCCGAGCGCGATAAATAATCCGGCGTATAGCGGGATAATCCAGCCAGGGATCTGCACCATCCGGCCGCGGACCACCGGCGCGTCCGCCAGTGCGGTGGGCGGCTGATGCGCCACCAGCGGGGGGATCCCTCTTTCACTGTCATCACGAACAATCACAACGGTCTCCTGTTCCCTCATGATAACGAGAAGGCGCCCTTACGGGCGCCCCACGTCACCTTATTTACTGCTCACCGGCAGGCCGGCGCCCTGCGATTCGCCCTGCGGCAATTCGAGGACGGCAACCGACCAGGCCGGCAGCGTGACTGAGCCGTCAGCGGCAACCTGCACGCCGCTGGCCAGCGACCGGTCGCCCGCCGCCTGCTGAATAGCGCTCAGCTGGAGCGATGTGCCGGCGAAATCCTGCAGCGTCCGACTTTCCGGGGCAGCGTTGATCGCCACCACGATGCCGTCGACGCGGCTGTCCAGGCTGGCGCCAGCCTGCATCCCGTCATCGATGGTCATCACCAGCAGACCAGTCTGCTGATCGGCGCCGGTATTGCGGAAGTCCACGCGCTGCATCACCGTCGCGCCGTCGCCGAGGGTAAACAGCGGCGACGATTTACGCAGCGCGGTCAGCTCCTGATAAAACGCGGTCATCTGCTTGAGCTCGGCTTCGCCCGGGGTGGCCACCCAGTCCTTCACGCGGGCGATGATGTCATAGTTGCTGCCATCATCGCTGCTGCGCGGCATACCGACGTTGTAGTTGTTGTCCTGCAGGGAGTAGTCCACGCGGTTAAACCAGTCGCCGGAATCATACGAGTCGCGGGTAAAGGATTTAGAGCGCAGCAGCTCTGAGCCCTGCTGGTCAAAGGCGATCCCCTGGCCGAGCATCACCGTCGCCAGCGACACCGCCTGCATCCGGACGCGGGTATCGAGATCTGCCTCCTGAGCGGCTTTATAGCTGATCATGTCCCACAGCGTCTGGTTATCGTGTTTTGACACATAGTTCACGACTTCCGTCGGATCAGCCGCGTAGCCGCCTGGCGCGCCGTTATAGTCAATCTCGCTGCCTCTCTTCACCGCGCCGTCTTTGTCGATCAGCACGAAGTCCGCAAGGTTACCGGCCATGCCGAGACGGGTCAGATCGGCGAGGTGACGCGCCTGATCGTCGGTCAGGGTGGTCAGCTCATTCGGCAGAACGCCGGCCCCGCTGCCCACGCCCTGGTTCTGGCGCAATGCATCACCGGAGTCGAACGGCCCGCCGCCGCGCACGGCGTCGCGCAGACGATCGGAGAACGTGCCGATCCCGGTGCCTTTGAGATTGATTTGCGAGGCAATTTCAAAGCGATCGCTCTGGTTGGAATCCCAGCCTTCGCCAAAGAAGTAGATATCCGGGTTCAGCGCTTTAATGCGTTCCCAGGCCGAGAGGATCTGCGCTTTCGGGTGGTAGCCCATCAGGTCGAAGCGGAAGCCATCGATCTTATAATCGGTGGTCCATACCGCCAGTGAATCGGCGATAAGCTTGGCGAACATCCGGTGCTCTGGCGCCGAGTCGGAGCAACAGGTAGCCGATTCCACGCTGCCGGTAGTTTCGTTCAGACGCTGATAGTACCAGGGGACGATCTTATCCAGTACCGAAGTGCGGTCGGTCGGGCCGGCGGCGTTGGTGTGGTTGTACACCACGTCCATAATGACGTTCATTCCCAGATCCTGCTTGATCGCCTGAATCATGGTGCGGAACTCTTTAATGCGCGCCGTGCCTTCCGGATCGGTGGCGTAGGATCCTTCCGGTACCGTGTAGTGGAACGGATCGTAGCCCCAGTTATAGGAGTCGGTCTGCGCCACCAGCGTATTCAACGCCTGCACCTGCGGGTTATCCTTGCTGTCGTTCTGCTTCAGCTGAGTCAGCACCTCTTCAACCGTCGAACCGCTGTCGCAATAGCCCGCGAACTCGCTGCTCTTCACCGCGCTGTTGACCTCGCACAGGCGACTGAACGGCTGCTGAATATCAGCGACTTTGTCGCTGAACTCATTGACCGTCGCCAGATCGAAGACCGGCAGCAGCTCAATATGGGTCACGCCCGAGGCCGACAGCTGTTTCAGATGCTGGACCATATTGCTCTCCTGGGCGGTGAGCGCCAGATACTTACCGCGCAGCTCCGCAGGAACGGTTTGATCCCAGGCGGAGAGATCGCGAATATGCGATTCGTGGATCGTCATTTTCGCCAGGTCGGCTTTGGTTTTCTGCGCGTGCGGCATCGTCAGCCCGTCCCAGCCTTCCGGCTTCAGCGCGCTGTCGTTCAGATCGACCACCTGGCTGTACTCCGAGTTGGTCGACAAACTATGGGCGTAGGGATCGGTCACTTCGTACTGCTCGACTTTACGCGACTGCGGGTGGTAGACCGTCATCGCGTAGCGGTAGAACGCGCCTTTCAGGTCGCTCCCTCCCTGCCAGGACCAGGCGCCGGAGGCGCTGTCGCGGGTCATCGGGTGACTGGCTATCACTTTCTTGTCCGCGCTATAGATCACCAGCTCGACCTGCTGCGCCGTGGGCGCCCAGACGCGGAAGGTCACGCCGCTATCGGTTAGCTGGGCGCCATAGCTCAGCGCCTCGGCGGCGGCGGCATAGGTATCGTCCAGTACGCCGGCGGTCTGCACCTGGGTGGCGGAGCTCAGGATCCCGTCGCTTTCGGCGGATATCGCCACCGTCTCGCCCTGCAGCAATTCATCGACGTTAACGTCATCCGGCAGCTTAAAGGCAGGATAGCTAGCGAGATGCGGGAAGCGCATGCTCACCTGCTGGCTGACGGTGGTGGGGGTCAGCTTGACATATTTATCGGTAAATTCGCCGTTACTGTCGGCAGCCACCTTACTGCTGTGGCTGTAATAGAGGCGCACAATGGGTTTATTTTCCCCGCCCGGCCACAGCAGAGTGGTCTTATCGACCCAGTGCGCATCGGCCAGCGCCACGCCAAAGGCGGCGCGGAAGGCGTCGGCGCGGGAGTCATAGACCGCGCTGTTGCCGGCGATGACCGATACCGTCCGATCGGTGAAATCGCTGAAAGAGACGCGCAGGTCGCTGTCGATAAGCTTATTGGTGCCATCGCGAACGATAACGTTGATACATCCGCTCTCTTTGGTCAACGGGATCACCCAGTAAGGGCCATATTTGTCGCTGCCGGTCGGCGTGGTGCTGACATCATTCCAGTCCGCCACCGGCGCGCTCAGCGCATCGCAGGTTTCATTATTCCACAGATAGAGGTTTTTGCTGGCATAGTCGGCCGGCGTGCTGCTGGTGATGCCGGCGATATCGACGAGATGAATGACAGCCTGGTTGGCAGAGGCCTGTACCGCTTCGCCAGGGACGGCAACGTCCGGTAAACGGACGACGACATCCTGCGGGTCGGGCGTGCCGGGATTACCTGGGTCGCCAGGTGAGCCAGAGGAAGAGGAGGAAGAGCTGTTATCACAGCCACTCAATAATACTAACGATCCAATAAATAGGGCATGACAGGTATATCTGAGCATTCGATAGTCCCTAATATGCTTATTAAATTATAAAAGGTAAGAAAGGATGAATATCTTTACAGCGCGCTAATTAGATATTTTTGCTTTCCCAGGCGCAATCATCCCCCACAAATGAGAGGGGGGCGTAGGAAGCCGGGGGAGTAAATGAATAAAGGGAATGACGACCGCAAACCGCAAACTGATTATGATTCGCCACGCTTATCGCCACTCTCCGGCAATAATTCATTCAAAAGCCAATAATCACCTACCTGTTTCGGTAGGGTATTACGCCAGCGTGCAGAAAAATAAATTAGCAAAGGAATTAAAATGCCAGTTTCTGTGATGGGGTTAACAAATATAAATAAAGGGATAATTAAATTATTACCCCAAATTGTGACGCTCATCATATTAATAACCGCCATTCCGCAGCTGGCGAAATTAACCTGGCGGGTGGTATTCCCTGTCAGTTCTGAGGATATTTCCGCCCTGCCGTTAACCGCACCTCCGGCAGCGGAACCGGAATTAAAAAACGTGCGGCCCGCATTTACCCTGTTTGGCCTGGCGGCTAAAAACCCCCCCGCGCCAGCGGCGGCCACCAGCCTCAATCAGGTGCCGGTTTCCAGCCTGAAGCTACGTCTGGCCGGGCTGCTCGCCAGCAGCAACCCGGCGCGATCCATCGCGATTATTGAAAAGGGAAATCAGCAGGTTAGCCTTAGCGTCGGCGATACCACCCCGGGGTACGATGCGCAGATCGCTGCCATCCTGCCAGACCGGATCATCGTCAACTATCAGGGGCGCCAGGAGGCCATTTTATTATTTAACGATACCCGCGCGCCGTCGTCATCGCCCGCCGCCGCGCCCCGTCCGCCCCTGATGAAGCGACTCCGCGAGCAGCCGCAAAATATCCTCACGTATTTAACGATTTCGCCGGTACTCAGCGGCGACAAACTGCAGGGCTATCGACTTAACCCAGGCAAAGACCCCTCGCTGTTTCGCCAGGCCGGCCTACAGGCAAATGATTTGGCGATTGCCTTAAATGGCATCGATTTACGCGATCAGGAACAAGCGCAACAGGCGCTGCAGAATTTGGCCGACATGACCGAAATAACGCTAACCGTTGAGCGGGAAGGCCAACGACACGATATTGCTTTCGCCCTGGGGGATGAATAATTGCCAACCATGAAACGCCTGCGAAAAATGCTGCCTGCGCTGCTGATATTAACCCCGCTGCTATTTTCCCCGGCCGCCGCGGAGGAATTTTCCGCCAGTTTTAAAGGCACCGATATCCAGGAATTTATCAATACCGTCAGCAAAAACCTGAATAAAACGGTGATTATCGATCCCAGCGTACGCGGTACTATCACCGTGCGCAGTTACGATATGCTCAATGAAGAGCAATATTATCAATTCTTCCTCAGCGTGCTGGATGTATACGGCTTCGCCGTGATTAATATGAATAACGGCGTGCTGAAGGTGGTCCGCGCTAAAGATGCCAAGACCTCGGCCGTTCCGGTCGCCAGCGAGGCCGCGCCGGGCGAAGGCGATGAGGTCGTCACCCGGGTGGTGCCCCTGACCAACGTCGCCGCCCGCGATCTCGCGCCGCTGCTCCGCCAGCTGAACGATAACGCTGGCGCCGGCAGCGTGGTCCATTATGAACCCTCCAACGTCCTGCTGATGACCGGCCGCGCGGCGGTGATCAAACGCCTGCTGACTATTGTCGAACGCGTCGACAACGCCGGGGATCGCAGCGTGGTGACCGTGCCTCTCTCCTGGGCCTCCGCCGCGGAGGTGGTCAAACTGGTTACCGAACTCAATAAAGACACCAGCAAATCGGCGCTGCCGGGATCGATGGTGGCGAACGTGGTGGCCGATGAGCGTACCAACTCGGTGCTGGTGAGCGGCGAGCCAAACTCGCGCCAACGCATTATCGCCATGATCAAACAGCTCGACCGCCAGCAGGCGGTGCAGGGCAACACCAAAGTGATCTACCTGAAGTACGCCAAAGCCGCCGATCTGGTGGAGGTCCTGACCGGGATCAGCAGCTCGTTGCAGAACGATAAGCAAAGCGCCAAACCGGTGGCCGCGATCGATAAAAATATCATTATCAAAGCCCACGGCCAGACCAACGCCCTGATCGTCACCGCCGCGCCGGACGTGATGAACGATCTGGAGCGAGTGATCGCCCAGCTGGATATCCGCCGCCCGCAGGTGCTGGTGGAGGCGATTATCGCCGAAGTGCAGGATGCCGACGGCCTCAATCTCGGTATCCAGTGGGCCAATAAAAACGCCGGCATGACCCAGTTCACCAACAGCGGTTTGCCGATATCCAGCGTCATCGCCGGCGCCAACCAGTACAACAAAGACGGCACCATCAGCAGCTCGCTGGCCAGCGCCCTCGGCTCGTTTAACGGTATCGCCGCCGGTTTCTATCAGGGGAACTGGGCGATGCTGCTGACCGCCCTCTCCAGCAGTACCAAGAACGATATTCTGGCCACCCCCAGCATCGTCACCCTCGACAATATGCAAGCCACCTTCAACGTCGGCCAGGAAGTCCCGGTGTTAACCGGCTCGCAAACCACCTCCGGCGACAACATCTTTAATACCGTCGAGCGCAAAACCGTGGGCATTAAGCTGAAGGTGAAGCCGCAGATTAACGAAGGCGATGCCGTGCTGCTGGAGATTGAGCAGGAAGTATCGAGCGTCGCCGATTCGGCCTCCAGCACCAGCAGCGATCTCGGAGCGACCTTTAATACCCGGACGGTGAATAACGCCGTGCTGGTCGGCAGCGGCGAAACGGTGGTGGTTGGCGGGCTGCTGGATAAAAGCGTCACCGATACCGCCGACAAAGTGCCGCTGCTCGGCGACATCCCGGTGATCGGCGCGCTGTTCCGCTCCGACAGCAAGAAAGTGTCGAAGCGCAACCTGATGCTGTTTATCCGCCCGACCATTATTCGCGACCGCGATGAGTACCGCCAGGCCTCTTCCGGCCAGTACACCGCCTTCAACGATGCGCAAACCAAACAGCGGGGCAAAGAGAGCAGCGAAGCATCGCTCAGCAACGATCTGTTGCACATCTACCCGCAGCAGGAGACCCAGGCCTTCCGCCAGGTCAGCGCCGCCATTGACGCTTTTAACCTCGGAGGCCGCCTATGACGCCAGCCGCCGAACGCCGTCCGCTGCTGCCCTTCGCCTGGGCCCGCGCGCACCATCTGGTGCTGCTGAGCGACGGCGAACGCTGCGAAGCGCTGTGCCGCGCGGACACCGCCGCCCGGGCGCTGCTGGAAGCGCGCCGCCTGGCTGACGGGCCGATGAGCGTCAGCCGTCTGGCGCCGGACGCGTTCGAGAAAGCGCTGGTGCTCAGCTATCAGCGCGACTCGGCGGAAGCGCACCGGATGATGGCCGACATCGGCAATGAGCTTGACCTCTATACCCTCGCCGAAGAGCTGCCGGATACCGACGATCTGCTCGACAGCGAGGACGATGCGCCGATTATCCGTCTGATCAACGCCATGCTCACCGAGGCCATCAAAGAGAAAGCCTCCGATATCCATATCGAAACCTATGAGCGCCATCTGCAGATCCGCTTTCGCGTCGACGGCGTGCTGCGGGAAATTCTCCGCCCGCAGCGGCGGCTGGCCGCGCTGTTAATTTCGCGTATCAAGGTGATGGCGAGCCTGGACATTGCGGAAAAACGGGTTCCCCAGGATGGCCGTATGGCGCTGCGCATCGGCGGGCGGGCAATAGACGTGCGCGTCTCCACCCTGCCCTCCAGCCATGGGGAACGCGTGGTGCTGCGCCTGCTGGACAAAAACAGCGTCAACCTGGATCTGCTGACGCTGGGCATGCCCCCCGCCCTGCTCGACCAGGTCGACGCGCTGATCGCCCGGCCACACGGCATCATTCTGGTCACCGGGCCGACCGGATCCGGGAAAAGCACGACGCTCTACGCCGCCCTCAGCCGCCTCGACGCCCGGGAGCGCAACATCATGACCATTGAAGATCCGGTGGAGTATGAGCTGGAGGGCATCGGCCAGACTCAGGTCAACGCCAAAGTCGAGATGACTTTCGCCCGCGGCCTGCGCGCCATCCTGCGCCAGGATCCGGACGTGGTGCTGGTGGGCGAAATCCGCGATGGCGAAACCGCGCAGATCGCCGTCCAGGCCTCGCTGACCGGACACCTGGTGCTGTCGACCCTGCACACCAACAGCGCGCTGGGCGCTATTTCCCGTCTGCAGGATATGGGCGTGGAGCCTTTTTTACTCTCCACGTCGCTGCTGGCGGTGATGTCGCAGCGGCTGGTGCGCCAACTGTGCCCGCACTGCCGTCAGCCCACGCAGGCGGATGCCGATACCGCCCGGCAGATGGCGGTCCCGACCGGCACGCCGCTGTGGCGGCCAAAAGGCTGCGCCCGGTGTAATTTCACCGGCTATCGCGGACGCACCGGCATTCACGAGCTGCTGCCGATCGACGACCGCGTCCGCGCCGCCATCCACCGCGGCGAAAATGAGATCACCCTGATCCAGCAGCTGGGGCCGGCCTGGCAGACCCTGCGCCATGCCGGGCGCGATAAAGCGCTGGCGGGGATCACCAGCTGGGAGGAGGTGATGCGGGTCACCGAACAGCAAACGGCGGATAGCGTCTGAGATGGCCCTGTTCCGCTATCAGGCGCTGGACGCGCAGGGCAAAACCCGCCGCGGCGTTCAACAGGCCGACTCCGCCCGCCACGCCCGCCAGCTGCTGCGGGACAAAGGCTGGCTGGCGCTGGAAGTGGCCGCCGCCGACCCGGCGAGCCGGCTGTGGCGCGGCGGACTCCTTACCCGGCGCACCAGCGCCGGTGATTTAGCCCTGCTCACTCGCCAGCTGGCCACCCTGGTCGCCGCCGGCATTCCGCTGGAGAAAGCGCTCGATGCCGTCGCCCAGCAGTGCGAAAAGGCGCCGCTGAGAACGTTAATGGCCGGGGTGCGGAGCAAAGTGCTCGAAGGCCATTCGCTGGCGGAGGCGATGCGCGGCTATCCCGCCTGCTTCGACGGCCTGTTCTGCGCCATGGTGGCGGCTGGCGAAACCTCCGGCCATCTCGACGGCGTGCTGAATCGGCTGGCGGACTATACCGAGCAGCGCCAGCAGCTTCGCGCCCGCCTGCTGCAGGCGATGATCTACCCCATCGTGCTGACGCTGGTCGCCATCAGCGTGATCGCCATTCTGCTCTCCACCGTGGTGCCGAAAGTCGTCGAGCAGTTTGTCCATCTTAAACAGGCTCTGCCCTTCTCTACCCGGCTGCTGATGAGCCTGAGCGACATGGTGCGCAGCGCGGGCCCCTGGCTGGTGCTGCTGTCGTTACTGGCGCTGCTGGGGTTGCGCTATCTGCTGCGCCAGCCTGCCCGGCGGCTCGCCTGGGACCGGGCGCTTCTGCGCCTGCCGGTCATCGGCCGCGTGACGCGCAGCGTCAACAGCGCGCGCTACGCCCGCACCTTAAGCATTCTCAACGCCAGCGCGGTGCCGCTGCTGCTGTCGATGCGCATCAGCGCGGGCGTTCTCAGCAATGCCTGGGCGCGCAGCCAGCTGGAGACCGCCAGCGAGTCGGTGCGCGAAGGCGTCAGCCTGCATCGCGCGCTGGAGGCCACGGCGCTGTTTCCGCCGATGATGCGCTACATGATCGCCAGCGGCGAACAGAGCGGTGAGCTGACCGCCATGCTGGAGCGCGCGGCGGAGAACCAGGACCGGGAACTGAGCGCGCAGATCCAGATGTCCCTCAGCCTGTTTGAACCCCTGCTGGTGGTCACCATGGCCGGCATGGTGCTGTTTATCGTGCTGGCCATCCTGCAGCCGATCCTGCAACTGAATACCCTTATGAGTATGTGACTGTATTAATGGAGAAAACTATGCAACGGCAACGCGGCTTCACGTTACTGGAAATTATGGTGGTGATCGTCATTCTCGGCATCCTCGCCAGCCTGGTGGTACCTAACCTGATGGGCAACAAGGAGAAAGCGGACCGCCAGAAGGTGGTCAGCGATCTGGTGGCGCTCGAGGGGGCGCTGGACATGTATAAGCTGGACAACAGCCGCTACCCGAATACCGAACAGGGTCTGCAGGCGCTGGTGACCGCCCCGGCAGTCGAGCCGCATGCCCGCAACTACCCGGAAGGCGGCTATATCCGCCGCCTGCCGCAGGACCCATGGGGAAATGAGTATCAGCTGTTAAGCCCCGGTCAGCATGGCGCCATCGACGTCTTCAGCGTCGGCCCGGACGGGATGCCCGACACCAATGACGACATCGGCAACTGGACCCTCGGGAAGAAATAGTGTCTCAGCGCGGTTTCACCCTCCTGGAAATGATGCTGGTCCTGCTGCTGATCGGCGTCAGCGCCAGCATGGTGCTGCTGGCGTTTCCCTCCGCCCGCACCCAGGAGGCCACGCAGATCCTGGCGCGCTTTCAGGCGCAGCTGGATTTTGTCCGCGAGCGCGGGCAGCAAACCGGCCAGCTCTTCGGGATCGTTATCCACCCTGACCGCTGGCAGTTTATGCGCCTGCAGCCTGCCGACGAAGGTGCCCCGGCGGCGGCTGACGACCGCTGGGGCAACGCGCAGTGGCTGCCGCTGCAGGCCGGGCGCGCCACCACGGCGGAAACCCTCCCGCGTGCCAGGCTGACGCTGCGCTTTCCCAACGGCCAGGCGTGGACGCCGGGCGAGCAGCCCGACGTGATCATCTTTCCCGGTGGCGAAGTGACCCCGTTTCAGCTGCGGATTGACGCCGCGACGGGCATCAACATCGACGCCCAGGGCGACAGTCAGCCGCTGGCGGCGCGGGAGCAGCCATGAAACGCGAGAGCGGAATGACGCTTATCGAAGTGATGGTCGCGCTGGTGATTTTCACCCTCGCCGGCCTGGCGGTGATGCAATCCACCCTGCAGCAGACGCGGCAGCTCGGGCGTATGGAAGAGAAAATCCTCGCCAGCTGGCTGGCGGATAATCAGCTGGTGCAGCTGCGGCTGGAGAAACGCTGGCCTGCCCTCAGCTGGTCTGAAACCACCGTGGAGGCCGCCGGGACGCGCTGGTTCGTCCGCTGGCAGGGGGTGGAAACCGCGCTGCCGCAGCTGCGGGCGCTGGACGTGGAGGTCCGGCGGCAAAAAAGCGATCCCGCGCCGCTGGCGACTCTGCGCACCTGGGTGACGCCGCCATGATAACGAAAATGCGCGGTTTCACCCTGATTGAAACGCTGCTGGCGCTGGCTATCCTCGCCGTCCTCAGCGCCGCCGCCGTGATGGTGCTGCAGAACGTCATCCGCGCCGATGGCCTCACCCGCGAGAAGAGCCAGCAGATCGCCGCCCTCCAGCGCGCTTTTCGCCAGATAGCCGACGATGTCACGCACATCATTCCCCGTCGCGCCAGAAACAGCGACACGCTTTTCTTTGCCGGACGTTTTCAGTTGCAGAGCGATGACTGGGGGCTGGCCTTCAGCCGCAGCGGCTGGCCGAATCCGCTGGGGATCCTCCCGCGCTCGGAGATCCAGAACGTCAGCTACCGCCTGCGCCAGCAGCAGCTTGAACGGCTGAGCTTCGATCAGCAGGATCCGCTGACCGGCAGCCAGCCGACGGTCCGGGTGCTGCTGCGCGGGGTGACGGCGTTTCGCCTGCGGTTTTATGCCGACGGGCGCTGGCAGGAGACCTGGGACCGCCCTCAGACGCTGCCGCAGGGGCTGGAGATCACCCTGATCCTGGCGAACAGCGGGGAGATAACCCGCCTGTTTTTACTTACCCCGGGGGGCGGCCAGTGAAAAATCGGCAACGCGGCGTCGCGCTCCTGATGGTGCTGTTCATCCTCGCCCTGATGATGATCCTCGCCAGCGCCATGACCGAACGCACCTCGGTCATGTATCAACACACCGCCGTGACCCTCGATAATCTGCAGGCCAGATGGTACGCCCTGGCGGCGGAAAACATGGCCGCTGCGCTGCTGCAACGCGACGCGCTGGACTCGCCCAGTCAAACGAACCTGGCGCAAACCTGGGCGCAGGAGGGACGCCGCTTTACCCTCGACGATGGCGAAATCCTCGCCACGATCCGCGACGGGCACGCCTGCTTTAACCTCAATGCCATCAACCATCGCGCGGATGAGACCAGCGGCGAAACGCCCTACCCGACCGACGTCTTCGTCCGGCTGCTGGCGCTGCTCGGCGAATCACCGCTGCGCGCCAGCCAGATCGCCGCCGCCCTCGGCGACTGGACGGACAGCGACGGCCAGCCGCGACTGAACGGGGCGGAGGACGAGGTTTATATGGCGCAAACCCCGGGCTATCTCGCCGCCAACCAGCCGATGCAGGACGTCAGCGAGCTGCGCCTGCTGGCCGGTATGGACGCCGCGCTCTATCAGCGCCTGCTCCCCTTCGTCTGCGTCCAGCCGGATGACGCGCTGCAGGTCAATGTCAACACCCTGCGGCCCTCACAGGCCGCCCTGCTGGTGGCCCTCTTTCCCGGCGATCTGACGCTGCAGGAGGCGCAACAGCTGTTGCACAACCGCCCGCGAACCGGGTGGAGCAGCGTCGCCGCGTTTCTCGCGCAGCCTACGCTGCAGAAAACCGATACCACGCTCGCCCGCCCCTGGCTGACGGTGCGCAGCACACGCTTTATCGCCGCCTTCACCGTGGTGACCGGCAACCTTCGCTTTCAGCTGCACAGCGTCCTGCAACAGGAGGGGCGCGCCTTTACCGTCGTCCAGCGGCGATACGGACTTTCTATGGTGGTTGATGAATAAGTTTAACGCTTCCCCCCAGGCCATGCTGATCGTGCGCTTCGCCCCCGGGCAGGTGCCGCTGCACTGGCAACTCTTCGCCCCCGGCGATCCGCATCACGAAGCCAGCGGCCGGTGGCCGGCTGACGACGCCAGCCCTTTCCCGGCGCTGGCGGCGCATTATCCGGCCTGGGTGCTGATCCCGGCCAGCGACTGCGCGTTTCACCCCCTCAGCCTGCCGGCGGGCCTGCGTAAACCGCCGCTGCAGGTGGCCCCGTTCCTGTTGGAAGAGCAGCTGGCCGACGATGTGGAAGCCACCCATTTTGCCCTGCTCCACCGCCAGCAGGCCCAGTGCGAGATCGTCGCCGTGCAGCGGCAAAAAATGCGCGACTGGCTGGCGCGCTGCGAGTCGCTCTCCCTACGGCCCCTGGCGTTGACGCCCGATGTGCTGGCCCTGCCCTGGCAACCGCCGGCGTGGAGCGCGGTCCAGGTGGACGAGCAGTGGCTGATCCGCCACCAGCCATGGAGCGGCATGGCGGCGGAAAGTTCCTGGCTGGCGGAGCTGCTGCAGGACGAGGCGGAAGAGCACGTCATCGACAGCTATTCGCCGCCGCCCGGGGCGCCGGGAGCGTGGCGCGCGCAGCCTGCGCAGACGCTGCTCTCCCTCGCTGCAAATCATCCGGCGGCGCAGAAGCTCAGTCTGCTGCAGGGAGAGTTTGCCATCCGCCGTCGGCAGCCTGCGCAGGGGAGCTGGCGTCCGGCGCGGTATGCCGCGCTGGCCCTGGCGCTGCTGGCGGCGGTGAACAGCGTACTGGATCATCGCGATCTGGCGCGCCAGGCCGAGGCGGCCCAGCAGGCCAGCCGGGCCTACTATCATCGCTGGTTTCCTACGGAGAAAAAGGTGATTAACCCGCGACTGCAGATGCAGCAGCATCTGCAAACCCTCGCCCGTCAGGCGCAGCATGCCCCCCTCGTCGACCGCCTCAGCGCGTTGCAGAACATCATCAGCGAAACGCCGGGGATCCGCCTGCGGGCGCTGAGCTGGGATGCCGCGGCCAACCGTCTGCAGCTGGATATCGCCGCGGCCTCTTCCCTGGCGCTGGAGCAGTTCACCCAGCGGGCGCAGCCGCGGTTTCGCGTCCGGCCAGGCGACATGAGCACGAAACCGGATGGCATTGAAGGACAACTGACGCTGGAGGAAAACGATGGCTAATCTGTTTATCTGGTGGCGGCAGCGCACGCCGTCGGAGCAGCGCCTGCTGCTCGGACTCGCGGGACTGCTGGTGGTGTGCGCCCTCTGGTACGGGCTGTGGCAGCCCTGGCGAGCCCGCGAGGCGCAGTGGCGGCAAACCCTGGTGAAAGAACAGGCCAGCCTGCGCTGGATGACGCAGCAGGGTCCGCGCCTGCAGCAGCTCAGCCAGCAGCCCGCGCCGGCGGCAAAAGAGGCGCTCACCGCGCTGGTGATGCGCGAGGCGGCGAGCCACGGGCTGGAAGTCGTTCGTCTGCAGCCGCAGGGAAAACGTCTTCAGGTCACCCTTCAGCCCTGCGCCTTTCAGGCGCTGATGGACTGGCTGGACGCCCCGGCGATGCGCGGCGTCAACGCGGTCTCGCTATCCGTAACCGCACAGCCGTCGCGGCCGGGCTGGGTCACGGTCAACCATCTGCTGCTGGAGCGCGACGATGAAAGCTAACGGGTTCGCGGTGGCGCTGCTGCTGGCGCTCTATCTGCTGTGGTTGACCGCCACCGCCCCGGCGCGCCTGTTAGTCCCGATGCTGCCGCCCGAGGTACAGGTGGCCAACCTCAGCGGCAGCATCTGGCGCGGCGCGGCACAGTCAGTCTCCTGGCGCGGGGAACGGCTTGAGCGGCTGACGTGGTCGCTCACCCTGGCTGGCTGGCAGATCGCGCTCAGCGATCCCCGCGGCGTGGAGGGTCAGGCCCGGCTGTGGGGGATCCGCGATCTGCGCCTGCAGGAGGGGCGGCTCACCGCCCCAGCCAGCCTGCTCGGTCGCTGGCTAACGCCGACCATGCCCGTCAGCGCCGAAGGAGAGGTCACTTTCAGCCTGGCCGAAGCGCACTTCAGCGAGGGGCGCTGTCAGCAAATCACCGCCGGACGCGCGCAGTGGCGTCAGGCCAGGCTGCACTCTCCGGTCGGTAGCCTCGAGTTAGCCCAGGTCAGTGGCACCTTAAGCTGTACGGCGACCGGCGCCGTGGCGCTGGCCATCCGCCAGGATTCTCATCAGCTGAGCCTCAGCGGCGAGGGCACCCTGTCGCCCGATGGCCGCTATCTGTTTCACGGTACGCTACAGCCCAGGCAGGGGATACCGCCCCTGCTGGCGCTGCTGGTCACCCGCCCGATGGCCAAAAACGACCCGGGCCCGACGCCGTGGCAGCTGCAGGGAAAATGGTGATTAAAGGAGCAAAAATGACGACATTAGCCGCATTATCGCTGCATTTCCCTCTTATCTGGTATGGCTTTCTGCTGCTGTTCGGCCTGGCGCTGGGCAGCTTTTACAACGTGGTGATCTACCGTCTGCCGCGCATGCTGGCCCAGACCGCGGACGACGAGCCGCTAACCCTCAGCACGCCGGGCTCATCCTGTCCGCAGTGTCGCCAGCCGATCGCCTGGCGGGACAATATTCCGCTGCTCAGCTTCCTCTGGCTAGGCCGTCGCGCCCGCTGCTGTCAGGCGCGCATCTCGTGGAGCTATCCGCTGACCGAGCTGACCACCGGCCTGCTGTTTATCCTCGCCGGGGCGCTGCTCGCACCGGGACTGGCGCTGGCGGGCGGCCTGGTGCTGCTCTCCTTTCTGCTGATACTGGCGCGGATTGATGCCCGGACCCAGCTGCTGCCCGATCGCCTGACCCTGCCCCTGCTGTGGGCCGGACTGCTGTTTAATCTTAACGAGGTGTACATTGCGCTGCCGGACGCGGTCGCCGGGGCGATGGCTGGTTATCTGGCGCTGTGGTCGGTCTATTGGCTGTTCCGCCTGCTGACCGGCAAAGAGGCTCTGGGCTATGGCGATTTTAAGCTGCTGGCGGCGCTGGGCGCCTGGTGCGGCTGGCAGGCTCTGCCGCAGGTGCTGTTGTTCGCCTCGGCCAGCGGGCTGATGTGGACCCTGCTGCAGCGCCTGTGGACCCGGCAGTCGCTGCAGCAGCCGCTGGCCTTCGGCCCCTGGCTGGCGCTGGCGGGAGGGGGCGTTTTTCTCTGGCAGCAGATGGTCTAGCGTGAGTGGTTCGACTGGCCGGGCAGAATGCCGCCCGGCGCCTGGGGCTACGAATATTTTTTGCTGCGCCGGGTCGGGGCGGCGTTGGCCGGATCGTCCGGCCAGACGTGTTTCGGATAGCGTCCCTTCATCTCTTTCTGTACCTCACGGTAGCTCCCCTGCCAGAAGGCGCTGAGATCGCGAGTGATCTGCAACGGACGCTGAGCGGGCGACAGCAGCTCCAGCACCAGTGGCACTCGCCCCTCGGCGATAACCGGCGTCGTGGCCTCGCCGAACATCTCCTGCATACGCACCGCCAGCGCCGGCGGGTTCTCCGCATGGTAACGGATAGCCAGACGGCTGCCGGTCGGCACGGTATAGTGCGTCGGCAGCTCGCGATCCAGCTTCTGGCGCAGCGGCCACGGCAGCCAGTCCTGGAGCGCCTGCCGCAGATCCAGCGCCTTCAGCGCCCGCAGCGAGTGAACGCCGTTCATCTGCGGCAGCAGCCATGCCTCCAGCGAGGCCAGCAGCGAAGCGTCATCCACCGCGGGCCACGCCTCTTCCGGCAGCCATTGCGCCGCACACTGCAGCCGCAGCCGCAGCTGCTCGGCCTCTGGCGTCCAGTTGAGCACACCGAGGCCTTTCTCACGAATCCCGTTGAGCATCGCCTGATGCAGCTCCGCCTCAGAGGGCTTCGCCAGCGGCTGGGTCTTAATCACCAGCTGGCCCGTCACCGTCCGCCGCCAGGCTTTCAGCGTCCCCTGCGCTTCATCCCACTCCACCGTGTCGGAACGCTGCGCCAGCTCGGGACGGGCGGCGATCAGCTCGCCGATATCCACCGGCAGAGCCAGCAGCATGCGGGCATCCGGTGAGGCGCTGCCCTGCAGCAGCAGCGGAGCGATCAGCCACTCATGGCGGCCCAGCGCGTCGTCGGCGTCCAGCATCGCGCCCATACCGTTCGCCAGCTGATAGCGTCCCTCCTGACCGCGGCGGCGGGCGATGCGGTCGGCGAAGGCCGACGCCAGGAGCGCAGCCATTCGTCCCGCATCGGGCTGGCCGCTGCGGCAGGCCAGACGCTTCATCAGCTGCTGCGCGCGCTGCTGCCAGTTGGCCTGCTGACGGGAAAAGACGGCGCCCAAATCCACCAGCCCGCCGCGCGGCGGCTCCTCAAGGATCGCCGCCAGCCTGGCCGCCGTCGCCACTTCGTCATCGGTCTGCGCAGCGGCCAGCATCGCCGCCAGCCGGGGCTCGTTGCCGAGGGTGGCCATTTTGCGGCCAAACGCCGACAGCCGCTCGCCGTCCAGCGCCGAGAGCGCCTCCAGCAGGCGGCGCGCGGCAGCCAGGTTCACCGCCGGCGGCTGATCCAGCCAGGCCAGCGAGGCCGGATCGTGGCAACCCCACTGCAGCAGCTCCAGCAACAGCGCCGACAGATCGCTGTGCAGGATCTCCGGTTCGCTCTGCGCCGCCGCTCGTTCGGCCTGTTCTTTGCCGAGCAAATGCAGGCAGATCCCCGGGGAGAGACGACCGGCGCGTCCGGCGCGCTGGGTCATCGATGCCTGGCTGATGCGCTGCGTCACCAGCCGGATCAGGCCGGTGCGCGGGTCAAAGCGGGCAACACGCTCCTGGGCGGTGTCGACCACCAGGCGGATGCCCTCGATGGTTAAACTGGTCTCGGCAATGTTGGTGGCCAGCACCACTTTGCGCTTCCCGGCCGGCGCCGGGAGGATCGCTTTGCGCTGCTCGCTTAGGGGCAAAGCGCCATACAGCGGGCAGAGGATGACATCCTCCGCCACGCGCTCCGTCAGCTGGTCTAGAACGCGCTGGATCTCGCCGACGCCGGGCAGAAACAGCAGCATCGATCCCTGTTCATGCCGCAGGAGCTCCGCCGCCGCTAACGCCACCGCCTCATCAAAACGCTGGTGCGCGGAGAGCGGGCTGAAGCGACGCTCCACCGGATAAGCGCGCCCCTCCGAGACCACCACCGGCGCCTCAGGCAGCAGACTCTGCAGGCGATCGTTATCGAGGGTCGCCGACATGATGAGCAGTTTGAGATCGTCACGTAACCCTTGCTGGACATCAAGCAGCAGTGCCAGCGCCAGATCCGCCTGCAGGCTGCGCTCGTGAAACTCATCGAGGATCACCAGCCCCACGCCCGTCAGCTCGGGATCGCGCTGGATCATGCGCGTCAGGATCCCCTCCGTGACCACCTCCAGGCGGGTCTGTGGCCCGACGCAGGTTTCGGCACGCATGCGGTAACCCACGGTCTCCCCTGGCTTTTCGCCGAGCAGTTCAGCCAGCCGCTGCGCGACATTGCGCGCCGCCAGACGCCTCGGCTCCAGCAGGATAATGCGTCCCGCGATGTTACCCTCAGCGAGGATCTGCAGCGGCAGCCAGGTCGACTTCCCGGCACCGGTCGGCGCGTTGAGCAAAACCTGCGGCGCATGCTGCAGGGCGGATAACAGTTCTGGGAGGACGGCGGCAACCGGCAATGAGGACACAAAAGGCTCCGGGGGTTAACATTCAGGGGCTCGCATTGTAGCATCCCCCTAATTCATTACCGAGTCTCTATCATGTCTGAGCCGAAAAGGCTGTTTTTTGCGATTGAACTGCCGCCTGCCGTCCGCAAACAGATTGTCCAGTGGCGGGCAACGCACTTCCCTGAGGATGCCGGCAGGCCCGTCGCGGCGGATAACCTTCATCTGACGCTGGCGTTTCTCGGCGAGGTAAGCGCGGAAAAACAGCGGGCGCTGTCTGCCCTCGCCGGCCGCCTCCAGCAGCCGGGCTTTACCCTGACGCTGGACGATGCCGGACAGTGGCTGCGTTCGCGGGTGGTCTGGCTCGGGACCCGTCAGCCACCGCGCGGCCTGCTGCAGCTTGCCAGTATGCTGCGCGCTCAGGCGGCGCGCAGCGGCTGCTATCAGAGTCCGCAGCCGTTTCATCCGCACATTACCCTGTGGCGCGATGCCCGTCAGGCGGTGCCGATCCCGCCGCCCGGCTTTCGCTGGACGTTTCCGGTGAACGAGTTCGTGCTCTATGAATCCAGCTTTAGCCGCGGGCGCACGCGCTACACGGCGCTGGAACATTATCCGTTTGATAAGGAAAATTGATGCAGTTTGATCCGCCGTTGCAACCCGCCATTTTGCTTAAACGTTACAAACGTTTTCTTGCCGACGTGGTGACCCCCGATGGCCGCGAATTGACGCTCCACTGCCCAAATACCGGTGCCATGACCGGCTGCGCCGTCCCGGGCGACACCGTCTGGTATTCCACTTCTGACAATGCGAAGCGCAAATATGCCCATACCTGGGAATTAACTGAAACGCAGCAGGGTGCCGTTATTTGCGTCAACACGCTGCGCGCGAATACGCTGGCGAAAGAAGCAATTTCCTCTGGAATAATCCCTGAACTTTCCGGCTATAACCAGCTGAAAAGCGAAGTGAAATATGGCGCTGAGAATAGCCGTATCGATATTATGTTACAGGCAGATGATCGCCAAAACTGCTATATTGAAGTGAAATCGGTTACGTTGGCGGAGAAAGAATACGGTTATTTTCCTGATGCGGTGACTATGCGCGGACAGAAGCACCTGCGGGAGCTGATGGCCGTCGCGGCAAATGGCGACCGCGCGGTGATTTTATTTGCCGTCCTGCATTCGGCAATTGACCGTTTCTCTCCCGCGCATCATATTGATGCCAGATACGCACAGCTGTTAACAGAAGCCCGCGACAAGGGGGTGGAAATTCTCGCCTGGAAAGCGGAACTTTCTACGACGAGGATGACTCTGAATAAGCCGATCGCCGTGGTGTTAAACCCCGGTAAATAAGTGGCTAAATAGTGTTCGGGTCGCAAGCGCGAATACGCTTTTCTTCACAGGGTTGTCAAGTGTAACGTTTAGATAATTGCTATCCGGAAAAGCATCTGCTATTTATAGCGGCCTGATTTTCCCCCACATGGGGATCGATAGTGCGTGTTAAGGAGAAGCAACATGCAAGAAGGGCAAAACCGTAAAACATCGTCCCTGAGTATTCTCGCCATCGCTGGGGTGGAGCCGTACCAAGAGAAACCGGGCGAAGAGTATATGAACGAAGCCCAGCTGGCGCACTTCAAGCGTATTCTTGAAGCATGGCGTAATCAACTCAGGGATGAAGTGGATCGCACCGTATCGCACATGCAGGATGAAGCTGCTAACTTCCCGGACCCGGTAGACCGTGCCGCCCAGGAAGAAGAGTTCAGCCTGGAGCTGCGTAACCGCGACCGCGAACGTAAACTGATCAAAAAGATCGAGAAAACGCTGAAAAAAGTTGAAGACGAAGACTTCGGCTACTGCGAATCCTGCGGCGTGGAGATCGGCATTCGCCGTCTGGAAGCGCGTCCGACAGCGGATCTGTGCATTGACTGCAAAACCCTGGCGGAAATTCGCGAAAAACAGATGGCGGGCTAATCCCCTGCTGCCTCACTCTCTGGCGGGAGTCTCTCCCGCCTGGTTCTGTTGTCCGTACCATGACTGACTCACGCTATATAGGGCGCTTTGCTCCCTCCCCCTCCGGCGAACTCCACTTCGGCTCTCTGATCGCCGCGCTCGGCAGCTACCTGCAGGCCCGCGCGAACCAGGGTATCTGGCGCGTTCGTATTGAAGATATCGACCCGCCGCGCGAAGTCCCCGGGGCCGCCGACACCATCCTGCGCCAGCTCGACCACTACGGTCTGCACTGGGACGGCGAGGTGCTCTGGCAGTCGCAACGGCACGAAGCCTACCGCGAGGCGCTGGCCTGGCTGAGCGAGCAAGGGCTGAGCTACTACTGCACCTGCACCCGCGCGCGGATCCACGCCGTAGGCGGGATCTATGATGGTCACTGCCGCGACCTTGGGCTGGGCGCGGAAAACGCCGCGCTGCGTCTGCGCCAGACCCGTCCGGTTCTGCAGTTCACCGACCGCCTGCGCGGCACGCTGGTCGCCAACGAGCCGCTGGCGCGAGAAGATTTTATTATCCACCGTCGCGACGGACTGTTTGCCTACAACCTGGCGGTGGTGGTCGATGACCACTTTCAGGGGATCACCGAGATCGTCCGCGGCGCCGATCTGATTGAGCCGACGGTGCGGCAGATTTCGCTGTATCAGCATTTTGGCTGGCAGGCGCCGGACTACCTCCATCTGCCGCTGGCCCTCAATGCCGACGGCAATAAGCTCTCTAAACAAAACCACGCGCCGGCGCTGCCGGAAGGCGATCCGCGCCCCGAAATCGTCCGGGCGCTCCGCTTTCTGAATCAGGAGATCGCCGGGGAGTGGCAGGCCCTGAGCATCGATGATTTACTCGCCCAGGCCGTCGCCAACTGGCAGCCGGCGAAAATCGAGCATTCTCAAATGGCTCCCGCTGAGCTATGATTAGCCGCTATTTTTACACTGTACAGTTGATCTGAAGTCCGTCTGACACTACGAGGTGCACCATTTTTACCCGAGTCGCTAATTTTTGCCGTAAGGTGCTAAGCCGTGAGGAGCGCGAGGCAGAAGCCGCCGTCGAACCAACGCCTATGACGGTGATCCCGCGTGAGCAGCATGCTATTTCCCGCAAAGATATCAGTGAAAACGCCCTCAAGGTCATGTACCGCCTCAACAAGGCGGGCTACGAGTCCTGGCTGGTCGGCGGCGGCGTCCGCGACCTGCTGCTTGGCAAAAAGCCAAAAGATTTTGACGTCACGACCAACGCCACGCCGGATCAGGTGCGTAAGCTGTTCCGCAACTGCCGTCTGGTCGGGCGCCGTTTCCGCCTCGCGCACGTCATGTTCGGGCCGGAAATCATTGAGGTCGCTACCTTCCGTGGCCATCACGAAGGACACACTACCGATCGCGTCACCTCCCAGCGGGGCCAGAACGGCATGCTGCTGCGTGATAACATCTTCGGCTCGATCGAAGAGGACGCCCAGCGTCGCGACTTCACCATCAACAGCCTCTATTACAGCGTGGCGGACTTTACCGTTCGCGACTACGTCGGCGGCATGAAGGATCTGCAGGACGGCGTGATCCGCCTGATCGGCAATCCGGAAACCCGCTATCGCGAGGATCCGGTACGCATGCTGCGCGCGGTGCGCTTCGCCGCCAAGCTGGATATGACCATCAGTCCGGAAACGGCCGAACCGCTGCCACGGCTGGCCGCCCTGCTCCATGACGTGCCGCCGGCGCGCCTGTTCGAAGAAGTGCTCAAGCTGCTGCAGGCCGGGCATGGCTATCAGACCTACCTGCTGCTGCGGGAATACAACCTGTTCCAGCCGCTGTTCCCGACCATCACCCGCTACTTTACCGAGCGCGGCGATAGCCCGATGGAGCGGATCATCAACCAGGTGCTGAAGAACACCGATACCCGCATTCGTAACGACATGCGCGTCAATCCGGCCTTCCTGTTCGCAGTGATGTTCTGGTATCCGCTGCTGGAGACAGCGCAGAAAATCGCCCAGGAGAGCGGTCTGGCGTACTATGACGCCTTCGCCCTGGCGATGAACGACGTACTGGACGAAGCCTGCCGTACGCTGGCGATCCCTAAGCGCATCACCACCCTGATCCGCGATATCTGGCAGCTGCAGCTGCGCATGTCCCGTCGCCAGGGCAAACGCGCCTGGAAGCTGATGGAGCATCCGAAATTCCGCGCCGCCTACGATCTGCTGGAGCTACGCGCTGGCGCTGAAAACAACGGCGAACTGCAGCGTCTGACCAAATGGTGGGGCGAATTCCAGGTCGCCGCGCCGCCGGCGCAAAAAGATATGCTCAACGACCTCGGGGACGATCCGGCGCCGCGCCGTCGCCACCGCCGTCCGCGCAAGCGCGCGCCACGCCAGGGTAACGCATGACCCTGGCCTATATCGCCCTCGGCAGTAACCTCGCTTCGCCACTGGCGCAGGTGCAGGCGGCGATCCACGCCCTGGGCGAAATACCGCACAGCCGCGTGGTGAACGTCTCTTCGTTCTACCGCACGCCGCCGCTGGGCCCGCAGGATCAGCCAGACTATCTCAACGCCGCCGTCGCGCTGGAAACCACGCTGTCCCCTGAGGCGCTGCTCGATCACACCCAGCGCATTGAGCTGCAGCAGGGTCGGGTGCGCAAAGCCGAACGCTGGGGGCCGCGCACCCTCGATCTCGACATTATGCTGTTTGGCGATGCGGTCATTAACAGCGAGCGCCTGACCGTTCCGCACTACGATATGAGAAACCGCGGCTTTATGCTCTGGCCGCTGTTCGAGATCGCCCCGGACCTCCACTTTCCTGACGGCATGGCGCTGCGCGCCGTGCTGGATGATCTCGGCGCGGCAAAGCCCGCTATCTGGTAATTCCCTCTCCTTTTTTAGCATTTGCGGCGATCGTCGTAATCGGTTGCCCAAAATCATTGCCCCTCTGAATGCTGCTGTTAGAATGCCGGTTAATATGACTTTCATCATCAGGAAATGTTATGAAACCGACCACCATTGCCCTGCTGCAGAAATGCAAACAGGAAAAGAAGCGCTTTGCCACCATTACCGCCTACGACCATAGCTTCGCGAAGCTGTTCGCCGATGAAGGCATTAATGTGCTGCTGGTGGGCGACTCGCTGGGAATGACGGTGCAGGGTCACGACTCCACCCTGCCGGTCACCGTAGAAGATATCGCCTATCACACCCGCGCCGTCCGCCGCGGCGCGCCGAACAGCCTGCTGCTCGCCGACCTGCCGTTTATGGCCTACGCCACGCCGGAGCAGGCCTTCGAAAATGCCGCCGTCGTGATGCGCGCTGGCGCCAATATGGTCAAACTCGAAGGCGGCGCCTGGCTGGCCGAGACCGTGAAGATGCTGGCGGAACGCGCGGTGCCGGTTTGCGGCCATCTCGGCCTGACGCCGCAGTCGGTGAACGTCTTCGGTGGCTATAAAGTGCAGGGACGCGGCGATGCGGCGCAGACCCTGTTTGAAGACGCGTTAGCGCTGGAAGCGGCAGGCGCGCAACTGCTGGTGCTGGAGTGCGTCCCGGTCGCCCTGGCGAAACGCATCACCGAAGCCCTGACCATTCCGGTGATCGGCATCGGCGCGGGCAACGTCACCGATGGGCAGATCCTGGTGATGCATGACGCTTTCGGCATTACTGGCGGCCACATTCCGAAATTTGCCAAGAATTTCCTTGCCGAGGCGGGCGACATCCGCGCCGCGGTGCGGCAGTATATTGCCGAAGTCGAATCCGGGGTCTATCCGGGCGAAGAACACAGTTTCCATTAAGGAGTCTTGTTGTGCTGATTATAGAATCCGTGCTGCTGCTGCGTCAGCATATCCGCCGTCTGCGTCAGGAAGGCAAGCGTATCGCGCTGGTCCCGACGATGGGCAACCTGCATGATGGTCATATGAAGCTGGTTGATGAAGCCAAAGCCAGCGCGGACGTGGTGGTGGTCAGTATTTTCGTCAATCCGATGCAGTTTGACCGCGCCGATGACCTGGCGCGCTACCCGCGCACCCTACAGGATGATTGTGAAAAGCTGAACAAGCGTCATGTCGATTTTGTCTTCGCGCCGACGCCGGCGGAAGTCTACCCGCAGGGCACCGAAGGCCAGACCTACGTCGACGTCCCCGGCCTGTCCACCATGCTGGAAGGCGCCAGCCGCCCGGGCCATTTCCGCGGCGTATCGACCATCGTCAGTAAGCTGTTCAACCTGGTTCAGCCTGACGTCGCCTGCTTTGGCGAGAAAGACTTCCAGCAGCTGGCGCTGATCCGCAAGATGGTTGCCGACATGGGCTACGATATCGATATTATCGGCGTGCCGATCGTCCGCGCGAAGGATGGCCTGGCGCTAAGCTCGCGTAACGGCTACCTGACCGCCGACCAGCGCAAAATCGCTCCCGGCCTGTATAAAGTGCTGAGCGCGGTGGCGGAAAAACTGGCCGCCGGCGACCGTCAGCTCGACGAGATCATCGCTATCGCCGAACAGGAGCTGAACGAGAAAGGTTTCCGCGCCGACGACATTCAGATCCGCGATGCCGACACCCTGCTTGAACTGACCGATGCCAGCCAGCGCGCGGTGATCCTGATGGCCGCCTGGCTCGGTCAGGCCCGCCTGATCGACAACCAGATCGTCACGCTCGGTCAGTAGACAGCGGGTAAAAATCGGGCAATACTTGCCCGGGTTTTTCTCAGGGCGGACGTCGTGTCCGCTCTGCTACATTAAGGTTGAAGGGTAGAAGTTATGATGCGTAATATGCTGCAGGGCAAGCTCCACCGCGTAAAAGTGACGCAGGCTGACCTGCACTATGAAGGTTCCTGCGCCATTGACCAGGACTTCCTGGATGCGGCCGGTATTCTGGAGAATGAAACCATTCACCTCTGGAACGTCACCAACGGCAACCGTTTCTCCACCTACGCCATTGCCGCCGAACGGGGCTCCAGAATCATCTCCGTTAACGGCGCCGCCGCGCATTGCGCCAGCGTCGGCGATATCCTGATCATCGCCAGCTTCGTCACCATGTCTGACGAAGAGGCGCGCCGCTGGCAGCCCAACATCGCCTACTTCGAAGGCGACAACGAAATGAAGCGCCAGGCAAAAGCGATTCCGGTGCAGGTCGCCTGATGACCACGGCGCCGCGCTCAGGCGCAGCGCCGAAGTTTACCCCTGCGGCTGGTTACTGATCAGCCGCGACATCGTCTCCAGCGAATCCGTGCGTAAGATATATAACCGCTTTAGCAGAAACGGATTGTCCCCCGGCTTCACCTTCCCACGCACCGTCGTCACCGCCATATGAAACCCGGCGTCATTCGCCGCCTGCACCGCCGTGGCGTTATAGCCGCCGAAGGGATAGGAAAGGTAGAGCACATGTGGATTAAACTGGCTCAGCGCCCGGCGCGAGCGGGCAAAATCAAACAGAATATTATGGTAGTTGCGGCTGAATAAGATCGGCCGCCGGCTGGCGTCCACCCGGTGGAGAAAGTGGGTATGCGACTGAATGTCAAAGACGTCCTGGATCTGCCGGAGCTCAGAAATGCTCATGAACTGCAGCGATTTCGGATCCCATTGCTGCGGATGACGCTTAATACGCGATGAAATAATAAAGGCGGTGGCGTGGAAGCCATACTGTTTCAGCACCGGATAGGCGTAGCGATTTACCGATTTCAAGCCGTCATCGAAGGTGATGGCGACTGCCCGCGCCGGAAGGTTGATTTTATTGCGCACGTAGCCTTCCAGCTGATAGAGGGTCAACGTGGTATAACCCTGATCCCGCAGCCAGGTCATCTGGTTATTAAAGGCGCGTACCGAGGTGGTGGTCGAGGTATGGCGGAAACGGGTGTTCTCTTCGTCACGCAGAATATGGTGATAGGTCAGCACGGGGATCCCGTTATCCTCCTGCGCATCCAGACTGCTGACCCACGCCAGCCGGTCGCCAATGCGGATTTGAAACCAGGTCTGATTGAGCCGGTCCTTCAGCTTGCTGAGGATCGGATAGCGCAGATTATTGGCCAGCGTGCCGAACGGCGCGCTGCTCACTGAGGGAGCGTCATAGAGCGGCGTATCTTTCCAGGTGAGTAAATTCTGATTACTCAGCGGCTTATTGAGATCCCCAAGACGGTCCTCCACCCGCTGCTTACCCTGCACTGGCTCCAGATGGCCCTTGTCAATAAACCCGGTGCCGAAGCCGAAGCGAAACTCATAGTAATCAGCCGCCGTCGGGACAACCGCGAGGATTTGCCCGGCACGCACATTGCCGACGCTGACCACATGGTTCCCCACCTGCGCCCAGATAACCGCGTCTTCGGTGGTTTGCATATAGCGCACAGGCTCGCCCTGCTGGCTAAGCAGACTGGCGGAGGCGCTGAGTGAGGTCAGTAAAAGAAGCAGAGTAAAAAATCGGGCAAGCATGCGCATCGAACCGGTAAACCATCAACGGCGGTTATTGTAACAAAAGCGGCATCTGTCCCGCTGCTTAATTTCCAAAGGTATCATGACGCAACCGGAACGGGGGATTCTTCTGCTGCTGATGCCACAGGCTGCTCACCATCGGACCGCCCGCGCTGACGATAGCCTGGCGAAACGCCTCGCTGCTTAACGTATTCCGCAGCAGATACATTCGCTCAAGTAATGAATAGCTGACGCCGGAGATCACTTCGCAGTGGGTATGTTTGTGGCTCATCAGCGCTGCGGCCCGATAAGGCGCCGCGCCGGTTCTGTCGGTAAGGAAAATGACCCCGTCCCCGGAGTCGGTGGCATGCAGCGCATCGCACATCATCCGGCTCAACATATTGCTGCTGAGATTGCGCCAGTAATTGACCGCCCGGCACTGGGCCAGTGGACCAAATTTTTGTTCAAGACGATCCAGCATCTCCTGCGCCAGCTCATCGTGGCAGGTAATGACCCAACCAAGCATGCTTCCCTCCTTAGCCAGCCAACAATGTAGCAAGGGGAAGATGGCGTATCGGTGATGGCGGTCAAAGATAAGCGGTTAGCGCTTCGCGTATTGGCGTCCGGAAGCGCTAACCGTGATGAGTATCAGCTACGCAGGCCGCGGCCGCGCTGGATTAACGACCAGCAGAGGAGATAGAAGGCGACGATGAAGACCACCAGCACCGCAAAGGTGGTCACCAGCGGCACATCGTTGATACCGAGGAAGCCGAAGCGGAAACCGCTGATCATGTAGACGATGGGGTTCAGATGCGACAGCCCCTGCCAGAACGGCGGCAGCAGGGTCAGCGAGTAGAACACCCCGCCGAGATAGGTCAGCGGCGTCAGCACAAAGGTCGGGATCAGGCTGATGTCATCGAAGGTCTTGGCAAACACCGCGTTCAGCAGCCCGGCCAGCGAGAACAGCACCGCGGTAAGGAGCAGCGTCAGGGCGACAAACAGCCAGGAGTGAACCTGGAACGGCACAAAGAACAGCGACACCGCGGTCACCAGGATGCCCACGCACAGCCCGCGCGCCACCCCGCCGCCCACGTAGCCGGCGATAATCACGTGCGTCGGCACCGGCGCCACCAGCAGCTCCTCAATGTTGCGCTGAAACTTGGCGCTGAAGAACGACGAGGCGACGTTGGCGTAAGCGTTGGTGATCACCGCCATCATGATCAGGCCCGGCACGATAAACTGCATATAGGTAAAGCCATGCATCTCGCCGATGCGCGAGCCGATCAGGTTGCCGAAAATCACGAAGTACAGGGTCATGGTGATCACCGGCGGCACCAGCGTCTGCACCCAGATGCGCATAAAACGGTGGATCTCTTTGGTCCAGATGCTTTTCAGCGCGACCCAATAAAGCTGCATCATGCTGACTCTCCTTTTCGCTCATGCACCAGGGTGACAAACAGCTCTTCCAGACGGTTGGCTTTGTTACGCATACTCAGTACCTGCACCCCCTGGGCGCTCAGCTGCGCAAAGACGCTGTTAATCCCCTGCTCGCGCAGGACCTCCACTTCCAGCGTCGAGGTATCGACCAGCTGATACTGGTAGCCCTCGAGCTTCGGCACCGGGCTTTTTGGCGCGAGGTCGAGAATAAAGGTCTCTGACTTCAGCTTCGACAGCAGCGCTTTCATCGAGGTATTTTCCACTAGGGTACCGTGCTGGATGATGCCGATGTTGCGGCACAGCATTTCGGCCTCTTCGAGATAGTGGGTGGTCAGAATAATGGTGGTTCCGCGATCGTTGAGATCCTTGAGGAAACCCCACATCGAGCGGCGGAGTTCGATATCGACGCCGGCGGTCGGCTCGTCGAGGATCAGCAGCTTCGGCTCATGCATCAACGCGCGAGCGATCATCAGGCGGCGCTTCATCCCGCCGGAGAGCATCCGCGCGCGTTCACTGCGTTTTTCCCACAAATCGAGCTGTTTTAAGTACTTTTCGCTGCGGGCGATGGCTTCTTTACGCTCAACGCCGTAGTAGCCCGCCTGGTTAACGACGATCTGCTGCACGGTCTCGAACGGGTTAAAGTTAAACTCCTGCGGCACCAGGCCAAGCTGGCGCTTGGCGTTGACGACATCTTTCTCCAGATCGTAGCCAAAGACATTGACCTGACCGGAGGTTTTGTTCACCAGCGAGCTGATGATGCCGATCGTCGTGGATTTTCCCGCCCCGTTCGGGCCCAGCAGGGCATAGAAATCCCCCGCTTCAACCTGCAGGTCGATTCCCCGCAGTGCCTGAACCCCGCCGGGGTAGGTTTTTTTGAGCTGTTTTAATTCCAGAGCAATGGTCATTAAATATCTCTTCTCGTGTCATGACACGTCATTAACCCGCCTGACTGACGTTTGCGCTGTACTCGTGCGGCCAGCGCATCTGCAGCCTGAAGTATCACGGGTTAAGATGGTTTTAAAAAAGGTGAGCTTACCCTATATTAGCGCAACGCACTTACTTGGTTACAGGCCGATAACGTCCATGAATGATATAGATACACTCATCAGCAACAATGCACTATGGTCAAAAATGCTGGTGGAAGAGGACCCCGGCTTTTTTGAGAAACTGTCGCAAACGCAGAAACCGCGCTTCCTGTGGATTGGCTGTTCTGACAGCCGCGTTCCCGCTGAGCGACTCACCGGCCTGGAGCCAGGCGAACTGTTTGTGCATCGTAACGTGGCGAATCTGGTGATCCACACCGACCTCAACTGCCTGTCGGTGGTGCAGTATGCCGTCGATGTCCTTGAAGTTGAGCACATCATTATCTGCGGCCACTACGGCTGCGGCGGCGTGCAGGCGGCGGTGGAGAACCCAGAGCTGGGGCTCATCGACAACTGGCTGCTGCATATCCGCGATATCTGGTTTAAACACAGCTCGCTGCTGGGGGAAATGCCGGAGGAGCGCCGTCTGGATACCCTTTGTGAACTGAACGTGATGGAGCAGGTATACAACCTGGGACATTCGACAATTATGCAATCGGCGTGGAAGCGCGGACAGAAAGTCACCATCCACGGCTGGGCTTACGGGATTCACGACGGACTGCTGCGCGATCTGGATGTCACCGCCGTGAGCCGGGAAACCCTCGAACAGCGCTATCGCCACGGGATCTCCAACCTCAAGATCAAGCACATCAACCACAAATAGCCTTCAGACTTAGCCACTCAGGCGCGAGCGGCGCGCGCCTGAGTGGAATATCCCCTTACTCGTCCAGCAGGGTGACTTTGCCGATATACGGCAGATGGCGGTAGCGCTGAGCGTAGTCGATACCGTAGCCCACCACGAACTCGTCCGGAATGGCGAAACCGACGAACTCAACCGGGACATTCACTTCACGGCGGCTTGGTTTATCCAGCAGCGTACAAATGGCCAGCGACTTCGGCTCGCGCAGACTGAGGATCTCACGCACTTTAGACAGGGTATTGCCGGAGTCGATGATGTCTTCCACGATCAGTACGTCTTTACCACGGATGTCTTCGTCCAGATCTTTGAGGATTTTCACATCACGGGTGGTGGACATGCCGCTGCCGTAGCTCGAGGCGGTCATAAAATCGACTTCATGCGGCACCTGCACTTCACGGCACAGGTCGGCCATGAACATAAACGAGCCGCGCAGCAGCCCCACCAGCACCATTTCGCTGCCGCTGTCCTGATAATGTTCGTTGATTTGACGACCCAGTTCCGCGATGCGCGCTTTGATCTCGGATTCCGGGATCATCACTTCTACAGTATGTTTCATAAGACTAACCATTTGATTCTAAATATAAATCATCAAAGCCGCTGCTTTCGCCCCGACGATGACCGGCAAGCCATCCAGTATACCAGCAAAAAGAAATCTGCGGTGCAGGGATTAATAAAGCCATATTTGTGATTCCGATCACACTTGTTAAATCCTATAATTAATTGCAGTTAAAAAATTAACAAACACATGAGTAACTTTCTATGGCTGAAACAAAGTCTCAACAATCAAGGCTCCTGGTGACGCTGACTGCGCTATTTGCAGCGTTCTGCGGCCTCTATCTTTTAATCGGCGGAGCATGGCTGGTCGTGCTTGGCGGCTCCTGGTACTACCCCATCGCCGGTCTGGTGATGCTGGGCGTGACCGTGATGCTGCTGCGCGGCAAGCGCGCTGCGCTGTGGCTGTACGCCGCGCTGCTGCTGGCGACCATGATCTGGGGCGTCTGGGAAGTCGGCTTCGACTTCTGGGCGCTGACGCCGCGTAGCGACATCCTCGTCTTCTTTGGTATCTGGCTAATCCTGCCTTTTGTCTGGCGTCGTCTGCCGGTGCCTTCCGCTGGCGCCGTAGGCGCGCTGGTCGTCGCCCTGCTGATCAGCGGCGGCATGCTGACCTGGGCTGGTTTTAACGACCCGCAGGAGATCAACGGCACCCTGAGCGCCGACGCCACCCCGGCCGCGCCGATCTCCAACGTTGCCGACGGCGACTGGCCGGCCTATGGCCGCAACCAGGAAGGTCAGCGCTTCTCCCCGCTGAAGCAGATTAATGCCGACAACGTGAAGAACCTGAAGGAAGCCTGGGTGTTCCGCACCGGCGACCTGAAACAGCCGAACGATCCGGGTGAAATCACTAACGAAGTGACACCGATTAAAGTCGGCGACACGCTCTTCCTGTGTACCGCCCATCAGCGCCTGTTCGCGCTTGACGCCGCCACCGGTAAAGAGAAGTGGCATTTTGACCCGCAACTGAACGCCGACCCGTCATTCCAGCACGTCACCTGCCGCGGTGTCTCGTATCACGAAGCGAAAGCGGATAACGCCCCTGCTGACGTCGTGGCCGACTGTCCGCGCCGCATTATCCTGCCGGTGAACGATGGTCGCCTGTTCGCAGTAAACGCCGACAACGGTAAGCTGTGCGAAACCTTTGCCAACAAAGGTATTCTCAACCTGCAGACCAACATGCCAGTGACCACGCCGGGCATGTATGAACCCACTTCCCCGCCGATTATCACCGATAAGACCATCGTGATTGCCGGCGCAGTTACCGATAACTTCTCTACCCGTGAGCCGTCAGGCGTGATCCGCGGTTTTGATGTGAATACCGGGAAACTGCTGTGGGCCTTCGATCCAGGCGCGAAAGATCCGAACGCCATCCCAAGCGATGAGCATCACTTCACGCTCAACTCACCGAACTCCTGGGCGCCTGCCGCCTACGACGCCAAACTGGATCTGGTCTATCTGCCGATGGGCGTGACCACTCCGGATATCTGGGGCGGCAACCGCACGCCGGAGCAAGAGCGCTATGCCAGCTCGATTGTCGCGCTGAACGCCACCACCGGTAAACTGGCCTGGAGCTACCAGACCGTCCACCACGACCTGTGGGATATGGACATGCCTTCTCAGCCGACGCTGGCTGACATTGAAGTCAATGGCAAAACCGTGCCGGTCATCTATGCTCCGGCGAAAACCGGCAACATCTTCGTGCTGGATCGTCGTAACGGCGAGCTGGTGGTCCCGGCCCCGGAAAAACCGGTCCCGCAGGGCGCCGCCAAAGGCGATTATGTGGCCAAAACCCAGCCCTTCTCCGATCTGAGCTTCCGTCCGAAGAAAGATCTGACCGGCGCGGACATGTGGGGCGCCACCATGTTCGACCAGCTGGTGTGCCGCGTGATTTTCCACCAGATGCGCTATGAAGGTATCTTTACCCCGCCGTCTGAGCAGGGCACCCTCGTCTTCCCGGGTAACCTGGGGATGTTTGAATGGGGCGGTATCTCCGTCGATCCGAACCGTCAGGTGGCTATCGCCAACCCAATGGCGCTGCCGTTCGTCTCTAAACTGATCCCACGCGGCCCGGGCAACCCAATGGAACCGCCGAAAGATGCGAAAGGCTCAGGCACCGAGTCCGGCGTGCAGCCGCAGTACGGTGTCCCTTACGGCGTCACCCTGAACCCGTTCCTGTCGCCGTTCGGCCTGCCGTGCAAACAGCCGGCATGGGGCTATATCTCCGCGCTGGATCTAAAAACCAACGAAGTGGTATGGAAAAAACGTATCGGTACTCCGCAGGATAGCCTGCCGTTCCCGATGCCGGTGAAACTGCCGTTCACCATGGGTATGCCGATGCTGGGTGGGCCGATCTCCACGGCGGGTAACGTCCTGTTCATCGGCGCGACCGCGGATAACTACCTGCGCGCGTACAATATGAGCAATGGTGAGAAACTGTGGGAAGCCCGTCTGCCAGCCGGCGGCCAGGCGACTCCGATGACTTACGAAGTGAATGGCAAACAGTATGTTGTCATCTCTGCCGGCGGTCACGGCTCGTTCGGTACAAAAATGGGCGATTATATCGTCGCCTATGCGCTCCCGGATGAGGCGAAATAAAACGCAAAACGGCAACGAAAGTTGCCGTTTTTTTTGTCTTTATCCCCTATTTCCACGCGCCAGGGCTATACCGCCCTAAACCGTGAATCCCATCATCATCCCGGTGTCTTCATGTTCCAGCAGGTGGCAGTGGGCCATATAGGCAAACTCCTTCGGCGCCGGATGATCAAACTTCACTAATACTTCACTCACGTCCCCTTCCACACGAACGGTGTCTTTCCAGCCGCTACGATGCGCCGCTGGCGGCTTGCCGTTTTCGCTAAGGATGCGGAACTGGGTGCCGTGAATGTGGAACGGATGTAGCATCATGTCGCCCTTGCCGGAGATGACCCAGCGTTCATACTCTCCTCTGGCGGCGGCAAACATCGGCACATTCATGTCGAAGGCTTTGCCGTTGATGCGGTTGGCGTTATGGAAATCAAACCCCTTAGCCGACGACATACCATGATTCATGCCGGACCCGTGGTTCATGTTGCTCATGTCGCCGTGGTGCATACTCCCCATGTCGCCCATCCCGCCGTGCCCCATCATGCCGTGATCCATTCCGGCCATCGCCTGATCGCCATATTTCTCCATCAGCGCCTGCATGCCCATCCTGTCAAGCATCGGATCCATCGACAGCTGGAGCTGACGCTGCGTCAGCCCCGTCAGGGACGGTAGCGCCGGCAGAGCGGCCAGGGTATCCAGCAGCTTACCTGAGGCAGGAATAACCAGCGGCTGGACGCGCAGTACCGGCTGTGGTTTATCGAAAGGCGCAATGGCCATGCCCATCTGGCTCACCGGCAGGGTCACCAGATCAAAAGGTTTACCGTCGCTGGTGTCCACCAGCACCTCAAAACGCTCCCCCATCAAGACCGGCAGTTCATTGACCTTCACCGGCTCCGCCAGCAGACCGCCGTCGCTGGCCACCACGTACAGCGGGCGCTTATCACTGGTCGCAAAATTGAGGGAACGGGCATTACAGCCGTTCAGCAAGCGCAGACGTAGCCAGCCGCGCGGGGCGGCATGTTCAGGATAGAGAGCGCCATTGGTCAACAGCGTATCGCCAAACCAGCCGACGGCGGCGCTCATGACATCCAGCTGATAATCAATTTCGCCAGCGGCGGTAAACTTCTTGTCCTGTACGATAACCGGTACATCATCGATTCCCCACTGCTTCGGCAACAGCAGGCGTCCGCTCTCTTCATCCTCGATCAGCACCAGCCCCGCCAGCCCCATCGCCACCTGCCGACCGGTGGTCCCGTGCTGATGGGGGTGAAACCAGCAGGTGGCCGCCCGTTGCGTTGGCGTGAAGCTCACCGTCCGAGTGGAGCCCGGGGCGATAACCCCCTGCGGTCCCCCGTCGACCTCGCCCGGTACCTCCAGACCATGCCAGTGCAGCGTGGTCTCTTCTGCCAGCTGGTTAGTAATGTCCACCGTGATGGTCTTCCCCTGCGTCAGCTGCAGCGCGGGCCCCAGCAGCGAGCCGTTATACCCCCAGGTGGTGGCGTTCATCGCGCCAAACTGCGTTTTGCCCGCCTGGATGGACAGCGCGATACGGTTGCGCGCATCGGCCGTCAACAGCGACGGTACCGGCAGGGCCGGGCGACTGGCTGCAAAGACCGCACGGCTCCAAAGCGGTAACGCGCTGGCCATGCTGACTGCGGCGGTCAGTTTGAGGAAGTCTCGACGTTGCATATTCACATCCTTTTATTCTGCGGGCGAATATTTGAGCTTAAACCCTACCGTAACGGGAAGGTCAAGCAGAAGAGTGAGAATAAAGATCGGCGCTGTGTAAAGAAGTATGCTAATTTGAAGCGTCGGTGATCTAACGGTAGAAAAAATGAAGACGCTTTTCAGAACAATGGTACTCGGCAGCCTGCTTACTCTCTCCGCCAACAGCTACGCGCTCAGCGAATCCGAAGCGGAAGACATGGCTGATTTAACCGCGGTTTTTGTGTTTCTGAAAAATGACTGTGGCTACCAGAACCTGCCCAACACGCAGATCCGGCGCGCCCTGGTGTTCTTTGCCCAACAGAACCAGTGGGACCTGAGCAACTACGACAGCTACAACATGAAAGCGCTTGGCGAAGACAGCTATCGCGATCTCAGCGGCATTAACCTTCCGACGGCGAAAAAATGTAAAGCGCTGGCCCGCGATTCACTTAGCCTGCTGGCTTACGTCAAATAATTTCCCGCGCGGGCGGCAACGCGCCGCGCTTTTCCCCTCCTCACCCGCCTCTAATATTTACCATTATTATTTTATATAAAATAAACCTTATATATATCGCAATACATCAATCCAATAAATAAATTAAACCCGTACTAACAGCCTTTCCAGAAAAAAACAATAAAATATCCCTAGTGATATATTGCAAAATAAAAAACAGCCTTTTAGAATCCGTTGAAAATATATCTACTTCATGGACTGAAATTGTGAATATCTCGCTGACTCTTCGTATTATTCCACTCGCCGCTATGTTATTAGCCGGCTGTAGCAATACCGCCTCTCGCCAGCAGGTAAAACCGCTCACCACTCCTCTAACGTCACAGCAGCAGGTAGAGCAGGAGCGCGCGGCTAGCGAACAAGCGCGTATTGAATCCTGCCGACAGGCGCTGGACTCGCTAAAAGAGGTTAACCCACAGCAGGCAACCAAACTCAGCAATGACTTCAATGCCTTAGTGCGTGCGGCATCACAATACAACAGCGTGCGCGAGAAAGTGGCGGATCCCACCCGGCTTGGCATTGACTCCATGTATCAGTTTAAATCCATCAAACTATGCGCCGATATCCAGAAAACGCTGATCGATAGCCTGGTACAGCGGGGTGAAAGCAAACAGCCATGAACAGAGCCGCCACGCTGACCCTCAACGCGCCCCTGCTGATGCTCGTCGCGGCGCTGGCGCTTTCAACACCGTTCTTCGCCGGCGCCGCGCCGGCGTTTCTTGACTACGCCCAGCAGCAAACCCAGGCGCATGAAAAAAGCGATACTGCAACCGCAAAGCAAACGTCAGGCGATCGTCAAAATGCGGATAATAAAAAAAAGACGCCTAATACCGCACAATTGCAAAAAAGAATCGCCAGCCAGCAGGCGACCATTGAACAAAAAGATAAAACTATTCAGCAATTAAAAAAACAGCTTGCTAACACTCCGGCCACCGAAACCTCCATCGCAAATGAGCAAGCGGCATTAAATAACAAAATAAAAGAATTACAGGTCGCCTTAACCGCCGCCACCGCGAAAAATGAGGCGTTAATAAAAAAAGAAAGCACAGCCCAGAATACTATTCTGCAGCAAAGTCAGGCCACCGCGCTGCAGCAGATCCAACAATTAACGTCACAACTTCAGCAAGCCGAAGCTGAAAATAAACGGCTCAGCGCCAGCCTCACCGCTCTGAATACGGATAAACAGACGCTCGCTACCCGGTTGGCCGCGATGGAAAAAGCGCAGCAGGCCGCTCCTGACCACGCAAAAGCCCTCGCCGCCGACAAGCAGTCGTTAACCACCCGGCTGGCCGTGATGGAAAAAGAGAAGCAGACCGCTCTCGAGCAGATCAAAGCCCTTAACGCCGATAAGCAGTCGCTGGCTAACCGGCTCGCCGCGGCAGAGAAGACGCAGCAGACCGCCCTCGACCAGGTTAAAACCCTTAACGCCGATAAGCAGTCGCTGACAAACCGGCTCGCCGCGGCAGAGAAGACGCAGCAGACCGCTCTTGATCAGGTCAAAGCCCTTAATGCCGATAAGCAGTCGCTGGTTAACCGGCTCGCCGCGGCAGAAAAGACGCAGCAGACCGCCCTTGATCAGGTCAAAGTCCTTAACGCCGATAAGCAGACGCTGGCTAACCGGCTCGCCGCGACAGAGAAGACGCAGCAGACCGCCCTTGATCAGGTTAAAGCCCTTAACGCCGATAAGCAGTCGCTGGCTAACCGGCTCGCCGCGGTGGAAAAAGCGCCATCGAGCCGCGCCGATGCCGCCGTGGCGGCAAAAGATGAGCCCCCCGAGACGGCGGCCATAGTGGCAGCCTATCGCCTGCAGGCGGACAAAGATAATGCCCAGCTACGGATGAAAGAGGATGAAATCCAGCTGCTGCGGACACAGCTGGCGACCCAGCCCAGAAATAGCTCCGGCAAAACCGCCGCCAAACTTAGCGCACCAGGTGAACAGCAGGCTTACGCCATCGGCGCCTCGATGGGTACAGAGGCGCTTAATGTCCTCACTACCCGTCGTACTCAGGGAATTAACGTCGACGCCGACCTGGTGCTGCAGGGCATCGAGGATGCCTTCAGCGGCCAACTTCGCCTGGAAGAACAGGAGCGTAATCAAGCGTTGTTTGATATTTCCCAGCAGGTTTTCCAGAACCTGAATAAAATCGAGCAGAAAAACATCAGTGCCGGTAAGAAATACCAACAGGCGTTTGCGCGCAAAAAAGATGTCGTCTTTAAAGAGGGCGTCTACAGCCGTATCGATTACCCGGGCAAAGGAAAAATTAGCGGCAACGACCTGGTGACTGTGGTGATCAAAGAGATGCTGACGGACGGGACGGTGATCAATGATATGGAGGCGAAAGATCAGGCGCTCACCCAGAAACTGGATGCTTATCCCCCGGTATTTCGCGGCCCGCTAAAGCGCCTGCAGAACCACGGCTCCGTGACGCTGGTCGTCCCGCCCGACAAAGCCTATGGCAGTAAAGGGTTGCCACCAAAGATCCCCCCAGGCGCCACCATGGTCTATTCCGTGCGGATAGTGGATAGCCAACCCGCGCCGACAAAATAGTCCCGTCCCCCCACCGCCCTCTCCGGGCGGTGCTGTTATTCCTGCCGCATTGCTGCAATAACCGCCGTGCATCCTCATCTATAGTTGTCTATGATGTTGCACTCGTTTTACGGGTGTAACAGATGTTAACGAAGGAGGAGCCTCACCGTGGCCGATAATCCACTGTGGCATGAAACGCTGCATGACCATTTTGGTCAGTACTTTAGCGTTGATAACGTGCTGTACCACGAAAAAACCGATCATCAGGATCTGATCATCTTTGACAACCGCGCCTTTGGCCGGGTAATGGCGCTGGATGGCGTCGTGCAGACCACCGAACGCGATGAGTTTATCTATCACGAAATGATGACCCACGTGCCGCTGTTGGCTCACGGCAACGCGAAGCATGTCCTGATCATCGGCGGCGGCGATGGCGCGATGCTGCGCGAAGTCTCTCGTCACCGCAGCATCGAAAGTATCACCATGGTGGAAATCGACGCCGGAGTGGTCTCATTCTGCCGCCAATACCTGCCCAACCATAGCGCCGGCGCCTATGACGATCCGCGCTTTACGCTGGTGATTGATGATGGCGTCAATTTTGTTAACCAGACGACGCAAACGTTTGACGTGATCATTTCGGACTGTACCGATCCTATCGGCCCGGGGGAAAGCCTCTTCACCTCGGCTTTTTATGAAGGCTGCAAACGCTGCCTGAAGCCGGGAGGAATTTTCGTTGCACAGAACGGCGTCTGCTTCTTGCAGCAGGACGAAGCGGTGGGCAGTCATCGTAAGCTGAGCCACTATTTTCGCGACGTCAGCTTCTACCAGGCGGCAATTCCGACCTATTACGGCGGGATCATGACCTTTGCCTGGGCGAGCGACAACGAGGCGCTGCGCCATCTTTCCAGCGAAATCATTCAGGCGCGCTTTCACAAAGCCAACCTGACCTGCCGTTACTACAATCCGGCAATCCATACGGCGGCCTTCGCCTTACCACAATATCTGCATGATGCTCTGTCCGCACCGTGAAGCGAAATAAGGGGGTGAACTAAATTGAAAAAATTGAAGCTGCACGGCTTTAACAACCTGACCAAAAGCCTGAGTTTTTGTATCTACGATATCTGTTACGCCAAAACGGCAGAAGAGCGCGACGGCTACATCGCCTATATCGACGAACTCTATAACGCCAATCGCCTGACAGAGATCCTGACCGAAACCTGCTCTATTATTGGCGCTAATATCCTGAATATCGCCCGCCAGGATTATGAACCCCAGGGCGCCAGCGTGACCATTCTGGTTAGCGAAGAGCCCGTCGACCCGCGGCTTATCGACCAGACCGAACACCCCGGCCCGCTACCTGAAACCGTGGTCGCCCATCTCGATAAAAGCCATATCTGCGTGCATACCTATCCGGAGAGCCACCCGGAAGGCGGTCTGTGCACCTTCCGCGCCGATATCGAAGTCTCTACCTGCGGGGTTATTTCACCGCTCAAAGCGCTGAATTATCTGATCCACCAGCTGGAATCGGACATTGTAACCATTGACTACCGCGTGCGCGGCTTTACCCGCGACATCAATGGGATGAAGCATTTTATCGATCATGAAATCAACTCAATTCAGAACTTTATGTCTGACGATATGAAGTCGCTGTATGACATGGTCGACGTCAACGTTTACCAGGAAAATATCTTCCATACCAAAATGTTGCTCAAGGAGTTTGACCTTAAGCACTACATGTTCCATACCCGACCGGAAGAGTTGACCGCTGAAGAGCGCAAGGTCATTACCGACCTGCTGTGGAAAGAGATGCGCGAGATTTACTACGGCCGCAATATTCCTGCCGTGTAATGCCTCAAATGCCCGGCGGCGCTTGTGCTTGCCGGGCCTGGGTTCTGCGCCGGCTGGTAGCCGGGGCAAGGTACTCGTCGCGACCCGGGGATGTGCCCTGCGCACGCGACGCTTAGCAAGGCTACGCTTTTCCGCAGCCCGGCGCAAAATAAGTCATCAACGCTGCTGCATAAACTCACGATAGGCGGCAACTACCTGCAGGAAATCCTCAATGCCGCACAGAGAGAGGCTTTCTTCATCGTAGTAGCTCATCCCCTCCTCGATTTCGTCGCCGGAAAATTCCAGCTGATTGGCGCGGATCATCACCTCTTCACCATCCAGCCACAGCGTATATTCATGTCCGGCACGCTGCCAGGAACGTTCACTGCCTTTCACGGTGCGCGCAGCCTGCTCCACTTCGTCAAGCAGAGCAAGATTGTCTTTCACCTCCTCGTTGAACCAGTGGCCAATCGCCTCGTGATCCATCGACATTCGCACCTTTACCACTCCGGTAATATCGCGCAGAAATTCGTAGTCCATAGTCTTTTCCTCTGCAAGGGCAATGCGTCACCGCTGCACTGTACCCATGGAGTAATTATCGCAGCAGACCGAAAGAAAAAAAGCGTAACAGGCAGGAGGTTTAGAAATAAAAATGCCCGGTGATGCAATGTTCACCGGGCATTGAGGAGTTTGTAGCCAAACGGTCAGCTGGGCTGACCGAATGGTTTTACACCGCGGTCTGGAAGATCACGCCGTCAGCTTTTTCAGTGTACTGATCCAGCTGGTTGAAGTTCAGATAGCGATAGGTATCTTCCGCTGTCTTATCCACCTGCGCCACGAAGGTCTGGTACTCTTCCGGCGTCGGCAATTTACCGAGCAGAGAAGCTACCGCCGCCAGCTCGGCAGAGGCCAGATAGACGTTAGCGCCGGTACCTAAACGGTTCGGGAAGTTACGGGTAGAGGTGGAAACCACCGTCGCGCCGTCGGCCACGCGCGCCTGGTTACCCATACACAGGGAACAGCCAGGGATTTCGATACGCGCTCCGCTCTTACCAAATACGCTGTAGTAACCTTCTTCGGTCAGCTGCGCGGCGTCCATACGGGTTGGCGGCGCCACCCACAGGCGAGTCGGCAGTTGGCCTTTGTGGCTGTCCAGCAACTTACCGGCGGCACGGAAGTGGCCGATGTTGGTCATGCAGGAGCCGATGAACACTTCGTCGATCTTCTCGCCCTGCACATCAGACAGCAGGCGGGCATCGTCCGGATCGTTCGGCGCGCACAGGATCGGCTCTTTGATATCCGCCAAATCGATGTCGATTACTGCCGCGTATTCCGCGTCAGCATCGGCTTCCAGCAGCTGTGGATCCGCCAGCCATTTTTCCATACCCTGAATACGACGCTCCAGAGTGCGGCGATCGCCGTAGCCTTCGGCAATCATCCACTTCAGCAGGACGATGTTGGAGTTCAGATACTCAACGATCGGCTCTTTGTTCAGCTTGATGGTGCAACCTGCAGCAGAACGTTCAGCAGAGGCATCGGTCAGCTCGAACGCCTGCTCCACTTTCAGATCCGGCAGGCCTTCAATCTCAAGGATGCGGCCAGAGAAGATGTTTTTCTTACCTTTCTTCTCAACGGTCAGCAGGCCCTGCTTGATGGCGTACAGCGGGATAGCGTGAACCAGGTCGCGCAGCGTAATCCCCGGCTGCATTTTACCTTTGAAACGCACCAGCACCGATTCCGGCATATCCAGCGGCATCACGCCGGTCGCGGCGGCGAAGGCCACCAGACCAGAGCCCGCCGGGAAGGAGATCCCGATGGGGAAACGGGTATGGGAGTCGCCGCCGGTACCCACGGTATCCGGCAGCAGCATGCGGTTCAGCCAGGAGTGGATAACGCCATCGCCCGGACGCAGTGAGACGCCGCCGCGGTTCATAATGAAGTCCGGCAGAGTATGGTGCGTGGTGACGTCAACCGGCTTCGGATAGGCTGCGGTGTGGCAGAAGGACTGCATCACCAGGTCAGCGGAGAAGCCCAGGCACGCCAGGTCTTTCAGTTCATCACGGGTCATTGGACCGGTGGTGTCCTGAGAACCGACGGAGGTCATTTTCGGCTCGCAGTAGGCGCCCGGACGGATACCGGCAACGCCGCAGGCGCGGCCAACCATTTTCTGCGCCAGAGAGAAGCCGCGGGTGCTTTCCGCCACGTCTTTCGCCTGACGGAAGACATCGCTGTGCGGCAGACCCAGCGCTTCGCGCGCTTTGGTAGTCAAACCGCGACCAATGATCAGCGGGATACGGCCGCCGGCGCGCACTTCATCGATCAGCACATCGGTTTTCAGCTCGAAGCTGGCCAGCAGTTCGTTGGTTTCGTGGTTACGCACTTCGCCTTTGAACGGGTAAACGTCAATCACGTCGCCCATGTTCAGGTTTGACACATCCACTTCGATAGGCAGCGCGCCTGCATCTTCCATGGTGTTGAAGAAGATTGGCGCGATTTTGCCGCCCAGGCACAGGCCGCCGCCACGCTTGTTCGGCACGTTCGGGATATCGTCGCCCATAAACCACAGCACCGAGTTGGTGGCCGATTTACGTGAAGAGCCGGTCCCGACCACGTCGCCAACGTAGGCCAGCGGGTAGCCTTTCTGCTGCAGGGCTTCGATCTGTTTGATCGGGCCAACCACGCCCGGCTGATCCGGTTCAATGCCTTCGCGGGCGTTTTTCAGCATCGCCAGGGCGTGCAGCGGGATATCCGGTCGCGACCAGGCATCCGGCGCCGGAGACAGGTCATCGGTGTTCGTTTCGCCAGTCACCTTGAAAACGGTAACGGTGATTTTTTCTGCCAGCTGCGGGCGGTTCAGGAACCACTCAGCGTCGGCCCAGGATTGCATGACCTGTTTTGCGTGCTCGTTACCTGCTTTCGCTTTCTCTTCCACGTCGTAGAAGTTATCGAACATCAGCAGGGTATGGGAGAGCGCTTTCGCGGCGATCGGCGCCAGTTTCGCGTCGTCCAGGGCATCGATCAGCGGGTGGATATTGTAACCGCCCTGCATGGTGCCCAGCAGTTCAACGGCTTTTTCAGGGGTAACCAGGGGGGAGGACGCTTCGCCTTTGGCGATCGCGGCAAGGAATCCAGCTTTAACATAGGCGGCTTCGTCAACGCCCGGCGGTACACGATTAATCAGCAGGTCTAACAGGAATTCTTCTTCGCCCGCAGGCGGGTTTTTCAGCAGTTCTACCAGCGCGGCCATTTGGGTTGCATCTAAGGGTTTGGCAACAATCCCCATGGCGGCACGCTCAGCTACGTGCTTACGGTATTCTTCTAGCACGACGGTTCTCCTCGCTTCTCATTGTCATAATGCGGCCTACACGTCTTCAATCAATCTGCTTCGGTATTGGCAGTTTGCCGCCTTGACGCATCTTGAAGGATTTAGTGGCTGGGCGATTTTCTTCACGCTCCTGTGAGACAGCAGTTTGTAGGGTAAATGCCCGATACCGCGTCGGCAGCATAGCAGGATTTTTGAAAGGTGTTAATCTGTTTACAAAAAAGCAACATTAAAATTTAGCTGAATCGTTAAGGGCAGGATATTGCAGGCTTTCTGTTCAAATCCCGCGACAAAAATTCCTTTCCACGTACAACGCCATGGGCCGATCCCAACAATCATCAATAAAAAGCCATACCGCTTACTTATACTCAGCAAACGCGCCGTTTTCGCCGATACTTTAGCGAGATGGGTAACTTTTTGGGTCAGGAGCTTCTATGTCACTGCCGTTCAAACCCCATATTATCGCCCTGCTCTGTAGCGCTGGTTTACTCGCGGCGGCGGGAACACTCTATGTGCAAAGCCGTACTCCAGAGACGGTCACTGAGCCGACGGCGCAGGCTGCGTCGGCCCCCACTCCAGCCACACAGCCAGTCGCCGCGCAGCCGGTAGCCACCACCTACACCCAGGCGCAGATTGATCAGTGGGTTGCCCCCATCGCGCTCTATCCGGACAGTCTGCTGTCGCAGGTGCTGATGGCCTCCACCTACCCGGACAACGTCATGCAGGCGGTGCAGTGGTCGCAGGATAACCCCTCCATGAAAGGGGATGCCGCCGTTCAGGCTGTTGCCAGCCAGCCGTGGGATCCCAGCGTTAAATCGCTTGTCGCTTTCCCGGCCCTGCTGGCGATGATGGGCGAGAATCCGCCCTGGGTGGAAAATCTCGGTAATGCGTTTTTGGCCCAGCCGCATGATGTGATGGACTCGGTGCAGCGTCTGCGTGCCATCGCCCAGCAGACAGGGACGCTGAAATCTACGCCGCAGCAAAAAGTGATTGTCGCCGCAGCGGCGCCTGCGCCGGCCTCCACCTCGAAAAGCAGCACGGTAACAACGTCAACGACCAGCGCGGCGGCGCCCGCACCGACGCAGGTCATAAAAATAGAACCGACCGATCCACAGGTGGTCTATGTTCCCAACTACAACCCCTCCACCGTCTATGGTACCTGGCCGAACAGCGCCTATCCTCCGGTCTATCTGCCGCCGCCTCCCGGGGAGCAGTTTACCGATAGCTTCGTCAAAGGCTTCGGTTACAGCCTGGGCGTGGCGACCACCTGGGCGCTGTTCAGCAGCATCGACTGGGATGATGATGATGACCACCACCATCACGATGACGACTACCACCGCGGCGATTACTCGCATAACGGCGATAACATCAATATCAATGTGAATAACTTTAACCGCATTACCGGACAAAACCTGCCGGGCGACCGCGTAAACTGGCAGCACAACCCCGCCTATCGCGGTCACGTGCCATACCCCGATAATACCGTCGCCCAGCGCTTTCATCAGACCAACGTATCCGGCGGACTGAGCGCGACCCAGCATGCGCCGGTCGATCGTGAGGCGCAGCGCCAGGCGGCGATGACCCAGCTTCAGCAGCGCAGCGCGCCGACCGCCACAGCGGGCAACCTGGCGGCAAACACCGCCTCGCGCGATGCCCAGCGTCAGGCGGCCTCGGCGCAGTTGAAACAAGCCACCCAGCGCAGCAACTACCGCGGTTACGACAGCGAGCCGACATCGACCCAGCAGCGTCGAGACGCGGCGAAAGCGCAGTTGAAAAACCCGACGCCGCAGCAACAGCAGCGTAGGGAAACCATTAAGAACCGCGAGCAGAATACTACACCGCAGCAGCAACAGCGCCGGCAGCAGCTCCAGTCTGCCACGCCAGCCCAGCGTCAGCAGACGGTCAGTCATCTGCGCGCCAGCGCCCTTAGCGGCAACGAAAGCCGCGCCCCCTCCTGGCAAGCGCAGCAGGAACGGGGACGGCAGAGTCGTCAGTTTTCCAGCGTAAACCGCGAGCAGCGCGACGGCGCCAGAGAGCGTCTTTCTGAACACCATGAACTACGCCGCCGCTGAGGATGAGCAGAATGAGAAACCCATTACCAATTGCCCTGTTCACGTTAATGCTGTCGCCGCTTGCCGCCTTCGCCCAGCAGCAGTATGCCACCCCCGAGCAGGCCGCAAGCGCGCTGGCCGAGGCGATCGGCCAGCAAAATGATGCGGCGCTGAGTGAAGTGCTTGGCGATAACTGGCAGCATTTTTTACCCCCCGACGGGATCGACCCCACTGCCGTCGACCGCTTCCAGCGCGACTGGCAGGTGAAACATGTGATTGTGCAGCAGGGTGAAAAAGCCTGGCTCGACGTCGGTAGCGAAGCATGGCGGCTGCCAGTCCCCATCGTCAAAGCATCCCAGGGCTGGCGCTTTGATATGGCCGCTGGTGAAGAAGAGATCCTCACCCGCGCTATCGGCCGTAATGAACTTTCGGCGATAGCCGCCATGCATGCCTACGTTGACGCCCAGCAGGATTACTATCAACTGAACCACCGCTGGGCGCAGAAAATCATCAGTAGCGAAGGCAAAAAAGATGGTCTGTACTGGCCCACCTCGCCGGGCGAAGCGCCAAGTCCGCTTGGGCCAGCCTTTAGCCCGACGGTTCCCGGCAGCGGCTACCATGGCTACCGCTTCCGCATTATCACCGGTAGAGATGAGCAGAGCGTCGCCTTGCTGGCGTGGCCGGTGGCGTGGGGGGAAACCGGCGTGATGAGCTTTATGATCGATCAGCACGATACCGTTTATCAGGCCAATCTCGGTGAAGAGAGCGCGGCAAAGGCCCAGGCGATAACGCGCTTTGCCCCCGACGCTGACGCCGGCTGGCAGGTGGTCAACCCATAAAAAACGCCCGGTTACGTACACGCAACCGGGCGTTTTCATTCACTTAGCCCTGGTGGGGCATCAGCGACGGATCGCCGGCAAAGGCTGGTTTTGTACTGGACAATGCCGATTCGTCAGCGCTGATGCTGCCGGAATTCGCCGCCCATACTCCTTCACTGGTCTTGGTCACTTGCTGATGCTGAGCATTCAGATCCTGGCCCATCGCCGCAATATGGGTCGTTTCCGTACCACCGCTGTTATCCGCCCACGGAATCGTGGCGTCAGCCGCGCAGGCGACACCGGATAAGCACGCTGCTGCGACCAGCGCTGTGGTTAAAAAGCGTTTCATCACACACCTCATTGATATCGTTAACTGCCTATAAGTTTACATAGTGACTATTTACAAAGTATGTATGAGGTGTAGCGGTTTATGAATAGCGACATAGTTCTAAACATCAGGCATAAAAAAAGCGGCTCCGGGAGCCGCTTATGCTTTTTGCCTGAAAGAAAAAGTTACTTTTTCTTCGCTTTGGCGTTCGGCAGGTCGGTGATGCTGCCTTCGAAAACTTCTGCCGCCAGGCCAACAGACTCGTGCAGAGTCGGGTGAGCGTGGATGGTCAGCGCGATGTCTTCAGCGTCACAGCCCATCTCGATAGCCAGGCCGATCTCACCCAGCAGCTCGCCGCCGTTGGTGCCGACAATCGCGCCGCCGATAACACGGTGGGTCTCTTTGTCGAAGATCAGTTTGGTCATACCGTCTGCGCAATCGGAAGCGATAGCACGGCCGGAAGCAGCCCACGGGAAGGTGGCGGTTTCGTAGCTGATGCCTTTCTCTTTCGCTTCTTTCTCGGTCAGACCCACCCATGCCACTTCTGGCTCGGTGTAGGCGATCGATGGGATCACTTTCGGATCGAAGTAGTGCTTCAGGCCGGAGATAACTTCTGCGGCAACGTGACCTTCGTGGACGCCTTTGTGCGCCAGCATCGGCTGACCGACGATATCGCCGATAGCAAAGATGTGCGGCACGTTGGTGCGCATTTGTTTGTCAACGCGGATGAAGCCACGATCGTCAACTTCCACGCCCGCTTTGCCTGCGTCGAGGTTTTTACCGTTCGGTACGCGGCCGATAGCCACCAGCACGGCGTCGTAACGCTGTGCTTCCGCCGGCGCTTTTTTGCCTTCCATGGAAACATAAATACCGTCTTCTTTTGCTTCAACGGCAGTCACTTTGGTTTCCAGCATCAGGTTGAATTTCTTGCTGATGCGTTTGGTGAAGACTTTCACCACATCTTTATCGGCAGCCGGGATGACCTGGTCGAACATTTCAACCACGTCGATCTCTGAACCCAGCGCATGGTATACGGTACCCATTTCCAGACCGATGATACCGCCGCCCATGACCAGCATGCGTTTCGGTACAGATTTCAGCTCCAGGGCGTCGGTGGAGTCCCATACGCGCGGATCTTCATGCGGAATAAATGGCAGTTGAATCGGACGGGAGCCCGCCGCGATGATGGCGTTGTCGAAGTTGATCACGGTTTTGCCGTTTTCGCCTTCCACTTCCAGGGTGTTAGCGCCGGTGAATTTACCCAGACCGTTAACCACCTTCACTTTACGCCCTTTGGCCATGCCAGCCAGACCACCGGTCAGCTGAGTGATGACTTTTTCTTTCCAGGTGCGGATCTTGTCAATGTCAGTTTTCGGTTCGCCGAAAACGATGCCGTGTTCGGCCAGCGCTTTCGCTTCTTCGATAACTTTTGCCACGTGCAGCAGCGCTTTAGAAGGGATACAACCCACGTTCAGGCACACCCCACCGAGGGTGCTGTAACGTTCTACGATGACGGTTTCCAGACCTAAATCAGCGCAACGGAAGGCTGCAGAGTAGCCTGCAGGACCTGCCCCAAGTACCACGACCTGAGTTTTGATTTCAGTACTCATCATGACCTCTGTAATTTATATCCGGCGGGTCTGACGCTATTATTTTTACGCCCAAGTCCACCGGGACGTTCTATCCGCGTGTATTTTACAAAATTGTTAACAATTTTTAAACAACAAACGGCAAACGATTTTGTCCTTTGTTGCTGATAATCCCAAACAGCCTGAGGTTATCAGAAAAAAGCCGGCCGTCAGGCCGGCTTTTTCAATTACATCACCAGGCGGCGAATGTCGCTCAGGGTGTTGTTGATGATGGTAATGAAGCGGGCACCATCAGCACCGTCGATGACGCGGTGGTCGAAGGACAGAGAGATCGGCAACATCAGACGAGGCACGAACTCTTTACCATTCCATACCGGCTCCATCGCGGACTTAGACACGCCGAGGATGGCCACTTCCGGCGCATTAACAATCGGCGCGAAGTGGGTGGTACCCAGGCCGCCGATGCTGGAGATGGTGAAGCAACCGCCCTGCATTTCGCCCGCCGTCAGTTTGCCATCGCGCGCTTTCTTCGAGATGGTGGTCAGTTCACGAGACAGCTCGGTGATGCTCTTCTTGTTCACGTCTTTAAAGACCGGAACCACCAGACCGTTCGGGGTATCTACCGCCACACCGATGTTGATGTATTTCTTCAGCGTCAGACGCTGACCATCTTCGGAGAGCGAGCTGTTGAAGCGCGGCATCTGCTCAAGCGCAGCGGCCACGGCTTTCATGATGAAGACAACCGGGGTGAATTTCACGTCCAGTTTACGCTTCTCAGCTTCGGCGTTCTGCTGCTTACGGAACGCTTCCAGATCGGTGATATCGGTTTTATCGAAGTGCGTAACGTGCGGGATCATGACCCAGTTACGGCTCAGGTTGGCACCAGAAATTTTCTGGATACGGCCCAGCTCCACTTCTTCGATTTCGCCGAACTTGCTGAAGTCAACCTTCGGCCATGGCAGCATGCCCGGGATACCGCCGCCAGCGGCAGCCGCCGGTGCGGATTCAGCACGCTTAACAGCGTCTTTCACGTAAGCCTGAACGTCTTCGCGCAGGATACGACCTTTACGGCCGGTGCCTTTCACTTTCGCCAGGTTAACGCCGAACTCGCGCGCCAGGCGGCGAATCAGCGGAGTGGCGTGGACGTAAGCATCGTTTTCAGCGAATTCGGTTTTACCTTCCGCTTTCGCAGCCGGTGCCGCGGCAGGCTTAGCGGCCTGAGCCGGAGCTGCAGCCGGTGCCGGCGCAGCCGCCTGAGCCGGTGCGGCGGCAGGCGCAGCGCCTTCCACTTCAAAGACCATGATCAGGGAGCCGGTTTTGACTTTATCGCCGGTGCTGATTTTGATCTCTTTGACGGTGCCCGCGAACGGCGCCGGCACTTCCATAGATGCTTTGTCGCCTTCGACGGTGATAAGGGACTGCTCAGCAGCCACTTTATCGCCGACTTTTACCATCACTTCGGTCACTTCAACTTCGTCGCCGCCGATGTCCGGTACGTTAACGTCTTTCGCACCGCCAGCCGCAGCTGGAGCAGCCGCCGCCGGAGCAGCGGCCTGAGCAGGTGCGGCAGCAGGCGCAGCGCCCGCCACTTCGAAGATCATGATCAGGGAGCCGGTGGACACTTTATCGCCGGTGTTGATCTTGATCTCTTTCACGGTACCCGCGAACGGCGCCGGCACTTCCATCGAGGCTTTATCGCCTTCGACGGTGATCAGAGACTGCTCAGCCGCAACGGTATCGCCCACTTTCACCAGAATTTCAGTGACTTCAACTTCGTCACCGCCGATGTCCGGCACGTTCACTTCTTTCGCTGCCGCGGCAGCTGCTGGAGCAGCGGCGGCCGGAGCGGCTTCTTTCTTCTCTTCCTGCGCAGGTGCAGCGGCTGCTGCACCCTCGGCGGAATCGAAAATCATAATCAGTTTGCCAGTCTCGGTTTTGTCGCCGACGGAGACTTTAATCTCTTTCACGACGCCAGCCTGCGGAGACGGGACTTCCATAGAGGCTTTATCGCCTTCTACGGTGATCAGCGACTGTTCAGCTTCAACTTTGTCGCCCACTTTGACCAGAATCTCGGTGATTTCAACTTCATCAGCCCCGATGTCCGGTACTTTGATTTCGATAGCCATTATTCTTTTACCTCTTACGCCAGACGCGGGTTAACTTTTTCTGCATCGATGTTGAATTTGGTAATTGCGTCCGCAACCACTTTCTTATCGATTTCACCACGTTTAGCCAGTTCGCCCAGCGCTGCAACGACCACATAGGAAGCATCGACTTCGAAGTGGTGACGCAGGTTTTCACGGCTGTCGGAACGACCGAAGCCATCGGTACCCAGTACGCGGTAATCGTCAGCCGGTACGTAGGTACGAACCTGCTCGGCGAACAGTTTCATATAGTCAGTGGATGCCACTGCCGGAGCGTCGTTCATCACCTGAGCGATGTACGGCACGCGCGGGGTTTCCAGCGGGTGCAGCATGTTCCAGCGTTCGCAATCCTGGCCATCACGCGCCAGTTCGGTGAAGGAGGTGACGCTGTACACGTCAGAGCCCACGCCGTAGTCTTTCGCCAGGATCTGCGCTGCTTCACGGACGTGACGCAGGATAGAACCGGAGCCCAGCAGCTGAACTTTACCTTTGCTACCTTCGATGGTTTCGAGTTTGTAGATACCTTTGCGGATACCTTCCTCGGCGCCTTCCGGCATGGCCGGCATGTGGTAGTTTTCGTTCAGGGTAGTGATGTAGTAGTAAACGTTCTCTTGTTTCTCACCGTACATACGCTCCAGGCCGTCATGCATGATGACCGCCACTTCGTAGGCGTAGGACGGATCGTAAGAGATACAGTTCGGGATAGTCAGAGACTGAATATGGCTGTGGCCATCTTCGTGCTGCAGACCTTCGCCGTTCAGCGTCGTACGACCGGAAGTACCACCAATCAGGAAGCCGCGAGCCTGCTGGTCGCCAGCCTGCCAGCACAGGTCACCGATACGCTGGAACCCGAACATCGAGTAGTAGATGTAGAACGGGATCATCGGCAGGTTGTTGGTGCTGTAAGAGGTCGCCGCAGCCAGCCAGGATGCGCCTGCGCCCAGCTCGTTGATCCCTTCCTGCAGGATCTGACCTTTCTCGTCTTCTTTGTAGTATGCAACCTGCTCACGGTCCTGCGGGGTGTACTGCTGGCCGTTCGGGCTGTAGATACCGATCTGACGGAACAGACCTTCCATACCGAAAGTACGCGCTTCGTCGGCGATGATCGGCACGAGGCGGTCTTTGATGGATTTGTTCTTCAGCATCACGTTCAGGGCACGAACGAACGCGATAGTGGTAGAGATCTCTTTATTCTGCTCTTCCAGCAGCGGGCGGAAATCTTCCAGCGTCGGCAGCTCCAGCTTCTCAGTGAAGTTCGGCTGACGGCTCGGCAGATAGCCGTGCAGTTTCTGACGCTGAGCGTGCAGATAGGTGTGCTCTTCGGAACCTTCCGGGAAGGTGACGTACGGCAGTTTTTCCAGATCGGCATCGGCAACCGGCACGTTGAAACGATCGCGGACGTAGCGAACGCCGTCCATGTTCATTTTCTTAACCTGGTGAGCGATGTTCTTACCTTCAGCAGTGTCACCCATGCCGTAACCTTTAATGGTATGGGCGAGAATAACGGTCGCTTTGCCTTTGGTTTCCTGCGCTTTTTTCAGAGCAGCATAAACTTTCTTCGGATCGTGGCCACCGCGGTTCAGGGCCCAAATCTGCTCGTCAGTCCAGTCGGCAACCAGCGCAGCGGTCTCCGGATATTTACCGAAGAAGTGCTCGCGCACATAAGCGCCGTCTTTGGATTTAAAGGTCTGGTAATCGCCGTCAACGGTTTCTTCCATCAGCTGAATCAGCTTACCGCTGGTGTCTTTACGCAGCAGCTCATCCCAACGACCGCCCCAGATAACCTTGATAACGTTCCAGCCAGCGCCCGCGAAGATGCCTTCCAGTTCGTTAATGATTTTGCCGTTACCGGTGACCGGACCGTCAAGACGCTGCAGGTTACAGTTGATAACGAACACCAGGTTGTCGAGCTTCTCACGGGTCGCGATGGTGATCGCGCCTTTAGATTCCGGCTCGTCCATCTCACCGTCGCCCAGGAACGCGTAAACGGTTTGTTTGGAGGTGTCTTTCAGACCACGGTGTTCCAGATATTTCAGGAATTTAGCCTGATAAATCGCCCCGATTGGGCCCAGGCCCATAGAAACGGTCGGGAACTGCCAGAATTCCGGCATCAGTTTCGGGTGCGGATAAGAGGACAGACCTTTACCGTGAACTTCCTGACGGAAGTTGTTCATCTGCTCTTCAGTCAGACGACCTTCCAGGAACGCACGCGCATAAACGCCCGGAGAGATGTGCCCCTGGAAGTACACCAGGTCGCCGCCATCCTGCTCATTGCGTGCGCGGAAGAAGTGGTTGAAGCACACTTCGTAGAAGGTTGCGGAAGACTGGAAAGAAGCCATGTGGCCGCCCAGTTCGAGATCTTTTTTCGATGCGCGCAGAACGGTCATGATGGCGTTCCAGCGGATCGCAGAACGGATACGACGTTCCAGATCCAGATTACCCGGATATTCCGGCTCATCTTCAACGGCAATAGTGTTGACGTAACCGCCGGTCGATGCGCCAGCAGCCACTTTCACCCCGCCTTTGCGGGCTTCAGAAAGGAGTTGATCAATAAGATACTGAGCGCGCTCAACACCTTCTTCACGGATGACCGATTCGATCGCCTGTAGCCAGTCGCGAGTTTCGATCGGATCCACGTCATTTGGTAAACGTTCTGACATGGGGGGTATTCCTTATCTATCTAATCGTTGATTAATCTGGAACCTGTCCCATTGAACTCTTCGTTCTTCACCTTTGAACAACCAAAAATTCAATAAGACAGGTTCTGCGTTTAGTTGCCGCGCTCTAAAAATGGCGCTTAAGAACCGGAGTTCTCGTCCTTTCGTTGCTGTAAACGACGCAGCGAGCGTTCTCTACGACTCTGCTCACGGCTACGGTCCAGCAAAATTTCCTCAATGAACGCCAGGTGACGGTGCGACGCCTCACGCGCCTGCTCCGGCTCCCCGGCCATTATCGCCTCGAAAATGCGAGTGCGATGGTTGCTGACCAACGGGAGCATTTCCCGGCGGGCATACAGCAATTCAAAGTTCTGACGCACGTTTTGCGCCAGCATCGGCTCCATACACCTTAGCAGATGGAGCAAAACCACATTGTGTGCCGCCTCGGTGACGGCGATTTGGTACTGGACGACGGCGCCGGACTCAGCGTCCAGATCGCCCGACTGCTGAGCCCGCTCAATAGCCTGATGCAGCTCGCGGATACGGTCGCGATCTTCATCATTGCTGCGCAGCGCCGCGTAATAAGCCGCAATGCCTTCCAGCGCGTGACGGGTCTCAAGCAGATCGAATTGGGATTCAGGGTGATCGGACAGCAGCTCGACCAGCGGATCGCTGAAGCTCTGCCACAGGCGGCTCTGAACAAACGTTCCACCTCCCTGACGACGAAGCAACAGGCCCTTGGCTTCGAGGCGTTGAATCGCCTCACGCAGCGAGGGGCGGGAAACGTCGAACTGTTTAGCCAGTTCGCGTTCAGGCGGGAGTTTTTCACCGGGGCGCAAGGTCCCCTCAAGGATCAGAAACTCCAGCTGCTGCTCTATCACATCGGATAATTTTGGTTGGCGGATTTTGCTGTAGGCCATATTCCCTGTCTCTGCCATTAGCCCGGAGTCAATTGGTCTTACCAATTTAAAGTTCGTAGCGCTAAAGTAACAAAGTATTCACCTTCTGTCCATACAGGTTTTGATTGAAATCAGTAAACGACGGACATTTTAACAACCTTACAGAAATAACATTTCAGAAATGTAACCTTGCACAAATGTTACGTTTACTCATAAAGAGGTAGCATTAACTTAATGGAAACGAAAAATTACGCTATCTGAACCGATTCAACGACCCAATAAATGAATATAAAGACAATGCAATTGAATAAATAATCACAAAGAAGCAATGCATCGGAATAATACAGAATGTGTCTATTGATGTCTTTTTAGACACATGGTCATCATCCCTTCATAAAGCAGGTGCATTCAAACGCGCTTACCACTATTCTCCCAGAGACGAAAGGCCTTTTTCTGAATTACCGCACCGCCTTCCGTAAACAAAACAATACAGAAACGGAAGTCGCTAAATACACAAACACAACAATATGTGCGCGCCATCACTCAGGTAAAAAGTGGGCCACTTCGCCCAAATTTTCGCTGGCTATGCTTTCTGGCAGGGACAGCAGTGAAGCAGCAACCTGACGGATGACGTACACAAAAAATAATCACACACGAGGTTTCATATGGAAGGTCAACAGCACGGCGATCGGCTGAAGCGCGGCCTGAAAAACCGCCACATCCAGCTCATCGCGCTGGGCGGGGCTATCGGCACCGGCCTGTTTCTGGGGAGCGCGTCCGTCATTCAGTCCGCCGGCCCGGGTATCATTCTTGGTTACGCGATTGCCGGTTTTATCGCCTTTCTGATCATGCGTCAGCTGGGCGAAATGGTGGTGGAAGAGCCGGTAGCCGGTTCGTTTAGTCACTTTGCTTATAAATACTGGGGCGGCTTTGCCGGCTTCGCCTCCGGCTGGAACTACTGGGTGCTGTATGTCCTGGTGGCCATGGCGGAACTCACTGCCGTCGGCAAATATATCCAGTTCTGGTGGCCGGAAATCCCGACCTGGGCCTCAGCGGCGGTCTTCTTCATCGCCATCAACGCCATTAACCTGACCAACGTGAAAGTGTTCGGGGAAATGGAGTTCTGGTTTGCCATTATCAAAGTGGTCGCCGTTGTGGCGATGATTTTGTTCGGCGGCTGGCTGCTGTTCAGCGGTAACGGCGGCCCGCAGGCGACGGTACGTAACCTCTGGGATCAAGGCGGGTTCCTGCCGCACGGCTTTACCGGGCTGGTAATGATGATGGCGATCATCATGTTCTCCTTCGGCGGTCTGGAGCTGGTGGGTATCACCGCGGCGGAAGCGGATAACCCGGAGCAAAGCATCCCGAAAGCTACTAACCAGGTTATCTACCGTATCCTGATCTTCTATGTTGGCTCGCTGGCGGTCCTGCTCTCGCTTCTGCCGTGGACGCGTGTGACTGCGGACACCAGTCCGTTCGTCCTGATTTTCCATGAGCTTGGCGATACGCTGGTGGCAAACGCCCTCAACGTAGTGGTGCTGACGGCGGCCCTGTCGGTGTATAACAGCTGCGTCTACTGCAACAGCCGTATGCTGTTCGGTCTTGCCCAGCAGGGGAACGCACCGAAAGCGCTGCTCAGCGTCGACAAACGCGGCGTGCCGGTGAATACCATTCTCGTCTCCGCCGTGGTCACCGCCCTGTGTGTGCTGATCAACTACCTGGCGCCGGAATCCGCATTTGGCCTGCTGATGGCGCTGGTAGTCTCCGCCCTGGTGATCAACTGGGCGATGATCAGCCTCGCGCATATCAAATTCCGTCGCGCCAAACAGCAGCAGGGGGTCACCACTCGCTTCCCCGCCCTCTTCTACCCGCTGGGTAACTGGGTGTGCCTGCTGTTTATGGCCGCGGTGCTGGTAATTATGCTGATGACCCCGGGGATGGCGATTTCCGTTTGGCTGATCCCGGTATGGATCGCCGTGCTGGGCGTGGGCTATCTATTTAAACAGAAAGCCGCCGCCACCATAAAAGCACAATAATACATCTCATCAATAATTCTCTTTGCTCTGCGCCCCCTCCCTGAATGACGGGCGCAGAGCATTGTTATCTGCTTCACACTTTCCCCTCCATAGCTTTTTTATCCATATCGTCAACGCGTTCCTGCAACGTAATTCTCTCGATAGCAGCCAATAATTCTCTCCATACTGCAACGGAGAGACCGCACATGGCAGACAATAGACTTTCAATAAAAGAAAAGATTGGTTATGGGATGGGGGATGCCGGATGCAATATCATCTTTGGCGCCATCATGCTGTTTGTTAACTATTTTTATACCGATATTTTCGGTCTGGCGCCGGCGCTGGTGGGCGTACTGCTGCTGTCGGTGCGCGTCATCGATGCGGTGACCGACCCGATCATGGGCGCCCTCGCCGACCGCACCCGCAGTAAATATGGCCGCTTTCGTCCATGGCTGCTGTGGATTGCTTTCCCCTACGCCCTGTTCAGCGTACTGATGTTCACCACTCCTGAGTGGACCTATAACAGCAAAGTCATCTATGCGTTTGTCACCTACTTTCTGCTGTCGATTACCTATACCGCGATTAATATCCCCTACTGCTCGCTGGGAACGGTGATGACCGCCGATCCGAAAGAGCGCGTTGCCTGCCAGTCTTATCGTTTCGTGATGGTGGGTATCGCCACGCTGTTGCTGTCATTAACGCTGCTGCCAATGGCCGACTGGTTCGGCGGCGCCGATAAAGCGAAGGGCTATCAGATGGCGATGACCGTGCTGGCCTTCATCGGCATGTGTATGTTCCTGTTCTGCTTCGCTACCGTACGCGAACGCATCCACCCGGCGGTACAGACCAATGATGAACTGAAAAAAGATCTCAAAGATGTGTGGAAAAATGACCAGTGGGTACGCATCCTGCTGCTCACGCTGTGCAACGTCTGTCCGGGCTTTATCCGCATGGCCGCCACCATGTACTACGTCACCTGGGTAATGGGGCAAAGCACCCATTTTGCCACTCTGTTTATCAGCCTCGGCGTGGTCGGGATGATGATTGGCAGCATGCTGGCAAAAGTCCTCACCGACCGCTGGTGCAAACTGCAGGTCTTCTTCTGGACCAATATCGTGCTGGCGATCTTCTCCTGCGCCTTCTATTTCTTTAATCCGCACGCCACCACGCTGATTATGGTGCTCTACTTCCTGCTCAACATCCTGCATCAGATTCCCTCCCCGCTGCACTGGTCGCTGATGTCCGATGTTGACGACTACGGCGAGTGGAAAACCGGCAAGCGCATCACCGGCATTAGCTTCTCCGGCAATCTGTTCTTCCTCAAAGTCGGCCTGGCGGTCGCCGGGGCGATGGTCGGATTCCTGTTGTCATGGTACGGCTACGACGCTGGCGCCAAAGCGCAAAGCGCCTCCGCCCTCAACGGCATCGTGCTGTTGTTCTCGGTTATCCCCGGCGTCGGCTACCTGATCACCGCCGGCGTGGTGCGCCTGCTGAAAGTTGACCGCACCCTGATGCGCCAGATCCAGAGCGATTTAGAGAAGCGCCGCAGCAACTACAGCGAGCTGAATGAATACCAGGAACTGAAAACCAGTGAACACGTAAGGAAAGCCTGATGAATAACTGGCCCAACCCCTTTATTGAACAGCGCGCAGATCCCTTTATTCTGCGCCACCTTAATCACTACTACTTTATTGCCTCGGTGCCGGAATACGACCGGCTGGAGATCCGGCGCGCGGCGACCCTTGAAGGATTACGCGATGCGGAGCCGGTAGTGGTCTGGCGCGCACCGCAAAGCGGGCCGATGAGCCAGCTGATTTGGGCGCCGGAGCTACATGAGATAGACGGTAAGTGGTATATCTATTTTGCCGCCACCCATACCCACGATCTGGATGCGCTGGGCATGTTCCAGCATCGTATGTTCGTTATCGAGTGCGCCGACAACGATCCGCTGACCGGCCGCTGGCAGGAAAAAGGCCAGGTGATCACGCCTTTCGATACCTTCGCCCTCGATGCCACCACCTTTATCCATCAGGGCAAACGCTGGTACCTGTGGGCGCAAAAATCGCCGCATATCGAGGGCAACTCAAACCTGTATCTCGCTGAAATGGCCAACCCGTGGACGCTAAAAGGCGAGCCGGTCATGCTGAGCAAGCCGGAGTTCGACTGGGAGTGTCGGGGATTTAAGGTCAATGAAGGACCCGCGGTGCTGGTGCATGGCGATAAGCTGTTCATCAGCTATTCCGCCAGCGCCACCGACGAAAACTACTGCATGGGGTTGCTCTGGATTGACCGGCAGGCCGATCCGCTGCAGCCGGCAAACTGGCATAAAGCCCCGCAGCCGGTGTTCCGGACCAGCTATGAAAACCGCCAGTATGGCCCGGGCCATAATAGTTTTACCCAAACGCCGGCGGGGGAAGATGTGCTGGTCTACCACGCGCGGAATTACACCGAGATTGAAGGCGACCCGCTGTATGACCCCAATCGTCATACCCGGCTAAAACTCGTCAGCTGGAGAGAGGACGGCATGCCCGACTTCGGCATCCCGCCGGCGGATACGCTGTAGCGGTTCGGTATGCGGCCCGCGGGCACGGATTCTCCAGGCCGGGTCAGGCGAAACCGCCGCCCGGCAACATGCCAGGTACGGCGTCTGATATAGAACCCGGCGCCGCTGTTGCTTGCTGGGCCTGCGCAGTGTGGGTCTCCAGGCCGGATAAGCGCAACGCCATCCGGCAAATAACGCCCCAGATGTAAGGGTATCGTGGCAGGTAGAGTACGAGCGCAGGCCGTTACACCAGGGTGCCGTAAATCGTCAGCAGCGCCATGATCACCACCACCACCAGCGAGGTTTTCTTGGCCATCGACACCGCGGCCTTCGGGGTCGCCACTTTATCCACGTGCGGTTCACGAGCCAGGGAATACTGCGCCAGGCGGGTCAATACCTGATACTGCGACGAATGGCGGTCGCCTAACGATGCAAACCACGCCGGGAGCGCTTTCTCTCCATGCCCCACCAGAGCATAGACAACCCCCACCAGACGCACCGGCAGCCAGTCCACAATATGCAGGATACCATCGATTCCGGACTGCAAACGATGATGCGGCGTCTGGTAGCGCGCCAGCCACGTCTGCCAGGCACGCAGGACGCTATAGGCGATAAGCGTCAGCGGCCCCCACGCCCCACCGACCACAAACCAGAAGAGTGGCGCCAGGTAGTAACGATAGTTAATCCATAGCAGCGCATTTTGCAGTTCGCTAAGGTACTCGCGCTCATCACAGCCCGGGGGGACGCCGTGTATCAACGTCAGCTCGCTAGCCATCGCATCGCAGGCGCGGCTGTCATTGCGCGACGCCGCTTTCAGATAGGCATGATAGTGCAGCCGAACCTTACCGGCGCCGATGCACAGCAGGCCTAGCAAAATCCAGAACACCAGCAGCGGTACGTTGAACAGCTGCCCCTGCAGCAAGCGCTGAATAATGTAGACCACCGCGACGGCGACCAGGGTCATCAGCAGCGTTCCCGGCAACGAGAAATGTTTTATCCGGCGGAACGCCACCTCCAGCCGATGATCAAGCTGCCAGTGTTCGCCCAGTTTAAACAGGCGTTCAGCGATAAGCACCAGCAGCGTAGTAAACAGCGTCATGAGGTCTCCTTTTCGGACGGCGCGCTGAGCAGCGCACGAAATTTTTTCCAGTCAAAGGCCGGTCCCGGGTCCGTCTTGCGAACGGGCGCGATATCGCTATGGCCCGTGATGTTTGCGGCGATGGCAGGATAAATCGCGATAAGCAGATCCGTCACCGCCGCCAGCTGCTGGTACTGCGCATCGGTATACGCCAGGGTATCCGTGCCTTCCAGCTCTATACCGATGGAAAAGTCATTGCAGCGTTCACGCCCCTGATAGCTGGAGACACCCGCATGCCATGCACGCTTATCGAAAGGCACATACTGCACGATTTCACCATCACGGCGAATCAGACAATGCGCCGAAACGCGCAGATGAGCGATCTCGGCAAAGAAAGGATGCGCGTGAGGATCCAGGGTGCCGGTGAACAGCGCGTCAATCCATGGACCACCAAATTCACCTGGCGGCAGGCTGATATTATGCACCACCAATAAGGAAGGGGCCTCTTCATCCGGACGGCAGTCATGGTGCGGCGAGGGAACCCGCCGCGCGCCGACCAGCCATCCCTCGTTCAACTGCATGCGGGATCTCCTTTCGCGAACTCATGCTTCCGGGCCACACGCCGGCCCAAAGGATGAAGTGTGTATGGTACTGAAACGTCGTTCAGGTTAGCATGTTTCCCACTTCTGAATCTTATCTATCTGGAGCTTTATCATGTCGCCTCGTCGTTACAACCCCGACCGCCGCCGTGACGTGCTGCTGGAACGTATTAATCTCGATATTACCGATGCTGTCGCACACTCCCTGCGGGAAGATTTGGGCGGCGAAGTCGACGCCAGCAACGATATTAGCGCACAATTATTGCCGCAGGATGCACGCTCCCATGCGGTGGTCATTACCCGCGAAGATGGCGTCTTCTGTGGTAAACGCTGGGTGGAAGAGGTCTTCATTCAGCTCGCCGGTGACGACGTGAATATCACCTGGCACGTCGCCGATGGCGATGCGGTCAAAGCCGATCAACCCCTGTTCGAGCTGGAAGGCCCATCGCGCATTCTGCTCACTGGCGAACGTACGGCGCTGAACTTTGTACAAACCCTCTCCGGCGTCGCCAGCGTTGTCCGCCGCTATGTCGACCTGCTGGCGGGCACCAAAACCCAACTCCTGGATACGCGCAAAACGCTGCCAGGGCTGCGTACCGCTTTGAAATACGCGGTTCTCTGCGGCGGCGGCGCCAACCACCGCCTGGGGCTGTTCGACGCTTTCCTGATTAAAGAAAACCACATCATCGCCTCCGGCTCGATCCGTCAGGCGGTGGAAAAGGCGTTCTGGCTGCATCCTGATGTGCCGGTGGAAGTGGAAGTGGAAACGCTGGATGAGCTGGAGCAGGCGTTAAAAGCCGGGGCCGATATCATTATGCTCGATAACTTCACCACCGACCTGATGCGCGAGGCGGTGAAAATCACCGCTGGCCAGGCGGCGCTCGAGGTCTCCGGCAACGTCACCTTTGACACCATCCGCGAATTTGCCGACACCGGGGTCGACTATATCTCCGTCGGGGCCCTGACCAAACATGTGCAGGCGCTCGACCTGTCGATGCGTTTTCGCTGAAGATTGGGCCTTCACGTTTCCGGCGTGAAGGCCTGAATTTGCGACCCGACTCGCAGCCGCTCTTGCTCACCATGCAATCCCGCTAAAAACCCTGGAACCCGGTTTCCCGGATCGTTTTCGTCTCCTCGCCTGTCCCCCTGAATCCCGTCACAGTGCTTCTGTCACAACAAGGAGCGACTTATGGATAAACAACGAGGTTTTACCCTGATTGAACTGATGGTGGTCATCGGCATCATCGCCATTCTCAGCGCCATCGGCATCCCGGCCTACCAGAACTACCTGCGTAAAGCCGCCCTCACCGACCTGCTGCAGACCTTTGTCCCCTACCGGACGGCAATTGAACTTTGCGCGCTCGATCATGGCGGCCTGACGACATGCGACGGCGGCAGCAATGGCATCCCCTCGCCAACCACCACGCGCTACCTCTCCGCCATGAGCGTGGCAAAAGGGGTCGTTACCCTCACCGGCCAGGAAAGTCTCAATGGACTGGGCGTCACCCTAACCCCGACCTGGGATAACGCCGAGGGCGTCACCGGCTGGCAGCGGGTCTGCACTATCACCGACAACAGCGCGCTTCAGCAGGCCTGCGAAGACGTCTTCCGCGTGAAGTGAGGGCGACAACATGAAAACAGAACAGCTGCTCCCTCTCTGTCGTCGCCATCACGCCCTGCTGCTGCACAGCGATGAGCAGACGATATCCATTGCGGTGGTCGATACCCCGCCGACGGAGCTAATGGAGGCGCTACGTTTCGCGACGCAAAAACGGATCGATATTGAATGCTGGAGCCAGGAGCAGATGGATAAGCGCCTGCAAGTCCAGGAAAAGCAGGCGCTGCTGGCGCAAAATGCAGGCCCGGAAAACATCGCCGAACGGGTCAATCAGATCCTCGAGCAGGCCCTGCGTCAGCGGGCCTCCGATATTCATATCGAACCCACGGAAACGCACTTACGGATCCGCCTGCGTGTCGATGGCGTGCTACACGCCCTGCCGCTGCTGGCGCCCGAGCTGGCCGCGCCGGTTATCGCACGACTCAAAGTGATGGCCAGTCTCGATATCGCCGAGCATCGTTTGCCGCAGGATGGTCAGTTCGCGCTGAACCTCGCCGGACGGCCGCTCTCCTTTCGCATCGCCACTCTGCCCTGCCGCTATGGCGAGAAAATTGTCCTGCGCCTTCTGCATCAGGTTGACCAGGCGCTGGATCTGGAGGCGCTCGGCCTCTCATCCTCTCAGCTGGCGGCCTTCCGCCAGGCGCTGAATCAGCCGCAGGGGCTGCTGCTGGTCACTGGCCCAACCGGAAGCGGGAAAACGGTGACCCTCTACAGCGCTCTGCAGGTGCGAAACCGGGAGCAAGTGAACATCTGTAGCGTCGAGGATCCTCTGGAGATCCCCATCGCCGGGATGAACCAGACGCAAATCAACCCGCGCGCCGGGCTGACCTTTCACAGCGTACTGCGCGCCCTGTTACGTCAGGACCCGGATATTGTGATGGTGGGTGAAATCCGCGATGCCGAAACCGCTGAAATCGCGCTGAAAGCCGCCCAAACGGGTCATCTGGTGCTCTCTACTCTGCACACCAATTCCACCAGCGAAACCCTCACCCGCCTGCAGCAAATGGGCATCGCCCGCTGGATGATCTCCTCTGCGCTCTCGCTGGTTATCGCCCAGCGTCTGGTCCGCAAGCTGTGCCCCCACTGCCGGCGCAATGCCGGCAGTGCCGCCGACCTGCCGCACAGTCTGTGGCCCCGCCCGCTGCCGCGCTGGCAGGCTGCGGGCTGCGAACACTGTTATCACGGGTATCACGGCAGGCTGGCGCTGTTCGAGGTCTTGCCTGTCACTCCGGGGCTACGTCAGGGGATAGTCCAGGGGCTCAACGCCATTGAGATCGAATCTCTGGCGCGAGCCGCGGGCATGATGACGCTCTTCGAAAGCGGATGTCAGGCTATCGAACAGGGCTTGACCAGCCTCGAAGAGGTGGTGCGGGTGCTGGGGATCCCCCATGGCGACTAAGCGTCTCTGGCGCTGGCGAGGCGTTGATGCGCAAGGCGCTCCTTGTCAGGGGATGCTATGGCAAGCCAGTCGTCCGGAGGTGCTGCATCACCTCCAGCAGCAGCGCATCCTGCCGCTGGCTATACGCCGCTGTACGGTGAAGCAAAGCCTGTGGCACCCGCGCTACAGCAGCGAAACAATCCGCCAGCTGGCTACCCTGCTGCAGGCCGGGCTACCGCTGGCGGAAGGGTTATCGCTGCTGGCTCAGCAGCAACCGCATGCGCAGTGGCAGGCGCTGCTTGAGGCGCTGGGCCGCGAACTGGCCCAGGGCGTGGCTTTCTCTGCCGCACTGGCGCAGTGGCCGCAGGCTTTTCCGCCACTGTATCTGGCGATGATTAGCACTGGCGAACTGACGGGCAAGCTCGATATTTGCTGCCAGCAGCTGGCCAACCAGCAGCAGGAGCAGCAGCGGCTCGCCGGCAAGGTCAAGAAGGCGCTGCGCTACCCGCTGATCGTGCTCACACTGGCGCTGCTGGTGGTGCTGGGGATGCTTTATTTTGTCCTTCCTGAATTCACTGCCATCTACCAGACGTTCAATACGCCGCTGCCGTTATTAACGCGAATGGTTATTGCGGCAGGGGACATGCTGAGCCGCGGCTGGCCGTTACTGCTGGCCTTTCTGCTGGGCCCGCTGCTGCTCAACCAGCTGGTCCGGCAGCGCGCCGACTGGCTGCTGCGTCGCCAGCAACTGCTTAACGCGCTCCCTCTCATCGGCCCCCTGATCGGCGGCCAACAGCTAAGCCTGATATTCACCGTTCTGGCGTTAACCCAAAGCGCCGGCATCAGCTTTCTACAGGGGCTGCAAAGCGTTGAAGAGACCCTGTCGTGCCCGCTGTGGCGCCAGCGCCTGGCGCAGGCCCGCGCGCTGATCGTTCAGGGGGATCCGATCTGGCAGGCGTTAAGCCGCTGCGGCGGTTTTACACCGCTGTGTCTGCAGCTCATCCGCACGGGGGAAAGCGCGGGGGCACTGGATCAGATGCTGGAAAACCTGGCGCATCATCATCGTGAGCAGACCCATCAGCGAGCCGACAATCTGGCTGCGCATCTGGAACCCCTGATGCTGGTGATAACCGGCTCGCTGGTCGGGATCCTGGTGGTGGCGATGTATTTGCCCGTTTTTCATCTGGGCGATGCCATTGGCGGGGCGGGAGGATAAGCAACGCTGGCACCGCGCAGGCGCCAGCGCAGCCGGTTACAGGCTATTGAATACCCGGTTCTCTTGTTCCTGAACGCGGATAAAGGTGGTGCGTTTGGTCAGCTCTTTCAATCGCGAGGCGCCAACGTAGGTGCAGGCAGAGCGCAGGCCGCCGAGAATGTCGCGCGCGGTATTGTCCACCGGGCCACGCAGCGGCAGCTTAACGGTTTTCCCTTCCGCCGCGCGGTATTTCGCGACACCGCCCACGTGGCGGGTCATCGCCGATTCGGAGCTCATACCGTAAAACAGCATGAATTTTTCACCGTTCTCTTCAACCACAGTACCGCCGCTCTCTTCGTGGCCCGCCAGCATACCGCCGAGCATCACGAAATCAGCGCCGCCGCCGAAGGCTTTCGCCACATCGCCCGGCATGGTGCAACCGCCATCGCTGATGATCTGGCCGCCAAGGCCATGTGCGGCATCAGCACACTCGATCACGGCGGAGAGCTGCGGGTAGCCGACCCCGGTTTTGACGCGGGTGGTGCAGACGGAGCCCGGGCCAATGCCAACTTTGACGATATCGGCGCCGGAGAGGATCAGCTCTTCACACATCTCACCGGTGACCACGTTCCCGGCGATAATGGTTTTTTGCGGCCAGGCTTCGCGCGCCTTCGCCACAAACTGGACGAAGTGTTCAGAGTAGCCATTGGCGACGTCAATGCACACAAAGTTCAACTGTGGGTTCTGAAAGAGGATCTGTTGCGTTTTATCGAAATCCGCATCGGAAGTACCGGTGGAAACCATCACATGCTTGAGAACGTCTGCGGATACGCTCTGGACAAACGCCTGCCATTCTTCCGCGGTGTAGTGCTTGTGTACTGCCGTCAGAATGCCAAAAGTGGCCAGCGCTTTCGCCATGCTGAAGGTGCCGACGGTGTCCATGTTAGCCGCAATAATCGGCACACCGGACCAGGTCAGGCCTGAATGTTTAAAGGTGAATTCACGTTCCAGCTCAACATCAGAACGGCTTTTGAGGGTAGAGCGTTTCGGGCGGATAAGAACGTCTTTGAAACCAAGCTTCAGATCTTCTTCAATACGCATGTGCGAATTCCTGGGGTTAATGGCATTAATGTGAGAGCACAACTCCAGTGACGTTATCATACGCACGAATCAGGCCCGCGCAAGACTGCGATTTTCACTTTTTTTACGCTACAATCGTATAAATTTACCTGGTGAATGGAGAAAAAAGCGCTTATATCTCCACCCGCCAGCGCATTATTTTTAACCATTTGATTTGCTTGATTAAAAGAAACAGAATAGCGGACGGCGCTCCCGGCTGGCACGGGGCCATCACGATAAGATCGCTGTCGCCTCTCCGGCATACTGCCCGTCCTCGCTGTCTGAATACTAAAAATACGAGCAATCCGTTTCAGGGTCAGAAGATATGGGGTACACAGTCGCGTTAACAGGCGGGATTGGCAGCGGTAAAAGTACGGTCGCCGACGCCTTCGCGCAGCTCGGGATTAAGGTTATCGATGCCGATGTTATCGCCCGCCAGGTGGTCGAACCCGGCACCCCGGCGCTCCAGGCCATTGCTGACCACTTCGGGCCACAGATGATTGCCCCCGACGGCACGCTAAACCGCCGTCTGCTGCGGGAAAAAATTTTTGCTCAGGTGGAGGAAAAAGCCTGGCTCAACGCGCTGTTGCATCCGCTGATTCAGCAGGAAACGCGCCGCCAGATGCAGGCCGCCACCTCCCCTTATCTCCTCTGGGTCGTACCTTTGCTGGTCGAAAACCGCCTGTCCAGCCAGGCCGATCGCGTACTGGTCGTCGATGTGCCAAAAGAGACGCAAATCGAACGCACCATGCTGCGCGATAAGGTCAGCCGCGAACATGCTGAACATATTCTTGCCGCCCAGGCCACGCGCGAGCAGCGCCTGGCCATCGCGGACGATGTTATTGAAAACACTGGCACGCCGGATGCAGTGGCATCGGATGTTGCCCGCCTGCACGAAAAGTACTTAACGCTGGCATTGCAGGCCGCCTCACAGGAAAACTCGTAATGCATACCCCCGTTCTGTTTGAACATCCTCTTAATGAGAAAATGCGCACCTGGCTGCGCATCGAATTTCTGATCCAGCAGATGGCTTTCCATCCGCAGATTGCCAGCCATGCCGATGCGCTCCATTTTTTCCGTAACGCCGGCGATCTGCTGGATGTCCTGGAGCGCGGCGAGGTGCGCACTGACCTGGTTAAAGAGCTGGAGCGCCAGCAGCGTAAGCTCCAGTCATGGGCAGAAGTGCCGGGAGTCGATCAGGAGCGCATTAACGCGCTGCGCCAGCAGCTCAAGCAGTCTTCCAGCACCCTGATGGCCGCGCCGCGCATTGGTCAGTTTCTGCGTGAAGATCGCCTGATTGCGCTAGTGCGCCAGCGCCTGAGTATCCCTGGCGGCTGCTGCAGCTTCGATTTACCGACCCTGCATATCTGGCTCCATATGCCGCAGGCGCATCGTGACGAGCAGGTGGCCAGCTGGCTTGCCAGCCTCGATCCATTGGTCCAGTCCCTGAGCCTGATCCTCGATCTGATTCGTAACTCCGGACAGTTTCGCAAACAGACCAGCCTCAATGGCTTTTATCAGGATAATGGCGAAGATGCCGATCTGCTGCGCCTGCGTCTCGATCTGGCCCACCAGCTTTATCCGCAGATCTCCGGCCATAAGAGCCGTTTCGCCATCCGCTTCCTGCCGCTGGACAGTGAGTATGGGATCGTGCCGGAGCGCTTTGATTTTGAACTGGCCTGCTGTTAAGGAGATAACATGTCAGAAGAGACCATCGTCAATTGTCCGACCTGCGGCAAAAACGTGGTATGGGGCGAACAAAGCCCCTATCGTCCGTTTTGTAGCAAACGCTGCCAGCTGATCGATTTGGGAGAATGGGCAGCAGAGGAGAAGCGCATCCCCAGCGCGGGCGATCTCTCCGACAGCGATGACTGGAGCGAACAGCAGCCCTGATTTGACGGCACGCTAACCCAACGCCAGTTGGGTTAGCCTCCCAACCTGGGGTTCAGCCCTGGGCGATAAGTTTGCGGATAACCGGTTCATTCGCCGGGGGAAACGCTTCCGGATCCAGCGCCTGCCGCGTCATCCACTGTCCCGGCTGCCCCTCTTTACCCCAGGGCTCGCCTTCCCAGCTTTCCACGAGGAAAAACCACAGCGTAATGTGGCGATCGGGGAACTGATACTCCAGCTTATCAAATAGTGAAAAGGTAGTGGCCGTAATTCCCACCTCTTCCTGCAGCTCGCGGATCAACGCCTGCTCCGGCGTTTCATCAGATTCAATCTTCCCGCCCGGGAACTCCAGCTTATTCGCCATATGGGCATCCGCGGCGCGCTGGGTAATAAAGATGTCGCCTTCTGGATTGCGAATTATCCCTACGGCGATTTGCAGTTTTTTCATTGAATCAGCTCCATAAAAAAGGCGCAGAACTCTGCGCCTTTGTTTTTTTATCAGCCCTTAGCTCAGACGGCCATGGCACTGTTTGTATTTTTTACCGGAACCGCACGGGCAAGGATCGTTACGCCCCACTTTACGTTCGCCGGTTTGTGCCGCCAGATCCTGTGCAGCGGCTTCATCATCGCTCTGATGGCTGAGCTGCTGCATCTGCGCCAGGCGCTCGGCCTCTTCACGACGTTGCTGCTCCATCGCCTCGACTTCTTCCGGCATCCGCACCTGCACTTTGCTCAGGGTGCTGATCACTTCATACTTCAGTGACTCCAGCATCGCGGCAAACATAGAGAACGATTCGCGCTTGTACTCCTGCTTCGGATCTTTCTGCGCATAGCCGCGCAGGTGGATACCCTGGCGCAGGTAGTCCATCGCCGCCAGATGTTCTTTCCACAGTGAATCCAGAGTCTGGAGCATCACGCCTTTCTCGAAGTGGCGCATCATTTCAGCGCCGACCACTTCTTCTTTACGCTGGTAGGTCTCTACCGCGCTCTGCAGAATACGTTCGCGCAGGGTCTCTTCATGCAGCTCCGGCTCTTTATCCAGCCACTCTTTGATTGGCAGGTCGAGGTCGAAGTCGTTTTTCAGACGCTCCTGCAGGCCTTCGATATCCCACATCTCCTCCAGCGACTGCGGCGGAATATGGGCATCGATAGTCGCCTTAAACACGTCTTCGCGGATGCTGTTGATGGTTTCGCTGACGTCAGACACGTCCAGCAGTTCGTTACGCTGGGTGTAAATTGCCCGGCGCTGGTCGTTGGCCACATCATCATATTCCAGCAACTGCTTACGAATATCGAAGTTACGGCTCTCGACTTTACGCTGCGCGTTGGCGATAGCCTTGGTGACCCACGGGTGCTCAATGGCTTCGCCGGGTTTCATTCCCAGTTTACGCATCATGCCGGAAACGCGATCGGAGGCGAAGATACGCATCAGGGCGTCTTCCATCGACAGGTAGAAGCGGGAAGAACCGGCATCCCCCTGACGACCGGCACGGCCGCGCAGCTGGTTATCGATACGGCGTGATTCATGACGCTCGGTACCGATAATGTGCAGGCCGCCTGCGGCCAGTACCGCATCGTGGCGCACCTGCCAGTCGGCTTTGATTTTTTCAATCTGCTCAGGCGTTGGATTTTCCAGCGCCGCGACTTCCGCCTGCCAGCTACCGCCGAGCATAATATCGGTACCACGGCCCGCCATGTTGGTAGCGATGGTCACCGCGGAAGGATAGCCTGCCTGAGCGACGATATCCGCTTCGCTGGCATGGAACTTGGCGTTCAGAACGTTGTGCTTAATGCCGGCTTTGGTCAGCTCACGGGAAACCACTTCCGATTTTTCGATCGAGATTGTCCCCACCAACACCGGCTGACCGGCTGCGGTACGGGTTTTGATATCTTCGATAATCGCCTGAATTTTTTCCGCTTCGGTCATATAGACCAGATCCGCCATGTCTTTACGGATCATCGGACGGTTGGTCGGCACGACCACGGTATCCAGCTTATAGATAGAGCTGAATTCAAAGGCTTCGGTATCGGCGGTACCGGTCATCCCCGCCAGTTTCTCATATAGACGGAAATAGTTCTGGAAGGTGATAGAGGCCAGGGTCTGGTTCTCGTTCTGGATCTCCACGCCCTCTTTGGCCTCAACGGCCTGGTGCAGACCATCGGACCAGCGGCGGCCCTGCATTGTACGACCAGTGTGCTCATCGACGATGATAACTTCGCCATCTTTAACAATGTAGTCAACGTCGCGGGTGAACAGCGCATGGGCGCGCAGCGCGGCGGTGACGTGGTGCATCAGCATAATGTTGGTCGGGGAGTACAGGGACTCACCTTCATCCATAATGCCTTCCTGTACCAGTAGCTCTTCAATCAGCACCAGACCACGTTCGGTCAAGTTAACCTGACGCGCTTTTTCATCCACCGAGAAGTGGCCTTCGCCGGTGAAGGTGTCCGAATCTTCTTTTTCCTGACGGATCAGGTGCGGAATGATCTTGTTGACCTTACGGTACATTTCAGAGCTGTCTTCCGCCGGGCCGGAAATGATCAGCGGCGTACGCGCCTCATCGATCAGGATGGAGTCCACCTCATCCACCAGCGCATAGTGCAGTTTACGCTGAACGCGCTCTTCCGGGCTGAAGGCCATGTTGTCGCGCAGGTAGTCGAAGCCGTATTCGTTGTTGGTGCCATAGGTGATATCGGCAGCGTAGGCTTCACGCTTCGCCGGCGCCGGCAGGCCGGACATGTTGATGCCAACCGTCATGCCGAGGAATTCAAACAGCGGGCGGTTATTTTCGGCGTCACGCTGCGCCAGATAGTCGTTGACGGTCACCACGTGAACGCCTTTGCCGGTCAGCGCATTGAGGTAGGCCGGCAGGGTCGCGGTCAGGGTTTTACCTTCACCGGTACGCATCTCGGCGATGCAGCGATCGTTAAGCACCATACCGCCCAGCAGCTGGACGTCGAAGTGGCGCATGCCGAACACACGCTTACTGGCTTCGCGAACGACGGCGAACGCTTCAGGGATCAGGTTTTCCAGCACTTCGCCTTTTTCCAGGCGCGCGCGGAATTCAGCGGTTTTCGCTTTCAGCTCGTCATCAGAGAGTTTTTCCATCGCCGGTTCCATACCGTTGATGATATTGACGACTTTGCGCATACGACGCAGCGTACGGTCGTTACGGCTGCCGAAAACCTTAGTTAACATTTTAATAAGCATAATAAAATCTCAAACGCCCCGCGGTGCGGAGTCACAAAAAATAGGATGGTCCGTGGTTATTTTCAGCTGAGACGTTGAGGGCCTGCGCGGATCCCCGCTACCTGGCTTATCCAGGCGCTGACGCGGAAGGCAGAATATGAGGAAGGGATATACGCCGCCTGGCGGATCACTACCGGCGGCGTACTGTCCTGCGTCAGCAGCGCGCTGAGCGTGTCGAGCAGCGCCAGATGCTGCGCCTGCAGCGGAGACGCTTCTTCCACCACCGGCAACGCCTGCGGCGCCATGGCGAAAGAGAGATGACGAATAACGGTGCGAATGGCATGCTGATGCCAGTAGTCGACGGTAAAGTTGGGCCGGCGATTCGTCTCCAGCAGCGCCAGCTGGGAGAAATTAACTTTACTCGGGTTGTGGTTGCTGGCGGTCGCCTTTGCTGGCGTCGCGGTCTCATGGCCGTTGCTAAGCGCAGGCAGGCCGAGGCTGGCCGCGACCATCCCCAACAGGAGATGCGGCCAAAAATACCGTCTGCCAAACTGTCGCCAGCGCGTCAGCAATCCACTCACGTTCATTACCTTTCTTTGGTATACCCGTCGTCGTTCAGGCTGTCTCTTTATTGACGTTTTTCGCAGGACAACCTGATGTCCACGGGGTAAAGCAACCCGGAGAAATAATTTTGCGCTCAAATACTAACATTAATAGCGCGCTGAGGCAGCATGAATGAAGGCCGTTGCCCTGGGAAAACGCTTAATAAAGCAGCGAACGCGCGCTAATTATTACCCAGCGATCGCAGCGAAAAATAACGGGAAGAGGCTATAAAAGAAAAACGACTGGTTCCCTGGTCGGAGAGAGTACCAGGTTACCAGTCGAATTTACTGAATGGTCAGGCTTACGCCAGAACCATCGACGGTGCGCGGAACGCCATTGGCAATTTTGCGTCGTCTTCGAAGGTCACATACTCCCAGGCTTCCTGTTTTGCCAGAACAGCCTGCAGCAGTTTGTTGTTCAACGCGTGACCCGATTTGTACGCCGTGAATGCGCCGATAATGTTGTGACCACACATAAACAGGTCACCGATCGCATCCAGCATTTTGTGGCGAACAAATTCGTCTTCAAAGCGCAGACCGTCTTCGTTCAGTACGCGATAATCGTCAACAACGATGGCACAATCGAAGCTGCCGCCCAGGCACAGGCCACGGGACTGCAGATATTCGATATCGCGCATGAAACCGAAGGTACGCGCACGGCTAATCTGACGCATGAACGCATCGGCCGAGAAGTTCAGCGTATAGCGCTGGGTGCTGGCATCAATCGCCGGATGGTTAAAATCGATGGTGAAGTCCAGCGAAAAACCATTGTACGGTTTGAATTCAGCCCATTTGTCGCCATCTTCGACGCGAACCGTCTCTTTGATACGTACAAATTTCTTGGCGCAGTTCAGTTCATCGATGCCGGCGTCCAGCAACAGATAAACGAACGGAGCCGCACTGCCGTCCATAATCGGGATTTCCGGTGCATCGACTTCAACAATAATGTTGTCGATACCCAGGCCAGCCAATGCGGCGTTCAGGTGTTCAACCGTAGAAATCCGCACGTCATGCTCATTAACCAGGCAAGTACAGAGCATGGTATCACGCACAGATTTGGCATCAGCCGGAAAATCTACCGGTGGATTCAAGTCGGTGCGACGATAGATGACCCCGGTATTTGCCGGCGCAGGGCGTAACGTCAGTGTTACTTTCTTGCCGGTATGCAAACCGACACCAGTCGCCTGAACGATACGTTTAAGAGTCCTTTGTTTGATCATCGTATAATCTCGCCAATTTACCTATCCAACCGAAGTGTACAACACTATCGGGAGGCCAGTTTAGCACAAAGAGCGCAGATGCCCAACTTCCAGTCGATTCTTAATCGGCTTGCTTACGCAGGAAGGCTGGGATATCCAGATAATCCGGCTCTTTCGCGGTTTGCGGCGTATTGTCGTTCACCACTTTTGCCGCCGGCTTCTGCTCTTGCGTCAGCGGGGACATACCGTGCTGCTGGTAGCGATCCATCACCGGCTGCTGAACCTGTTTGTTGGTCACCAGGGTAATTTCCGGACGCTTGTCCATGCCGATACCGGTCGCCACTACGGTGACGCGCAGTTCGTCGTTCATATCCGGGTCCAGAGAGGTACCGATAACCACGGTGGCGTTATCCGAGGCAAATGCGCGGATAGTGTTACCCACGGTTTCGAACTCATCCAGACGCAGGTCGAAGCCCGCGGTGATGTTAACCAGCACGCCGCGCGCACCGGACAGGTCGATATCTTCCAGCAGCGGAGAAGAGATGGCCATTTCAGCCGCTTCTTCCGCACGGTCTTCACCGCTCGCCACGCCGGAGCCCATCATCGCGTAGCCCATTTCAGACATCACGGTACGGACGTCCGCGAAGTCAACGTTCATCAGACCCGGACGGGTGATCAGTTCAGCGATACCCTGCACCGCGCCTTTGAGGACGTCGTTTGCCGCGCCGAACGCGTCAAGCAGAGAAATACCGCGGCCAAGTACTTTCAGCAGCTTGTCGTTTGGGATGGTGATCAGTGAGTCAACGTGCTTGGACAGCTCGGTGATCCCCTGCTCAGCAAACGCCATGCGCTTCTTACCTTCAAAATTAAACGGCTTAGTGACCACCGCAACGGTGAGGATCCCCAGATCCTTAGCCACTTCGGCAACAACAGGCGCCGCGCCGGTACCGGTACCGCCGCCCATGCCTGCCGCGATGAACACCATGTCTGCGCCATCAAGGGCCGCACGCAGCGCTTCACGGTCTTCGTCCGCCGCATTACGGCCGACTTCCGGGTTCGCGCCAGCGCCCAGACCTTTGGTAATACCGCTACCGATCTGGATAGTCTGGCCAACAGCCGTTTTACGCAGCGCCTGCGCATCGGTGTTCACCGCGAAGAATTCAACACCCTCAATGCGCTCGCGCACCATGTGTTCAACGGCATTACCGCCGCCGCCACCGACGCCGATGACTTTAATCACCGCGTCGTTGGTCAGTTCCATAGGTTCAAACATAGTTTCTCTCCGTCTTGTGCCTGTCGCCTGAGAACGCTAATTGTCTGCGTTCTCTTAAAAAATTAAAACTCTTTTCGCAGCCAGCTGTTGAGTCGCTTAATCCACGAGCCCACCGACGCCGTCACGCGTTTTTCGACTTCCGCTTCACCACTCAGATGTGACTCTTTTCCGTAGTGCAGCAGCCCCACCGCCGTCGAATAATACGGCTCCTGGGCATAGTCCGTTAAACCGGTGATGTTCAGCGGCGCGCCAATGCGCACCTGGGTATGGAACACGCGCTGCGCACAGGCCGCCAGACCTTCAATTTGCGCCGCGCCGCCGGTTAACACAATCCCCGCCGCCAGATGGTGTTTCACCCCCTGCTGGCGGAGCTGTTCCTGCAGCTGCAGGATCTCTTCATTGACCAGATTAAGCAGTTCGGTATAGCGCGGTTCAATCACCTCAGCCAGCGTCTGACGTTGCAGGCTACGCGGCGGCCGTCCGCCTACGCTCGGTACTTCGACGTTTTCGTCCTTACCGACGATGGAACCCAATGCGCAACCGTGACGAACCTTGATGGCTTCGGCGTCGCTCGGCGGCGTCCCGAAGGCATAGGCGATATCGCTGGTCACCACGTTGCCCGCGTACGGGATCACTTTGGTGTGACGCAGCGCGCCGCCGGTATATACGGCGATATCCATTGTACCACCACCAATATCCACCACGCAGACGCCCAGCTCACGTTCGTCTTCTGTTAATACGGAATAACTGGCCGCTAAACCGGCGAAAATAAGTTGGTCAACTTTCAGACCACAACGTTCCACCGCTTTAACAATGTTTTTCGCCATATCGTTATGGCAGGTAATCAGATGCACCTTCGCCTGCATGCGCACGCCGGACAGCCCAACCGGGTTTTTAATCCCTTCCTGGTAGTCAATGGCGTATTCCTGCGGAATCACGTGCAGGACGCGATGCTCATCGCGGACGCGAACCGACTTCGCGGTATGGACCACGTTTTCGACGTCGTCCAGCGTCACTTCTTCTTCCGAAATCGGTACCATCCCGATTTCATTCTGACAGCTTATATGTTTACCCGAAAGAGCCAAATAAACTGATGAAATCTGGCAATCAGCCATCAGTTCGGCCTGGTCGATGGCGCGCTGTACGCATTTCACCACCGACTCGAGGTCGTTCACACCGCCTTTATCCATACCACGCGATGGGCAACTGCCCACGCCGATGATATTAATCATGCCGTCGGGCAGAACTTCCCCTACTAAAGCGGCCACCTTGGCGGTGCCAATCTCCAGTCCAACTACCAGTTTTCTGTCCGTCGCCTTGATCATTGTTGTTCTGCCTGTGCCTGATTCTGTTGTTGATTAGTTTCCTCTGCGGGAGCAGGTACCCAGCCCACTGCCGCACCCGAGTCATAACGCAAATCAACGTAGCTAATCCGTTTGCCGTCGGTCTGCGCCTGCTGCTGAAGAACCGGGTAGAGTTCCATAAAGCGCTGAAGCCGTTTCATGGTGTCGCCACGACCAAGGTTGAGCTTAATGTCATTATTAAGCGTCAACTGCCAGGAGCGACGGGCGGTCATCGCCGCCACTTTCAACGTGAATTTATCCTTTGCCAGCACCTGCCCCATGTCACGATACCCTTGCAGCACTTCGTTCTCGCTGCCTTCCGGGCCGTATAACATCGGTAAATTCTGTTTGCTGGTGCGATCCGCCGGCACGCTGAAGGCATTTCCCTCTGCATCCACCATATGTTGATCATTCCAGCGCGCAATCGGCACATATTCAACCAGATGAATCTTCAATTCATCGGGCCACTGCTTTCGGACGCTCGCCTGCTTAATCCACGGCAGACGTTCAATCTGACTCTGAATGATGTTCACGTCCTGAGTCATAAAGGTGCCCGGCGAACCCAGCGCCAGGATCGCCTGGCGGATGTCATCATTGCGCGTATAGTGACGCTCGCCGGTCACCACCATCTTCGACAGCGGTAAACGCTGCGCGTCTTCCATCCAGCCAAGAACCATCCACCCGCTGACCAGCACGGTAAACAGCACCGCCAGCAGGAAAACGATCCCTGCCAGCCGCGTTCCATTACTCCGACGCGAAGAAGAAACGTCCTCTTCATGGTTCCGCGTATTCAGCGCAGCCTGCGACATATCACCCCGCCAGGTCCAGAATTCGTACAACAAGCTGGGAGAAGCTCATTCCTGCCTGACGCGCCGCCATCGGTACAAGGCTATGGCTGGTCATGCCCGGAGAAGTATTCGCTTCCAGCAGATAAAACTGGCCATCGCTGTCCAGCATGACGTCAATACGGCCCCAGCCTTTGCAACCCAGAACATTCCAGGCTTTAAGCACCAGGCTTTGAATGGCTGCCTCACGCGCTGGATCCTCCAATCCTGGGCAGAAATATTGCGTCTCATCAGAGAGATACTTCGCCTCATAATCATAGAAGGTTCCAGCCGTCTGGATACGTATTGACGGTAAAATTTCTTCACCGACGATGGCGACGGTAAATTCCGGCCCACTGAGCCATTTTTCGACTAAAACTTCATCATCATGCTGAAAAGCCAACGCCAGTGCACTCGCTAAATCACAGCTTTCGCTGACTTTCGACATCCCAACGCTGGAGCCTTCGCGGCTGGGCTTGATGATGAGCGGCAGACCCAGCGCCGCAATCTGCTGTTCGACATCAGCAGACAATCCGGCGCTAAACTGGCCGCGGCTCAGCGCCACCCACGGCGCGACCGGTAATCCGGCCCCCTGCCACAGCCATTTGCTGCGCAGTTTATCCATTGAAATCGCCGAAGCCATCACGCCGCTGCCGGTATAAGGCAGCTGGATCAGATCCAGCAGCCCCTGCAGCGTGCCATCTTCCCCGCCGCGGCCGTGGAGGGCAATAAACGCTTTCTTAAAGCCCAGCTTTTTCAACTGGGTAATATCGACATCGCGCGGGTCAACCGGATGGGCATCCACCCCGGCTTCACGCAGCCCGGCCAGCACCGCGGCGCCTGAATTCAGCGACACTTCACGTTCAGCGGAGGTTCCACCGAAAAGCACCGCGATTTTATCAGCCATGGCGCTCCTCCTCCGTTTTTTGCGGGATCAGTTTGATTTCAGCCAGGTGACGGGCGATTTTTCCAATGTTTCCGGCCCCCTGCACCAGCACTAAATCGTTGCCGGTCAGCACCGACGCCAGCATCGCCGCGGCCTGCGTCGGGTCGGACACCAGAATCGGGTCAACTTTACCGCGACCACGGATTGTACGGCACAGCGAGCGGCTGTCGGCACCCGGGATCGGCGCTTCGCCTGCCGGGTAGACATCGAGCATCAGCAGCGCATCGACCTGGGTCAGCACGTTGGCGAAATCATCGTACAGATCGCGAGTACGGGTATAACGGTGCGGCTGGAATACCATGACCAGATTTTTATCCGGCCAGCCGGCACGCGCCGCTTTGATAGTGGCGTCGACTTCCGTCGGGTGGTGGCCATAGTCATCGATCAGCATCGCGCTGCCCGCTTTGCCGTTGACTTCCGTCAGCGGATATTCGCCAAGGAAGTCGAAACGACGGCCGGTACCCTGGAAGCTTTCCAGCGCGCGCAGGATAGCCTGATCGTCAATCCCCTCTTCCGTCGCCACGGCGACCGCCGCCGCCGCGTTCAGCGCGTTATGGCGTCCCGGGGCATTGAGCGTCACCTGCAGCAGTTCTTTATCCTGACGCACCAGGCGGAAATGCCCCTGCGCTCCAACCTGACGGTAGTCTTCTACGCGGACGTCGGCGTCGTCGCTAAAACCGTAGGTGGTGATCTGCCGGCCGACGCGCGGCAGCAGTTCTCGGATCACCGGGTCATCCACACACATCACCGCGCGTCCGTAGAACGGCAGGTTGTGCAGGAAGTTAATAAAGGTCTGCTTCAGATTCTCGAAATCGCCATGGTAGGTGTCCATGTGGTCGGCTTCGATGTTGGTAACAATGGCCACCATCGGCTGCAGGTGCAGGAACGATGCATCGCTCTCATCCGCTTCCGCAATCAGGTAACGGCTATGGCCGAGGCGCGCATGGACGCCCGCCGCTTTCACCAACCCGCCGTTGACGAAAGTCGGGTCCAGCCCGGCTTCGGCGTAAATACTGGATACCATCGCGGTGGTGGTGGTTTTGCCATGGGTCCCGGCAATGGCGATCCCGTGACGGAAGCGCATCAGCTCCGCCAGCATTTCCGCACGACGGATCACCGGGATACGCGCCTCGTGCGCGGCGACGATTTCCGGGTTATCGGCGGAAATCGCGCTGGAAACTACGACCACGCTGGCATCGCGCACGTTTTCCGGGCGATGGTTGAAATAAATAGTGGCGCCAAGCTGCGACAGCTGCTGGGTCACCGGATTCGGCGCCAGGTCGGAGCCGCTGATCTGATAACCTTCGTTAGCCAACACTTCGGCAATACCGCCCATACCGGCACCGCCGATGCCGACAAAGTGAATGTGCCGGACGCGACGCATCTCGGGCACTATGGAACGCAGTTTTGCCAAATCTTGTGTATTCATTCTTTACGCCATCAACTTCTGTATTCGGGCGGTGAAAATCACCGCAATTAGCGCGCCAAAGCTACGGCGCTGACCTCTTCTGCTACCCGCTCGGTAGCGTCCGGAATCGAAGCGCCACGCGCTCGTTCCGCCATATCCAGCAAGGTTTCCCGATCCCAGCTCGCCAGAGTAGAGGCTACCGCCTCAACCGTGAACGCCGGCTGTTCGAGAATTTTCGCCGCGCCGGCTTTCTCCAGCGGCAGCGCATTCCAGTACTGCTGACGATCTTTGTGCTGGAACGGTACAAACAGCGCCGGTAAGCCCGCAGCCGCGATTTCGCTAACCGTCAGGGCGCCGGAACGGCATACCACAACATCTGCCCAGGCATACGCCGCGGCCATATCATCAATAAATTCCGTCACTTTATGCTGCGGCTGCCCCGCGGCGGCATAGGCCTGCTGTACGGTTTGCTGGCCGCCTTTACCGCTCTGATGCCAGATGGTCACCGTATCGCCGAGCTTCGCCGCCACCTGCGGCATGGTCTGGTTCAGGACGCGCGCGCCCTGAGAGCCACCGACCACCAGCACGCGAATCGGCCCCTGACGGCCCACCAGACGCTGCCCCGGCAGCGGCAGCGCCAGCACATCTGTGCGCACCGGATTCCCGACCACGTCCGCATGCGGAAAGGCGCCGGGAAACGCCTGCATCACTTTCTTCGCAATCTTCGCCAGCCATTTGTTGGTCAGGCCGGCAATGCCGTTTTGTTCGTGGAGGACCACCGGGATCCCCAGCGACCACGCCGCCAGGCCGCCAGGCCCGGACACATAGCCGCCCATGCCCAGCACCACGTCCGGCTGGAAACGCTTCATGATCGCCCGCGCCTGACGCCAGGCGTTGAAGATCCGCACCGGCGCCAGCAGCTGTGCTTTAATCCCTTTGCCACGCAGGCCGGAGATACGGATAAAATCAATCTCGATGCCGTTTTTCGGCACTAAATCCGCTTCCATACGATCGGCGGTACCCAGCCAGCGAACCTGCCAGCCCTGGTCCATTAGATAGTGTGCGACCGCCAGTCCCGGGAACACATGCCCGCCGGTACCGCCCGCCATCACCATCAACCGCTTTTCCTGACCGCTCATCGAACACCCCGTGTAAACGCCTGGGCTTTTTCCAGACGCGTTTCATAATCAATTCGCAACAACAACATGATGGCCGTCGACATAATCAGCAGACTGGAACCACCATAACTGATCAGCGGCAGCGTCAAACCTTTCGTCGGCAGCATCCCCGCCGCCGCCCCGACGTTAACTAACGCCTGGAAGCTAAACCAGATACCAATCGCACAGGCGAGGAAGCCGGAGAAGCGATGATCGATCTCCAGCGCTTTTCGGCCAATCGACATGGCGCGGAAAGCGACGAAGAATACCATTAAAAGCGCCAGTACCACACCGATATAACCGAGTTCTTCGCCGATGATGGCGAAGATAAAGTCAGTGTGCGCTTCCGGCAAATACTCCAGTTTTTGCACCGAGTTGCCGAGTCCCTGCCCCCACATCTCGCCGCGGCCAAAGGCCATCAGCGACTGGGTCAGCTGATAGCCGCTGCCGAACGGGTCTTCCCACGGGTTCCAGAAGGAGGTCACGCGGCGAATACGGTACGGTTCGGCGAGGATCAACAGGACCACCGCCGAGATGCCCATGCCGATAATAGCGATGAACTGCCACAACTTGGCGCCGGCGAGGAACAGCATCGCCAGCGTGGTGACGAACAGCACCACCACCGTACCGAGGTCAGGCTGCGCCAGCAGCAGGATCGCCAGCACGAAAATCACGCCCATCGGTTTTAAGAAGCCGCGCAGATTGTTGCGCACTTCGTCGGCTTTGCGCACCAGATAGTTGGCGATGTAGCAGAACAGCGACAGCTTGGTGAACTCCGCCGGCTGGATGCGCAGCGGACCGAGGGCGATCCAGCGCGATGCGCCGTTTACCGAGCTACCCACCACCAGCACGATCAGCAGCATGACGATCGAGGCGATCAGCATCGCGGTACTGTGGCGCTGCCAGAAATCCATCGGCAGGCGCAGCGTCACCAGCGCGAGGACAAAGGCCAGCACAATGTACAGGCCGTCACGTTTGGCGAAGAGGAAAGGATCGTTCGCCAGGCGCTGTCCCACCGGCATTGACGCCGAGGTCACCATAATAAAGCCGATCGCCGCCAGGCCGAAGGTCAGCCACAGCAGCATCCGGTCATACATCACCAGACTGTCGTTATCTTTTGGGCGCGAGCCCATCACCCAGCCTTTCAGCGCGGCGAACAGCCAGGCGAAGATAAACATCCCCGGCAGTCGCGGCAGTCTCAACCGAGGCAAGCTCAGCTGCGGCATTCTCAGGCGTGGGAGAGAGAAACGCATCAACCTAACTCCTTCGCCAGGCGGGCAAACATCTCGCCCCGTTGTTCAAAGTTCTTAAACTGATCCAGGCTGGCACAGGCTGGCGACAGGAGAACCATATCGCCCGCCTTCACCAGGGGCGCTATCTGACGCATCGCCTGCTCCATGGTTTCAGTTTGTACCGCCACCTCAGGACGCAGCTCGGCGAGCTCGGCGCCGTCGCGACCAAAGCAGTACAGACGGATACGATCGCCGCCAAGGTAGCGCTTCAGCGGAGTGAAATCAGCGGACTTGCCGTCGCCGCCCAGCAGCAGATACAGCGTGCCATCAAGCTGCAGGCCGTTCAGCGCCGCCTCGGTACTGCCGACGTTGGTTGCCTTCGAGTCGTTAATCCAGCGCACGCCGTTGTGATCCAGCACCAGCTGGAAGCGATGCGCCAGGCCGGTAAAGGTGGTCAGCGCCTTCAGGCTGCTGGCACGCGGCAGACCCGCGGCATCGGCCAGCGCCAGCGCCGCCAGGGCGTTGCTGTAGTTATGCTGACCCGTGATAGACATCTCTTTCACATTGAGGACTTTCTCACCTTTTACGCGCAGCCAGGTCTCGCCCTGCTGACGGTTAAGGTGATAGTCACCGACGTCGATACCAAAGCTGATGCAGCGATCGTCCGCGCCGCGTACCGGCATGGTGAGCGCATCGTCCGCGTTGACCACGCAGGTCTTCGCATTCTCGTAAATCCGCAGCTTCGCCGCGCGATACTGCTGCAGCCCCAGCGGATAGCGGTCCATATGGTCCTCAGTCACGTTGAGGATGGTTGCCGCCACCGCCTGCAGTCTGGAGGTGGTTTCCAGCTGGAAGCTGGAGAGCTCCAGGACATACAGCTCACGATCGGTATCCAGCAGCATCAGCGCCGGCAGGCCGATATTGCCGCCCACGCCGACGTTAATCCCGGCCGCTTTCGCCATCTCGCCCACCAGGGTGGTGACGGTGCTTTTGCCGTTCGAGCCGGTAATGGCGATGATCGGCGCCTGCGCTTCGCGGCAGAACAGTTCGATATCGCCAACGATCTCTACACCAGCGTCTGCCGCCGCACTCAACGAAGGATGGGCCAGCGCGATGCCAGGACTGGCGACAATCAGATCCGCCGCCAGCAGCCAGGTATCATTGAGGCCGCCGACATGGCATTCGACCGATTCAGGCAATTTATCCAGCCCAGGAGGCGCGACGCGGGTGTCCATCACGCGCGGGGTTACGCCGCGCGCCATGAAAAAGTCCACGCATGACAGGCCGGTCATGCCCAGCCCAATAATGACGACTTTTTTACCCTGATAATCTGCCATGATTAACGTACCTTCAGCGTCGCCAGGCCAATCAGCACCAGCATCAGCGAAATAATCCAGAAGCGCACGATAACGCGCGGCTCCGGCCAGCCTTTCAGTTCATAGTGGTGGTGGATCGGCGCCATGCGGAAGATACGCTGACCGCGCAGCTTAAAGGAGCCAACCTGCAGGATCACCGACAGGGTCTCCACCACGAAAACGCCGCCCATAATCACCAGCAGGAATTCCTGACGCAGCAGCACGGCGATAATGCCCAGCGCGCCGCCGAGCGCCAGCGAACCGACGTCGCCCATAAAGACCTGCGCCGGGTAGGTGTTAAACCACAGAAAGCCCAGCCCCGCGCCGACGATCGCCGTACAGACGATCACCAGTTCGCCGGCGTGGCGCAGATAAGGAATGTGCAGGTAGTTGGCGAAATTCATGTTACCGGTCGCCCACGCCACCAGCGCAAAACCCGCCGCGACGAAGACGGTGGGCATGATCGCCAGGCCGTCGAGACCGTCGGTCAGGTTAACCGCGTTGCCGGTGCCGACGATCACGAAGTAGGCCAGCAGGATATAGAACAGCCCCAGCTGCGGCATGACGTCTTTAAAGAACGGCACCACCAGCTCGGTCGCCGGGGTGTCTTTCCCCGCCAGATACAGGGCAAAGGCGACCCCAAGGGCAATCACCGACATCCAGAAGTACTTCCAGCGGGCGATCAGGCCTTTGGTGTCTTTGCGCACCACTTTACGGTAGTCATCAACGAAGCCGATGATGCCGTAGCCGATCAGCACCGTCAGCACACACCAGACATACGGGTTGGACGGGTAAGCCCACAGCAGCACCGACACGGTGATCGCGGTGAGGATCATGATCCCCCCCATGGTCGGGGTACCGCGCTTACTGAAATGAGACTCCGGACCGTCGTTACGAACCACCTGGCCGAAGGAGAGTTTTTGCAGACGGGCGATCATGCGCGGGCCCATCCACAGAGAGATGAACAGCGCGGTCAGCAGGCTGACGATGGCGCGAAACGTCAGATACGAAAAGACGTTAAAGCCGGAATAATATTTGACCAAATGTTCGGCCAGCCATACTAACATGTCCCAGTCTCCTGTAATGCGCGTACTACCTCTTCCATGGCGGCACTACGTGAACCCTTCACTAAAATGGTCATTATCATATGCTCAGCCAGCAGCTCGCGCAGGCGAGCCACCACGGCGGCTTTATCGTTAAAATGTTCGCCCACGCCGCTGGCGTGGCTGATATCCGCGCTCAAGGCGCCGACGCTGAGAACGCGATCCAGGCCTGCCGCTTTCGCCGCTTCGCCGACTTCACGGTGGCAAGCCGCGCTTTCCGCGCCAAGTTCGGCCATATCGCCGACCACCATCGTCCGGAAGCCGGGCATCTCTGACAGGACCTGCACCGCCGCGGTCATCGAACCGACGTTAGCGTTATAGGAGTCATCCAGCAGCAGCTGGCTCTCGGTCAGGCGGATCGGGAACAGACGTCCCGGAACGGCCTGCAGCTGCGCCAGACCGGCTTTCACCGCCGCCAGATCGGCGCCTACCGCCATCGCCAGCGAGGTCGCCGCCAGCGCGTTAGCGATGTTGTGGCGTCCCGGCAGCGGCAGCAGTACATCAACGTTACCGGTTGGAGTCTGCAGCGTAAATTCGGTGCCGTGGCTGGTGATCTGCACGTTAGTCGCAGTGAAATCGCTGTTGGCCGCATTCGGTGAGAAGCGCCACACTTTGCGATCGCCAATCACTGCCTGCCAGTTCAGCCAGTCGTTGTTGTCGGCATTGAGAATGGCGATGCCGTTTTCCGGCAGACCGGTATAGATTTCGCCCTTCGCCTTCGCCACGCCCGCCAGCGAGCCGAAACCTTCAAGGTGCGCGGCGGCAAGGTTGTTGACCAGCGCCGCTTCAGGACGCGTCAGGCTGACGGTCCAGGCGATTTCGCCCTGGTGGTTGGCGCCGAGCTCAATCACCGCGTACTGATGTTCTTTGGTCAGACGCAGCAGAGTCATCGGTACGCCGATATCGTTGTTCAGGTTGCCGGCGGTATACAGCGTGTTGCCGCACTGGCTGAGGATCGCCGCGGTCATCTCTTTGACCGAGGTTTTACCTGACGAGCCGGTTAGGGCGACGACGCGGGTCGGCACCTGCTGACGGACCCAGGCGGCTAACTCGCCGAAAGCCTGCCGGGTATCTTTCACGATCACCTGCGGGAGATCGCAGGCCAGCGGACGGCTCACCAGCAGCGCGCCGGCGCCTGCCGCTTTCGCCTGTTCGGCAAAATCATGGGCGTCGAAACGCTCGCCTTTTAGCGCCACAAACAGGCAGCCCGCTGTGACTTTACGGGTGTCGGTGGTCACCTCATCGATAGCGATATCGCTACCCTGCCGTTCGCCATGGGCGATCGCGGCGAGCTGGCTTAACGTAAAGCGAATCATGCTACCGCTCCCAGCAGACGCGCGACGGTGACGCGGTCGGAATAATCCAGACGACGGTTACCGACGATCTGGTAATCTTCATGGCCTTTACCCGCCACCAGCACCACGTCGTTCTCCTGCGCCTGCATCACGGCGTTGGTCACCGCTTCCGCACGGCCTTCCATCACTTTTGCATGACCTGCATCGAGCATGCCGGCCAGAATATCGTTGATAATCGCCCGCGGTTCTTCGGTACGCGGGTTGTCGTCAGTGACGACCACGATATCGGCGAACTCTTCTGCAATCGCCCCCATCAGCGGACGCTTGCCTTTGTCACGGTCTCCGCCGCAGCCGAAGACGCACCACAGCTTGCCGCTGCAGTGCAGGCGCGCGGCCCGCAGTGCTTTTTCCAGTGCGTCAGGGGTATGGGCATAATCCACCACCACCGCCGGTTTACCGGGCGCGCTGAACACTTCCATACGGCCGCATACCGGCTGTAAACGCGCCGCAGTTTTCAGCAGATCGGCCAGCGGATAGCCCAGCGCCAGCAGCGTGGCCAGCGCCAACAGGAGGTTGCTAACGTTAAAGGCGCCCATCAGGCGGCTTTCGATTTCACCGTTGCCCCAGCTGGAGTCAAACTGGATGGTGGCGCCGCTGTCGTGATAGTTGACCGCGGTGGCCTTCAGCCAGCGGCCGTGGCAGTTCGGATTGATATGATCTTCCATCGACACCGCCACCGCGTCCGGCAGCTTCGCCAGCCAGCGACGACCGACTTCATCGTCAGCGTTGACGATGGCCTGACCGCAATGGTGGGTGGAGTACAGCAGCCATTTTGCCGCTTCGTAGTGCGCCATGTCGCCATGGTAGTCGAGGTGGTCGCGGCTCAGGTTGGTAAATACCGAGGCGGCAAACTGCAGGGCCGCCACGCGGTGCTGCACCAGCCCGTGGGAAGAGACTTCCATCGCGCCGAAGGTTGCACCCTGCTCGACCAGGCCGGAAAGCACGTGCTGAACATCGACCGCAGAACCGGTGGTGTTTTCGCTCGGCACCACTTTATCCAGCAGGCCGTTGCCGACGGTCCCCATCACCGCGCTGGTTTCGCCGAGCAGTTTCGCCCATTGCGCCAGAAGCTGGGTGGTGGTGGTTTTGCCGTTGGTACCGGTCACGCCCACCAGACGCAGTTGCTGCGACGGCTGATGATAAAAACGCCCGGCCAGCGCCGATAAGCGTTCGTTAAGCTGGCTCAGGTAGATAACCGGCACGCCGTGCATTTCACGGATCTCACCGTCTTTAGCTTCGCCCTGGGCTTCAGCAATAATGGCAGCCACACCTTGCGCTATCGCCTGCGGGATATAACGACGCCCGTCCGCCTGATGACCCTGTACCGCGATAAAGAGATCGCCGGAAGCAGCCACCCGGCTGTCCAGCGTCATCTCTCGCAGAATGCGCTCCGGTGCGTTTGGCACCCATGGAGCGAGAAGGTCGCGCAAATTACGATCTGCCACCTGTTCCCTCGCCTTGATTAATTACAAATTCACTTTTTTCGCCCGTTGCCAGCGCATCAGGCTCGATGTTCATGGTGCGCAATACGCCGCCCATGATGGCACCGAACACCGGCGCGGAAACGGCACCACCGTAGTATTTACCTGCCTGCGGGTCGTTGATCACCACCACCAGCGCAAAGCGCGGATGGCTGGCGGGCGCAACGCCTGCGGTGTAAGCAATATATTTATTGATGTAGCGGCCATCCGGCCCCACTTTTTTCGCCGTACCGGTTTTAATCGCGATGCGATAGCCTTTGATCGCCGCCTTCACGCCGCCGCCGCCAGGCAGCGCCACGCTTTCCATCATATGAACGACGGTACGAACGAGTGATTCCGGGAAGACACGTTCGCCCGGAACCGGTGGATCAACTTTGGTAATCGACAGCGGGCGATAGATGCCGTAGCTGCCAATCGTTGCGTAGACTCGCGCTAACTGTAACGGGGTTACCATTAGCCCGTAGCCGAAAGAAAAGGTGGCCCTCTCTATGTCAGACCACCGTTGTTTTTGAGGATATAAGCCACTGCGTTCTCCGACCAACCCCAAATTGGTCGCCTTTCCAAGCCCAAAACGTGAGTAAGTATCTACTAACGCTGAGGACGGCATCGCTAACGCCAGCTTAGAAACACCGACGTTACTCGACTTCTGTAGCACCCCGGTCAGGGTCAATTCGCTGTAGCGCGCCACGTCTTTAATTTCGTGGCCGTTAATTCGATAAGGCACGGTATTGAGCACGGTATTTTCGTTGACGATACCGCGCTGCAGCGCCGTCATCACCACCATCGGCTTCACCGTCGAACCCGGTTCGAACACGTCGGTGATGGCGCGGTTACGCATGGTGTCTTTCGCCGTGCCGGCAAAGTTGTTTGGGTTGTAGGACGGGCTGTTGGCCATCGCCAGCACTTCGCCGGTGTTCACGTCCACTAACACCGCGCTGCCGGACTCGGCTTTGTTAAAGGCCACGGCGTTGTTCAGCTCACGATAGACCAGCGCCTGCAGGCGCTCGTCGATGCTCAGCGCCAGGTTGTGCGCCGCCTGGCTGTCGGTGGAAGAGATGTCTTCAATTACCCGGCCATAGCGGTCTTTACGCACGATACGCTCGCCCGGCTGGCCGGTAAGCCATTTATCAAAGCTCTTTTCGACCCCTTCAATCCCCTGGCTGTCGACGTTGGTAAAGCCGATGAGGTGAGCGGTCACTTCCCCGGAAGGATAGTAACGACGGGATTCTTCACGCAGATGAATGCCCGGCAGCTTCAGTTTTTTGATGTAGTCGGCCATGTCAGGGTTAACCTGACGCGCCAGATAGATGAAACGCATCCGCGGATTGGTATTGATGCGCGTCGCCAGCTGATCCAGCGGCATATTGAGGGCATCCGCCAGCGCCTTCCAGCGCGTATCCAGGGTTACCCCGCCGGCATCATGAAGTTCTTTTGGATCGGCCCAGATAGCCTTCACCGGCACGCTGACCGCCAGCGGACGACCGGAGCGGTCGGTAATCATCCCGCGCGCGGTGGATACTTCCTGTACGCGCAGAGAACGCATATCGCCCTGGCGCACCAGCATGTCCGGGCTGACCACTTGTAGCCAGGCAACCCGCCCCAGCAGAAAAGCCAGCGCCAGTAGAATACAGCCGCACAGCAACGCAAAACGCCAACTGATAAAGTTGGCCTGTTCTTCCTGACGTTTTGCTTTAGGCGTTTTTGGCGCTGCTTTCATCCGTCGCAATAATCCTTATTTCTGTACAACGATATTTTCTTGGGATGGATCGACGTGCTGCATCTGCAACTTCTCGGTCGCGATCCGCTCAACCCGACTGTGATCGCCGAGCGCGTTCTCTTCGAGGATCAGGTTGCGCCATTCAATGTCCAGGGCGTCGCGTTCCAGAACCAGTTGTTCACGCTGCGCGGTCAGCAGGCGCGTGTGGTGCGCGGTGGTGACCACGGTAATCGCCGTAATAATGATGCAAATGAACAGGCAGAGTGGCAGTTTCCCAAACCGCAGAAGGTCGTCCCCGATCACGCCAGGCAAAGCATGGCGCTCGTTGCTTCCAATCGACCCTTTAACCTTGCTTAAGGCCTCTGTCACTCTGCCGATCATGCGTTCGTCCTCTCTGCAATACGCAGCACTGAACTACGGGCGCGTGGATTCTCTGCCACCTCTTCTTCGCCCGGCATCAACTTGCCTAGTGCTCGTAACTCACGGCCGCCCAGTTTTTTGAGCTGCGATTCGGTCATCGGTATTCCCGCCGGAACCTGCGGACCGCGGCTTTGCTCGCGCATAAAGCGCTTTACAATGCGATCTTCCAGCGAATGAAAACTAATGATCGACAGCCGCCCGCCCGGGGCCAGCACGCTGAGCGAGCTTTTTAGCGCCTGCTCTATCTCCTCCAGTTCACTGTTTACCCAAATGCGCACCGCCTGGAAGGTACGGGTCGCGGGATGTTTGTGCTTATCTTTTACCGGCATAGCCGCGGCGATGACCTCCGCCAGCTCTTTGGTGCGAGTCATCGGTGCAATGCGATTACGTTCGACGATCGCGCGGGCGATCCGTTTGCCGAAACGCTCTTCGCCGAAGGTTTTAATCACCCAGGCGATATCCGCTTCTTCAGCGGTCTGCAACCATTCGGCCGCAGACTGACCGCGCGTCGGATCCATGCGCATATCCAGCGGTCCGTCGCGCATAAAGGAAAAACCGCGTTCCGCATCGTCAAGCTGTGGGGAAGAGACGCCGAGATCGAGCAGAATGCCGTCGATCTTACCGGTAAGATTGCGCTCGCCGACATAATCAGCAAGCTGTGAAAATGGACCATGTACGATGGAAAAGCGGGGATCATCGATGGTTTGCGCGACGGCAATCGCCTGTGGATCGCGATCGATTGCCAGCAAGCGTCCTTCCGCTCCCAGCCGGGAGAGGATCAGGCGCGAGTGACCGCCGCGACCAAAGGTACCATCAATATAGATACCGTCTGGACGAATATTGAGGCCGTTGACGGCTTCATCCAGAAGTACCGTAGTGTGTTTAAAATTTTCCATCATTTTTATAAAGACAAATCCTGCAGGCGCTCCGACAGTTCACCGGTCGCGGACTGCTCAGCGTCGATATCTTCCTTGACCCGTTGATACCAGGTCGTTTCGTCCCACAGTTCAAATTTATTAAACTGCCCGACCAGCATCACTTCTTTTGTCAGCCCGGCATGCTGCCGTAACACCGGCGCAATCAGCAAGCGACCGGCATTATCCATCTGACATTCGCTGGCATGACCCAGAAGCAAACGCTGTACGCGCCGCTCAACGGGATTCATGCTCGATAAACGCGACAATTTCTGCTCGATGACTTCCCATTCAGGCAATGGATAAAGCAGCAGGCACGGGTGATGAATGTCAATGGTGCATACCAATTGACCGGCAGCGTCCTCGATCAGCCCATCGCGATAACGCGTTGGCACGGCCAGGCGGCCTTTGCTGTCGAGATTGACTAACGTTGCTCCACGGAACATGCCAGCCTCACCCCTTTTCGCCACTTTATCCCACAAATTCCCACCAGAAGGAGTTTACGGAGCGGAGGAAAAGCTTGTCAAGCCAGCACGAATGCCAACGGAGCTCAAAAACCCATTATTTACAGCCGACATTAGCCCTGATGAAAAAATCATCAACAGGCGAGGCAAATTAACGTTATGAATACGTGTAAGAAAATAACCAACAAACTCGTAACAGTTATAAACAACAAAATATCTTCGGCGGGAAAATATAAAGTGTCAGTTTGCGACGCGAGCGGCATTTTAGGCCATTATGCCGGCCGTTAACAGTACCTGTTGCTGCCTGAGGGGTGGACCAGGCGCGGGATAAGGCAGGGGAGAACGGTAGTGGCGAACAAAATGGGTGTTAATTCAGCAATTAACCTGGTGAATGTAACAAAATAATACAATTAAAGCCTGCACAATCATTTTTTGTGTCCCGTTTTGAGTCACAAAACGATTGCCAGGGAATAAAACAAAATAACGCGTAAAGAAGTTTAGGGATTTGTCTGAAATATATTCAGTTTTGCATTCTGGACGTCAGTTGCCTGATTTATCGCCAGCGGCCTGCTCTCTGGCAGGCCTGCCAGGAATAATCCTGGATGCTGACGATATTGCGCCCTTAACGGCGATTCAGGCTGCCGCGGCGATAAAGATTACGACGAATACGGCTGAGGCCTGGCTTCGGCTTGCGCGGTTCATCGAGGCTAGCGAGGACGATCTCGAGCACCCGCTCAGCAACATCACGATGGCGCTGGGCCACGGCCAGTACCGGACACTGCAGGAAATCGAGCAGCTCATTATCGCCGAAGGTGGCGATCGCCAGCTCGGAAGGCAGTTTACCCTCACGGCGCAGCGTCACATCCATGACGCCCTGCAGCAGCGGGAAAGAGGTGGTAAACAGCGCCTGCGGCATCGGATGGGTTTCAAGCCATTTTTCAAACAGCTGGGCCGCCGCTTCTCGCTCATAGCTGTTGGCATAGAGATAATGCACCTCACGCGGATCGTCCTGCCAGGCTTTACGGAAGCCTTGCTCGCGCAGGAAGCTCACTGACAGTTCCGGCAGCGCGCCAAGATAAAGCACCGTTTCGCCTGGAAAAGTCCGCAGCTCGGCGGCGAGCATCTCGGCGTCATCCTGATCAGCGCCGACGACGCTGGTGAAGTGCTCGCGATCAAGGGCGCGGTCGAGGGCGACAATCGGAAACGGATCGTTAGCCCAGCGCTGGTAGAAAGGGTGCTCCGGCGGCAGCGAGGTGGAAACAATGATGGCGTCCACCTGGCGCTGTAGCAGATGCTCGATACAGCGCATTTCGTTATCGGGCTGATCCTCCGAGCAGGCAATCAGCAGCTGATAGCCGCGCTGGCGCGCCTGCCGCTCCAGATAATTTGCAATGCGGGTATAGCTGGTGTTTTCCAGATCCGGGATCACCAGACCGATAGAGCGTGTGCGTCCTGCACGCAGGCCAGCAGCGACCGCATTCGGATGATAGTTGTGCTCTCGCACGACAGCCATCACCTTTTCGACCGTCTTGTCGCTTACGCGGTACTGCTTCGCTTTGCCATTAATCACATAGCTCGCGGTGGTTCTTGAAACACCGGCCAGCCGGGCGATTTCATCCAGTTTCACAATTGCCCCTTGGGTAAGAAGTGCCAAACATAACCATTATTCAGGTATGGAACCCTTTTTATAACATCTAAACGCAGAATAGTTAGCGCAGCAACCGCTTTCGCTTACAGTTCCTACTGATTTCGCAAAAAAAAAGCCCGACAGTCGCTGCCGGGCTATTTTTGCATCAATTCCCGATCCTCAGCGCATGATTTTATCACCGCGAGACAGGCCGACCACGCCGGAGCGAGCCACTTCCACGATCCGAGCGACATCGCGCAGCGAGGCCAGGAAGGCGTCGAGCTTATCGCTGGTGCCGGCGAGCTGGACGGTATAGATAGAAGGCGTCACGTCGATAATCTGTCCACGAAAGATTTCGGTGTTGCGCTTCACTTCTTCACGGCCGTAACCGCTGGCCTGGACCTTCACCAGCATGATTTCACGTTCGACATGAGCCCCCTGCCCCAGTTCGCTGACCCGCAGGACATCCACCAGCTTGTGCAGTTGCTTTTCAATCTGCTCGATCGCTTTTTCATCGCCCACGGTCTGGATGGTCATCCTGGAGAGGGTCGGATCGTCTGTCGGCGCGACAGTCAGGCTTTCTATATTATAGCCGCGCTGGGAAAAGAGGCCGATAACGCGGGACAATGCGCCCGATTCGTTTTCCAGTAATACCGATAATATCCGGCGCATAATCAGGTCCTCTCCGTTTTGCTCAACCACATTTCATCCATGCCGCCGCCGCGGATCTGCATGGGGTACACATGCTCACTGCCGTCGACGGTGACATCGACAAACACCAGCCGGCGCTGTCGCACCTGCTCCAGGGCTTCAGCAAGCTTCGTCTCCAGCTCCTGTGGCTCACTGATGCGGATGCCAACGTGGCCATAGGCTTCCGCCAGACGCACAAAGTCCGGCAGCGACTCCATATAGGACTGCGAGTGGCGCCCGGAATAGAGCATATCCTGCCACTGCTTCACCATCCCCAGATAGCGGTTGTTGAGGTTAAGCACCAGGACCGGCAGTTCATATTGCAGCGCGGTAGAAAGTTCCTGAATATTCATCTGGATACTGCCGTCACCGGTCACGCAGACGACCATTTCGTCCGGCAGAGCCATTTTGACCCCCAGCGCTGCCGGTAGGCCAAAGCCCATGGTGCCGAGACCACCGGAGTTAATCCAGCGCCGCGGTTTGTCGAAGGGGTAATAAAGGGCGGCGAACATCTGGTGCTGACCCACATCGGAAGTGACATAGGCATCGCCCTGGGTCAGTCGCCAGATCGTTTCAATCACCGCCTGCGGTTTGATCTTATCGCTCTGGTCGTCGTAGCGCAGACAATGGCGGGCGCGCCACTGCTCAATCTGCAGCCACCAGTCGCGAATATCGTCCAGCGGCTGCTGCGCCTCTTCCTGTTCCAGCAGCTCCAGCATCTGTTCCAGCACCAGCCGGGCATCGCCGACGATCGGCACATCTGCCGGCACGGTTTTCGAGATTGAGGTCGGATCGATATCAATATGCAGCACAGTCGCGTTCGGACAGTATTTGGCCAGGTTATTGGTGGTCCGATCGTCAAAGCGAACGCCGACGGCAAAAATCACGTCTGAATGGTGCATGGTCATGTTGGCTTCATAGGTGCCGTGCATGCCCAGCATCCCCAACGCCTGCGAGTGCGTCGCCGGGAAAGCGCCCAGCCCCATCAGGGAGGAGGCCACCGGCAGCTTCAGCTTTTCCACCAGTTCGCGCAGCTGTGGTTCGCATTGCGCATTGATCGCCCCGCCGCCGACGTAGACGACCGGCTTACTCGCCGCCACCAGGGTCTGCAGGGCGCGTTTAATCTGGCCTTTATGGCCGCTGGTCGTCGGGTTATACGAGCGCATGCTGACCGCGTCTGGCCAGACGTACGGCAGTTTCTTCGCCGGATTGAGTATATCCTTCGGCAGATCGACCACCACCGGCCCGGGGCGACCGCTGGCCGCTAACCAGAAGGCTTTCTTCAGCACGCCGGGAATATCTTCGGTCTGCTTCACCAGGAAACTGTGCTTCACCACCGGGCGGGAAATCCCCACCATGTCGCACTCCTGGAAGGCATCGTAGCCGATAAGCGATGTCGCCACTTGCCCTGAGAGGATCACCAGCGGGATAGAGTCCATATAGGCCGTCGCGATACCGGTGATGGCGTTCGTCGCCCCAGGCCCTGAGGTCACCAGCACCACACCTACCTCCCCGGTCGCTCGCGCCAGACCATCCGCCATATGCACCGCCGCCTGCTCGTGGCGAACCAGCACATGATCGATACCGCCAAGGGTATGTAACGCATCATAGATATCGAGGACTGCGCCTCCGGGATAGCCGAATACTTGCTTGACGCCCTGATCGACAAGCGATTGGACGACCATCTCGGCTCCTGACAACATCTCCATGGTTTGCCTCCAGGCTTATTGTTTTACGACAGCGGAACTCAATTTCCGCGCGCTCGCACGATGCGAAGGGGTACCCCTCCGCACTGAGGTGAATGGACTGCATGCCACTACCATAACTGCTCGCCAGCAGGCAGGCAATTCGCCACGACAGGGGCTTTCTAAGTGGAATAAGAAGAAAAACAAGCGGAGAGAGGAAAATATGGTGGAATGCTTCAGAGATAAGAAAAGAGAATAGTAAATACTCGGAGAAAAGGCGCGATAGCAGGAATTGATCCATTTTTTGTTAACGGGAGGAGAGCAACTGAAAGAGTAAACAGCATAAAATTCTGCATTCTTGTAATTCAATCATATAAAAAAAGGAGCCGAAGCCCCTTTCATGATCATTGCCATCGGCTCAGCGCTGACAAATATCCACCAGCAGCTCTTCCATCCACTGATGGCCTTTATCGCGACCCGCCGCTTCGTGCCAGGAGAGATAGCAGGTCCGGCTATTCACCTTCAGCGGTAGAGGTAATATTTGCAGCGCTAACTTATCGGCAAACTCATTTGCCAACCAGCGCGGCGCAATGGCCACCATCTGTGTTTGTGACACCACGTTTAATACGCTGACCATCGCATTACCTTGATATGCGATGCGCGCTTGTTTATCGGCCGTGTCATACCACGGCAGACTGAATGAGGCATACCGATCGAGAGCCACCGCGGCATGCTCCTCGCGATAAATATCAGCCTCCATCACCGGTCCGGAGATACGCGGATGGTTGCGACTGGCCACCAGAACCATTTCATCTTTGAATAGCGGCACACAGGCAAACTCAGGGCGACGGAACTCTTCATAACCGATCACAAATTCCGTTTCCTGATAACGTAGCTGATGTTCCGTATTTTGATTAAGCGCTGATTTAAAGACTAAATGAATATTGGGCGCGATTTCAGCGACTTTATTAAATATCACCGACGTCAGGATGTTATCCAGCGGGCTACAGACGCACAGATTGAAAACACGCTCACTGCTCAGTGGTTCAAAACCGGAGCCTGGCAATTCGTTTTGCACCAGCTGCAGCGCCTGGCGCACTGAGCCAAAGAGCTGATAGGCCCGCGCCGTCGGCTGAATACCGCGACCATAGCGCACAAACAGTTCATCATTAAACATCACTTTCAGACGTGAAACCGCGTTGCTCACCGCCGGTTGAGACATGCCGAGCGTATGGGCGGCACGGGTAATATTCTGTTCCTGCATAACCGCATCAAAAACGGTAAGCAGATTGAGATCAACCATCCGTAGTTGAGGTTTTACGACTTCCTGTCCGGGGGCTGATTTATATTCTGGACTTTCAATTAACATATCTAGTTCCGCCGTCACGATGAATTCCCTTTACTAAACCGCTATGATTAGCGGCGAAAATATCATTTATCATGCTAATGACATTTGCAAAATAGCAAAGGTGTATTTTAGGAATATATCAAGGCTATGAGTGGCAGTGTAAATCCGGTACCGCCGGAATAGGTGAACTGCTCAAACCATACTAGTTACTTAATGATGATGAGTTTAACCATAATTCAGAAAAATAAAAACAACACCAATGATTAACTGTAACTTAAGCAATAATAAAGCATTTTATTTTCCACCCCATAAAATTAACAACCATTTATCATTGAAAAAAGAGCCGCTAAGGGGTGGAGATATTCACACGAAAAATAAATATAATCTTTTCATTTAGATAGCGATTTTTTGCCGCCTCGCTCGCGGCGCATCGTGAGCGAAGCCTTTAATGCAAAGTACATTGTCAAATGAAACATATCCCAGTGCGCTCCCGCAGGGCCAAAAAAGGATCTTCGGCAAAAAAGGGCAAACATCAGCACAATTAGCTAATTCACGCCGTGGACCAAAAACGCTTTTTCCATGCCAGGGGTTGACTTTGAAACGGCTATCCAGTAACTCTAAAAGCATAACGATTTCATCTGGAGTTTGACGCAATGATTCGCACCACTCGTATCACCAGCCTACTACTACTAAACGCATGCCATTTGCGCGGTAGGCTGTTGGGCGACGTTCAGCGTTAAGTCATCTTCCAGCAAGACTATAAAACCCGCGCCTTGGCGCGGGTTTTTTTATGCTCGTCAACAAGGCGCCAGGACACAGACTAAGGATCCAAACCATGAGCCAGCAAGTCATTATTTTCGATACGACCTTACGTGATGGCGAACAAGCGTTACAGGCAAGCCTGAGTGTCAAAGAGAAGCTGCAGATCGCTCTGGCCCTCGAGCGCATGGGTGTTGACGTGATGGAAGTCGGTTTCCCGGTTTCTTCTCCGGGCGATTTTGAATCCGTGCAGACTATCGCGCGCACCATCAAAAACAGCCGCGTATGCGCTCTGGCGCGTTGCGTTGAGAAAGATATCGACGTGGCGGCGGAATCCTTAAAGGTGGCCGAAGCGTTCCGTATCCACACCTTCATCGCCACCTCGCCGATGCATATCGCCACCAAACTGCGCAGCACCCTGGATGAAGTCATTGAGCGAGCGGTTTATATGGTGAAGCGGGCGCGCAATTACACTAACGATGTCGAATTCTCCTGTGAAGACGCCGGCCGTACGCCAATAGCTGACCTGGCTCGCGTCGTGGAAGCAGCGATTAACGCTGGCGCCACCACCATAAATATTCCGGATACCGTCGGCTACACCATGCCGTTCGAGTACGCCAACATTATCAGCGGCCTGTATGAGCGCGTACCGAATATCGACAAAGCCATTATCTCCGTTCACACCCATGATGACCTGGGCATTGCCGTCGGCAACGCCCTCGCCGCGGTCCACGCCGGAGCTCGCCAGGTAGAAGGCGCGATGAACGGTATCGGCGAGCGCGCCGGCAACTGCGCGCTGGAAGAGGTCATCATGGCGATTAAAGTGCGCAAAGACATCATGAACGTGCACACCAATATCAACCACCATGAAATCTGGCGCACCAGCCAGACCGTCAGCCAGATCTGCAACATGCCGATCCCGGCGAACAAAGCCATCGTCGGCACCGGCGCCTTCGCACACTCCTCCGGTATCCACCAGGACGGCGTGCTGAAGAACCGCGAAAACTACGAGATCATGACCCCGGAATCCATCGGTCTGAACCAGGTGCAGTTGAACCTGACCTCCCGTTCCGGCCGCGCGGCGGTGAAACACCGGATGGAAGAGATGGGCTACCAGGAGAGCGATTACAACCTGGATCATCTGTATGACGCGTTCCTGAAGCTGGCGGACAAAAAAGGACAGGTCTTCGATTACGATCTGGAAGCGCTGGCCTTTATCAACAAGCAGCAGGAAGAGCCAGAGCATTTCCGCCTGGATTACTTCAACGTTCAGTCCGGCTCCAGCGATATCGCCACCGCCTCGATCAAACTGGTCTGCGGGGATGAGATCAAAACTGAAGCCGCCAACGGCAACGGTCCGGTCGATGCTATCTACCAGGCGATTAACCGCGTCACCAATTACAACATTGAATTAGTGAAATATGGCTTAAGCGCGAAAGGCCACGGCAAAGACGCCCTGGGCCAGGTGGATATCGTCGTTGACTACAACGGCCGCCGTTTCCACGGCGTTGGTCTGGCAACGGATATCGTAGAGTCGTCAGCCAAAGCGATGGTTCATGTGCTGAACAACATCTGGCGCGCCGCCGAAGTCGAAAAAGAATTGCAACGCAAAGCTCAGAATAAAGAGAACAATAAGGAAACCGTGTAATGTCGAAGAATTACCATATTGCCGTTTTGCCGGGTGATGGCATTGGCCCGGAAGTGATGAACCAGGCGATGAAAGTACTGGAAGCCGTGCGCCAACGTTTTGCCATGCACATTACCACCAGCCAGTACGACGTCGGCGGCGCGGCCATCGACCGCCAGGGAACTCCCCTGCCGCAGGCGACGGTCGCCGGATGCGAGCAGGCGGACGCGATCCTGTTCGGCTCCGTTGGCGGCCCGAAGTGGGAACACCTGCCGCCCGCTGAACAGCCAGAGCGCGGCGCCCTGCTGCCGCTGCGTAAACACTTCAAACTGTTCAGCAACCTGCGCCCGGCCAAACTGTATCAGGGGCTGGAAGAGTTCTGCCCGCTGCGCGCCGACATCGCCGCCAACGGCTTCGACATTCTCTGCGTTCGCGAACTGACCGGCGGCATCTACTTCGGCCAGCCGAAAGGCCGCGAAGGCAGCGGTCAGCATGAGAAAGCTTTTGATACCGAGGTGTATCACCGCTTTGAAATCGAACGAATCGCGCGCATCGCTTTTGAATCCGCCCGTAAACGTCGTCACAAAGTGACCTCCATCGATAAAGCCAACGTTCTGCAGTCCTCTATTCTGTGGCGCGAAATCGTCAGTGAGATCGGCAAAGAGTATCCGGACGTTGAGCTGGCGCATATGTATATCGATAACGCCACCATGCAGCTGATTAAAGATCCGTCTCAGTTCGACGTGCTGCTGTGCTCCAACCTGTTCGGCGACATCCTCTCCGACGAGTGCGCAATGATCACCGGCTCGATGGGTATGCTGCCGTCCGCCAGCCTTAACGAACAAGGTTTCGGCCTGTACGAGCCTGCAGGCGGCTCGGCGCCGGATATCGCTGGCAAAAATATCGCTAACCCGATCGCGCAGATCCTCTCCCTGGCGCTGCTGCTGCGCTATAGCCTTGACGCTGACGAGGCGGCGAGCGCAATTGAAAGCGCGATTAACCGCGCTCTGGAGGAAGGGGTTCGTACCGGCGACTTAGCGCGCGGCACGGCGGCGGTCAGCACTGATGAAATGGGCGATATCATTGCCCGCTATGTCGCAGAAGGGGTGTAATCATGGCGAAGACGTTATACGAAAAATTGTTTGATGCGCACGTGGTGTATGAGGCGCAAAACGAAACCCCGCTGTTGTATATCGACCGCCATCTGGTGCATGAAGTTACCTCCCCGCAGGCCTTTGACGGCCTGCGCGCCCACGGCCGCCAGGTGCGCCAGCCGGGTAAAACCTTCGCCACCATGGATCACAACGTCTCGACGCAGACCAAAGACATTAACGCGTCCGGCGAGATGGCCCGCATTCAGATGCAGGAGCTGATTAAGAACTGTAAAGAGTTCGGCGTTGAGCTGTACGACCTGAATCACCCGTACCAGGGCATCGTTCACGTAATGGGCCCGGAACAAGGGGTGACCTTGCCGGGGATGACCATTGTATGCGGCGACTCCCATACCGCCACCCACGGCGCGTTCGGCGCGCTGGCCTTCGGCATCGGCACTTCCGAAGTGGAACATGTGCTGGCGACCCAGACCCTGAAACAGGGTCGTGCGAAAACCATGAAAATCGAAGTGCAAGGCAAAGCGGCGCCGGGCATCACCGCCAAAGATATCGTGTTGGCGATCATTGGTAAAACCGGCAGCGCCGGCGGCACCGGCCACGTGGTGGAATTCTGCGGCGAAGCGATCCGCGATCTGAGCATGGAAGGTCGCATGACCCTGTGCAACATGGCGATCGAGATGGGCGCCAAAGCGGGCCTGGTCGCGCCGGATGAAACCACCTTCAATTACGTACGCGGCCGTCTGCACGCGCCGAAAGGCAAAGATTTTGACGATGCGGTGGCGTACTGGAAAACCCTGAAAACCGACGACGGCGCCACATTTGACACCGTGGTGACGCTGCAGGCGGCGGAAATTGCTCCGCAGGTGACCTGGGGCACCAACCCAGGCCAGGTGATTTCGGTCACCGATAATATCCCCGATCCTGCGTCATTCAGCGACCCGGTGGAACGCGCCAGCGCTGAGAAAGCGCTGGCCTATATGGGACTGAAATCCGGCATCCCGCTGACGGAAGTGGCTATCGATAAAGTGTTCATCGGCTCCTGTACCAACTCGCGTATCGAAGATTTGCGCGCCGCGGCGGAAATCGCCAAAGGGCGTAAAGTGGCGCCGGGCGTCCAGGCGTTGGTGGTACCGGGTTCCGGTCCGGTGAAAGCGCAAGCGGAAGCGGAAGGCCTGGATAAGATCTTTATCGAAGCCGGCTTTGAGTGGCGCTTACCGGGCTGCTCGATGTGTCTGGCGATGAACAACGACCGCCTGAACCCGGGCGAGCGCTGCGCCTCCACCAGCAACCGTAATTTTGAAGGCCGTCAGGGCCGCGGCGGACGCACGCACCTGGTGAGCCCGGCAATGGCCGCGGCGGCGGCTGTAACCGGCCATTTCGCCGATATCCGTAATCTGAAGTAAGGAGACCATCATGGCAGAGAAATTTACCCAACATACCGGCCTGGTGGTTCCGCTGGATGCTGCAAACGTCGATACCGACGCGATCATTCCCAAGCAGTTTCTGCAGAAAGTGACCCGCACCGGCTTTGGCGCGCACCTGTTCAACGACTGGCGCTTCCTCGATGATAAAGGTCAACAGCCGAACCCGGAGTTCGTGCTGAACTTTCCTGAGTACAAAGGCGCCTCTATCCTGCTGGCGCGGGAAAACTTCGGCTGCGGCTCCTCCCGCGAGCATGCGCCGTGGGCGCTGACCGATTACGGTTTTAAAGTCGTTATCGCCCCAAGCTTTGCCGATATTTTCTACGGCAACAGCTTCAACAACCAGCTGCTGCCGGTGACGCTGAGCGATGAGCAGGTCGACGAGATGTTCAGACTGGTGCAGGCCAACCCGGGCATTACGTTTGAAGTGGACCTGGAAGCGCAGGTGGTGAAAGCGGGGGATAAAACCTACAGCTTTAAGATCGACGATTTCCGTCGCCACTGCATGCTTAATGGCCTGGATAGCATCGGCCTGACGCTGCAACATGAAGCGGCGATTTCCGACTATGAGCACAAGCTGCCGGCGTTTATGAATTAAGCTTCGCGCCCGGTCATTTGGCCGGGCTTTTTAATTTATTGCGGCAGAAAATTGAGATCTCACGCACAAAAAACAATATTAATTCTTCGAACGTCAGCCCTTGACGTTGGCCTGCCCCACGCGATAAAGACGAATGATTTCGCTTTCTTCCCCCTGACCTGCGCGGTTTATGTATTAACCCTTCACTGCAAGTAAAAATAAGGTATGAGTGTTTAATATAAAAATATAACAATGTGAAAGAAGCGTTAATCTCATAGAGAACCCCTATAGCTCACAGCAAAAAAAAGCATTATTTTTCAATTTTTCCCCTCGCTATCTTTTCCCACAGAGAAATATTAACTAAGGACACGCCCGGGCCCCCGCATAGCGGCCTCCCGGCCTCCTGGGGAGAGAAGAGATGAGCCACTATCCGCACCTTTTCAGTCCGTTGACCATCAACGGCATGACGCTAAAAAACCGCATTATTATGCCCCCGATGGGCACCAATATGGCTACGCTCAATGGCGAGGTCTCGCAGGAACAGCTGGAATACTACGAACTGCGGGCCAAAGGCGGCACCGGTCTTATCACCATCGAAAATATCTGTATTGATTTCCCTTTCGCTTCCAACGGCACCACCCAACTGCGGATCGATAACGATCAATATATCCCGCGGCTGTTTAAATTAACCGAGACCCTGCATAAACACGGCGCCTGCGTATCCATTCAGTTAAATCACGCTGGCGCTTCCGCTTATGCCTACCGCCTCGAGGGTCAGACACCGCTCTCCTCCTCGACGACGCCCTCGAAAAAGCACGGTAATATTCCGCGGCCAATGACCCATGAGGAAATTTATCACGCGGTGGAAAAATTCGGGGACGCCGCAGAGCGCGTTCGTCGCGCGGGTTTTGACTGCGTCGAAATTCATGCCGGCCACTCCTATTTAATTAGCCAGTTTTTATCGCCGTTATTTAACAAACGCACCGATGAATTTGGCGGCAGCGTCGAAAACCGCACTCGAATATTAGGGAAGGTGCGAATAAGCAGGTCATTTCTTCCCAAGCTGACTCGCTGATTAA
>NZ_JBEAFZ010000005.1:0-147975 GCF_040062415.1 Klebsiella sp. GG_Kp173
CGATGGTAGTGTGGGGTCTCCCCATGTGAGAGTAGGGAACTGCCAGGCATCAAATAAAGCAGAAAGCTCAGTCGGAAGGCTGAGCTTTTTTGCGTTTGTGTCATCCGGCGAGGGTGCCGGCATGCCTCCCCGGTAGCCCGGCCAGGGGTGCGCAGCACCGCCTCCGGCGAAAACCCCACCATATCCAGTTCATCATCTTCATTCAAAGCAACATAAAACCCCGTCGTGGCAATCCCTTCGCCATAATCCACTTTTTCCTTGCTCCTGCACTGGCGTTGATCGCGAAAACCGTGCTTACGAAAAAAAATGTGAATGCAATCACATATAAAGATATAACAATTATATAACATTTAGTTTACTAACTAATTTGTCTGCGTGACGTGGTACGCCCGACAAGACAGATTGCAGTCTTTGCTGGAGCAATATAACAATGACAGAGAGTAGCATTACCGAACGGGCCGCGCCGGAGCAGGCTGACACCCGTCGTCGTATTTGGGCAATTGTTGGCGCTTCCTCGGGAAATCTGGTTGAGTGGTTTGATTTTTACGTCTACTCATTCTGCTCGCTCTATTTTGCCCATATCTTCTTTCCATCCGGAAATACCACCACTCAACTTTTACAAACGGCAGGCGTATTCGCCGCCGGATTTCTGATGCGTCCTATCGGTGGCTGGCTGTTTGGTCGGATCGCCGACCGCCGCGGACGTAAAACTTCCATGCTTATTTCGGTCTGCATGATGTGCTTTGGTTCACTGGTAATTGCCTGCCTGCCGGGCTATGCAGTCATCGGCACCTGGGCTCCGGCGTTGCTTCTGTTGGCCCGTCTGTTCCAGGGGCTGTCGGTCGGTGGAGAATATGGCACCAGCGCGACCTATATGAGTGAAGTGGCGATTGAAGGAAAGAAAGGCTTCTATGCCTCTTTCCAGTACGTCACGTTAATTGGCGGACAGCTACTGGCGGTATTAGTGGTCGTGGCGCTCCAGCAGGTGCTGAGCGACGAAGATCTGCATGCCTGGGGATGGCGTATTCCTTTTGCTCTCGGGGCAGTACTGGCCATCGTCGCGCTGTGGCTGCGTCGCCAGCTGGACGAAACCTCGAAGCAGGAGACCCGGGCGCTGAAAGAGGCTGGCTCATTTAAAGGGTTGTGGCGTAATCGCCGGGCCTTCGTGATGGTGTTGGGCTTTACCGCCGCCGGATCGCTGACCTTTTATACCTTTACTACCTATATGCAAAAGTATCTGGTCAACACGGCGGGAATGACGGCCAGCACCGCCAGCGTGATCATGACTGCGGCGCTGTTCGTTTATATGCTGGTTCAACCGCTGTTCGGCGCTTTTTCGGATAAAGTAGGCCGCCGTACCTCCATGCTGTGCTTTGGCGTACTGGCGACATTATTTACCGTGCCTATCCTGAGCGCCTTGCAAAAAGTGAGCTCCCCCTATGCTGCCTTCGGCCTGGTGATCTGCGCCTTGCTGATTGTCAGTTTCTATACCTCGATCAGCGGCATCCTGAAGGCCGAGATGTTCCCGGCGCAGGTTCGCGCGCTTGGGGTAGGGCTTTCCTATGCCGTCGCGAATGCCCTGTTTGGCGGCTCGGCGGAGTATGTCGCGCTGTCGCTTAAATCTGCGGGGATAGAGCACGCTTTTTACTGGTACGTAACGGTGATGGCGGCCATCGCCTTCCTGGTCTCCCTGATGCTGCATCGCAAGGGCAAAGGCCTGCGTCTTTAGCCGCTACTGGTGCGCCAGTTGCCACACAGCGTAGCCGGTGGTCGCGCCGGCTACATCCCAGGCGAAATCCTTCCAGCTCCAGCCGCTCCCTGCCGGGCGGCTGTCCCAAAGCTCTTTTGAGGCGCCGAGGCTGACAGAAAACATCAGGCCGATAGCGGCGCTGCGGTCCCGGCTGTAACCCTGATGTTGCGCATATTCATTGCCCGCGGCAGACAGCATCGCCGAGGCCAGAAAATGCTGGGCTTTGTCCTGACCGGACCATGCATCATTTGCCATGTGGCTGCAGCCCGTTAACATCAGCGAAGCAATCACGATTATTGTACGCATAGTGCTTCCAGAAAAAAGCCCCGTCGAGGCGGGGCTGATTGTCAGAGAATACGGCTGATCAGCCGGTCGATGCGGATCCGCCGCAGTCGGCGGATCAGTTTACGCACTTTCACTGGGTAGTCGGCAATACTTTGCAGATCCCGATAATGTTTCACCACCGTGGTGTGGGTGCGGATGAGCTTCAGCTCTTTCTCCCGCATGGCCCCCAACTGCTGCTTTGGATCGTGGATCAGAATGGCATTTTCCAGATCGAGTCGCCAGGCGCGCGGGTTAAGGTTGTTGCCGGTGAGCAGCATCCACTCATCGTCAACCCACATGCCTTTCAGGTGGTAGCTGTTATCGTCATCCTTCCACAGGCGTACGATCAGCTGATCGGTATTCACATAATACTGCAGCCGGCTGAGGAAACGCCGCAGGTTGATTTCATACAGATAAGGAAGCGCGCCGATGATTTTAAACGGCTGATCTTCGGGAATATAGAAATCGTTAGCGGTTTTATCGCCGACAATAATCTCCACCTGTTTACCGTCGCGTAGCAGCTGGATGATATTTCTTACCAGCACGGCAGGAAGGTTGAAGTAGGGGGTGCAGATCGTTAATTTGTGCTCGGCACAGGGCATCAGGTGAAAGATAGTTTTGTTCAGCAGGCTGGATTTCCCCAGGCCTACCAGCGGGGTGACGGAGAGTTCTTCGTCACCGGCGGTGCCGACAAAATGGTAGCTGCGGTCGCGGAGCTCCTGACGGTACTGGCGAATGTCGTTTTTGATTTCCGGACTTTTTGGCCGATCCGGTCTGTCGAGACGATTCACACCGCGTCCCTGAACCAGATTATTGTCGACCCAGTCAAACATGACGTCCGCCATTTTGCCGTTTCGGATGCACTGATAGCGATCATAGCGGTACTTATCATGCTGATGCAGATAAACATCGTTCAGGCTGGCGCCGCTGTAGAGGACGCAGTCATCGATAATAAAGCCTTTGAAATGGAGAACGCCGAGCGCCTCCCGGGTGTTAATCGGCACGCCGTAAACGGGGATCTCTACGCCCGGATTTTCAGTGGCCATCCGGCAATACCAGTCGGCGTTGGTGTTGGAGGCGGCGGCGCCGATACGGCCACGTTGAGCGCGGTGCCAGTCCACGAGGACGCGAACATCCAGTTGCGGACGCTGACGCTTGGCGTCATACAGGGCCTGCAAAATTCCTTTTCCGCCATCATCTTGCTCCAGGTAGAGCGCAATAATGCATATACGCTGAGTGGCGTTGGCAATCCGGGTCAGTAACGCTTCCCTGAAATCCGCAGGGGCGTAAAAGAACTCTACATCATCAACTGACTGAGAAAGCTTAGGGAGTTGGGCAAGGTGTTGTTGATGTTTATTACGCTTAAATTTTGACAACATCACAGTGCGTTTCTTCTCTGTTTATTGAAGGGTCTTCTGTACCATGCAGACGACGTAAGCGGGCAATAATACCATTACTACCCGCTAATGTGGTCAACAATTGCGGTCAGCGTCGCGCGATTATCCCTGATTCAGGGGCAGCGACAGACTGACAATCCCATCTTCCAGCTGAATATCAACGGTGAATCCCAGCTTTCTGGCGAGGCCGATCATGCCTCGGTTATTCGGCATCGTAATCCCATTCAGCCGTTGCAGGCCATGGCTTTGCGTATAGGCGATCAGCTTTTCCAGCAGCCTTCGGCCCAGGCCTAACCCTTTCAAATCTGAACGGACCAGCACAGCAAACTCGGCATCAATATTATCAGGGTCGGAGATCGCCCGCGTCACGCCAAGGATCTCGCTCTGTTCCGCGGTGGTCCTGACTGCGACAAACGCCATTTCTCGATCGTAGTCGATCTGGGTCATATTGGCTAAGTCGTCATGGGTAAATTCGTTGATCTCACTAAAATAGCGATAATAGAGATCTTCTTTGGTGACCTGGGCGATAAACGCGAGCAGCTGCGGTTCATCTTCCGGCAGGATCGGCCGGAACAGACAGCGATCGCCATTTTTCATCACCACCCACTCCTCCAGCTGGTGCGGATAGGGACGAATAGCGAGACGGCTTTCACTGTCGCCGCTGAAGGGTGCAAGCCCAAGGGTAACATCCAGCGCCGTAAACTCGTTGCCGGAGGCGAGCAGGGGATGAATATCCAGGCGCTGGATCTCCGGGCAGTCGACGATCAGGTTCGAGACCTGAACCAGCAGCTGGCTTAAGCCCGCGATATCCAGCGGTCGCAATGCGCTGCGGCCGCGGATCTTCTTATTTTTGATCGCCTGGATCACCAGATAACGCGCCAGGTTCATATTCAGCGGCGGCAGCGCCACGGCGGCCTGGTCCTCGGCCCGCCACTCCACGCCGCCTTCGCCCAACATAATCAACGGGCCGAAGAGAGGATCGTGCTCAACCACCACTCTCAGCTCCTGGGCGCCGGCGCGATTGGCCATACTCTGCACCAGCAGGCCATGAATGCGCGCCCGGGGCCAGGCCAGCCTGACGCGATCGATCATCGCATCCGCTGCCTGCTGCACTTCTGCCGCGGTACGCAGATACAACATGACCCCCTGTACTTCTGATTTGTGCGGAATATCCGGGGAACGCAGCTTCAACGCAACCGGATAGCCTATCTGCTCAGCAATATGCACCGCTTCCGCGCTGTCAGCGGCGATCCAGGTTGGCAGTGTGTGGATGCCGTAGGCCCGGAGTACCGGGCTGACCTCGTGGGTATCCAGCGTGGTGGCGCCGTCATCGATCGCTTGCTGGAGCAGGGCATGCGCCTCGCTGGTATTGGCGGTTAACGAGTCCGGCAGCACGGGGGTCTCGCGTAGCTGTTTCTGGTTACGGCGGTACTCGACCATATGCATAAAGGCGGTGATGGTCCCCTCCGGCGTACGGTAGGTGGGAAGGCCGGCATCGCTAAACAGCCGTCGCGCCTCCTGGGAGGAGAATTCGCCGCACCAGTTGGTCAGCACGGTGACATATTTGCCACGCGGATGGTGCTTCAGGGCGTCGATCAGCGCCAGGGCGCTCTCGGTGCCCGGCGCGGCGGCGCTGGGAGAGTGGATCACCAGCAGCGCGTCATAGTCCTGGCTGTTAAGCAGAATATTCACCGCCCGCTGATAATGTTCGCTGCTGGCGTCATCGCGTAGATCCAGTGGGTTGGCGATCTCGACGCCGCCCGGCAGCGCCTGGCGCAGGGCGTCGCGCGTCTCCTCGCTGAGGGTCGCCAGCTTACCGTTACGCAGCCAAAGCTCATCCAACGCCAGCGCCGCCGGCGCCGCGCCGTTGCTGACGATCATCAGTTTTTCACCGCGCAGCGGGCGCATATGGCTCAGGGTTTCTACGGCGGAGAAGAGCTCATGGGTATCCTGGACCCGCAGTAGACCAGCACGCTGGATGGCCGCATCCCATGCCGGATCCATCCCGGAGTTGACGTGCAACAGCTTCTGAGCCGCGGGACTACGGCCGCTTTTAATCACCAGGATCGGCTTGTTTCGCGAGGCGCTGCGCGCGGCGGAAACAAACCGGCGCGCGTCGCTGAGATGCTCAAGGTAGAGCAAAATGGCGCTGGTTTTGCTGTCGCGGGCCAGAAAGTCCAGCAGGTCATCGACATCTATATCCAGACTATCACCCAGCGCGATGAAGTAGGAAAACCCCATCTCGCGCTGTTGCGCCCAATCAAGGATGGTGTTGGAGACGGCAGCCGATTGCGAGATAAAGGCCAGTTTACCGCGATGGATCGGCACTGGCGAAAAGCTGGCGTTCAACCCTTGCCACGGCGCCAGCAGGCCGAGACTGTTGGGGCCGAGCAGGCGCATCTGATGGCGGGTGGCGCACGCCAGCAGCGCCGGATACTGCTCAGGCTGCGAAGAAAGAATGATGCAGGTCTTGCAGCCTTTCTGCCCCAGGGCTTCAAGCAACTCGAGATTACGCCGCGCGTTGGTACAGAGTACCGCCAGATCCGGCGTAAAGGGCAGGCTCTCGATGGTGGGCCACGCCAGCACCCCGAGCACCGCCTTCCAGGCGGGGGTCACCGGCAGCACCGGGCCATTGAAGCCACCGGCTAGCAGGTTGCGCATCATGAGATAGCCAGCGCGCTGCGGTTTCATTGATGCGCCAATAACGGCGATGGACTTTGGTCGCAGCAGTGCTTCCAGGCCTCGTTGGCTCATACCGGTCTCCTTTCATCCCAGTGACCGAATGATTTTAAACGTTTTCCACCTGGTCCGCTGTGATACTGCCCTTATGCTGGGTTTTTCCCGCCAGGTAACGGGTCCGGAAGCGGGTGAAGTGTTCGCCAAGCGCTGCGGCGGCCGGTGCATCGCCCGCCAGGTCCAGCAGGGCGATGGCCACTTCCGCGGTACAATATTGTCCGTCGGCGCGCGCCTCGCGCAGATGGTAGGCTGAGATGCGGGACAGATCGACGGAGATTATCGGCAGCGCGTCCAGATAAGGGCTCTTACGGAACATTTTACGCGCTTCGGTCCAGGTGCCGTCGAGCATGATAAACAGCGGCGGTTTGCCAGACGGCGGCGCGCTCAGGACCTGGCGCTCCGGCCCGGCGTAGGAGGCGGGGAACACCACCATCGGCTGGTAATCGGGATGGGCGACCAGATCAAGCAGCCCCTGCGGCGGCTCGGTTCTCGACCATTGATAAGCCTCGGTATTCGGCAGAATATCGGCGATGAGCCGACCGGTGTTGCTGGGCTTCATCGGCTCCGTATCAAACATCACCAGGCAAAAGCGGCTGGTGGCCTGCGCCGGCGTTAACGTGGCGCACAGACACTGCTTGAGCGGCAGCAGACAGCGCTGGCAGCGGCGGATGCGATTGCCGCGCGCAAGGAAAGGGCGGGTGGCTCGCGCGAGACGTTCGGCGCGCAGGCGAAGGACAGCGTTATCAGTCATGGGAGTCGCTAATGAAAAGCGCTATTGTCGCAGAGGCTAAAACGGGGCACAAGCGGTGCCCCGGAAGGATTACTGCTGTCCGGCTTCGTTCAGCCAGCTATCAAATGGCGCTTTTGGCACCGCGCCATTGAGCATGTCGATCACTTCGCCATTTTTGAACATCATAATGGTCGGGATGCTGCGGATACGAAACCGTGCGCTAAGCTCACGTTCCGCTTCGGTGTTAACTTTCACAAAGCGCATCTTCCCGCTACGCTCTTCCGCAACGTCTTCAAAGATCGGCGCGAAGCTACGGCAGGGACCGCACCATGGCGCCCAGAAATCAACAACGACCGGCAGATCGTCCTTTAAGAGTTTATCCAGCGTTGCCCCGGTCGCGTTGATGACGTCGCCGTCAAAAAGATCGTGACCGCAGCGTCCGCACTTTGCGCCATCCGCGCTACGATCGTCCGGGAGGCGGTTCAGAGCCTGACAACTGGCACAAACGGTATTCATAACTAACCTCTGGTTATGGGTTGCAACGTGGCACGTGGCCGATATGTTTCTGTGATGTTACATATTATCGATTAAGTGTTATTTAAGGACAATGCGTTTTGTTCGATGAGTGCAATAGAGGCCGGCTTTTAAACGAAATCATGGCGAAGCGATGACACATCGGGTAATCTGCGCGCTTCGCGCAGCGCAGGTGGAGAAAATTGATGAGCGACGAACTGAAAAATAAAAGCGGCAAGGTCAAAGTGATGTATGTCCGCAGTGATGATGATTCTGACAAACGCACCCATAACCCACGTACCGGGAAAGGGGGAGGTCGTCCAGGAAAATCTCGTGTTGACGGCCGCAGCCGCCCTGCGCGTGACGAACGAAACAGCCGCGGTGACGATCGTAAACGCGATGACCGCAAGCGTGATGAGCGCAAGCGCGATGATTTTCATCGTGACGATGCGTCCCCGTGGCGTACCGTTTCCCGCGCCCCTGGCGATGAGACGCCGGTAAAAGAAGATCACGGCGGGATCAGCGGGAAGAGCTTTATCGATCCGGAAGTACTGCGTCGCCAGCGCGCGGAAGAGACCCGCGTGTATGGTGAAAACGCCTGTCAGGCCCTGTTCCAGAGCCGCCCGGAAGCTATTGTCCGCGCCTGGTTTATCCAAAGCGTGACGCCGCGTTTTAAAGAGGCGCTGCGCTGGATGGCGGCTAACCGTAAAGCCTATCATGTGGTTGATGAAGCCGAGCTGGCGAAAGCCTCCGGGACCGATCACCACGGCGGCGTCTGCTTCCTGATCAAAAAACGTCACGGCACCTCTGTTGCCCAGTGGGTCGCGAAGGCCGCAGAAGAAGATTGCGTTCTGGCGCTGGAAGACGTGGGTAACCCGCACAACCTCGGGGCGATCATGCGCAGCTGCGCGCACTTCGGCGTGAAGGGCGTTGTGGTTCAGGATGCCGGCGTGCTGGAGTCCGGCGCGGCGATCCGTACGGCGGAAGGCGGTGCGGAACATGTTGAGCCGATCACCGGCGACAGCTTCATCGATACTCTTGATCAATTCCGTCAGGCGGGCTACGCGATTGTCTCGACCTCCAGCCATAATGGTACCCCGCTGTTTAAAGCCGAGCTGTCGAAAAAAATGGTGCTGGTGTTAGGTCAGGAGCGCGATGGCCTGTCGGATGCAGCGATCTCCAGCGCGGACCTCAGCGTCGCCATCGATGGTACCGGCAATGTCGAAAGCCTGAACGTCTCTGTGGCGACCGGCGTTCTGCTGGCGGAGTGGTGGCGTCAGAACAAGGCGTAATACCTGTCCCTGAATAAAAAAAGCCAGCTGATGCTGGCTTTTTTTATGGCTGTCGATCACTCGCTTTCGGCGGGAAGGACCGGCATCCAGTCAATCGGCGCTTCGCCGCGCTCGGTCAGCCACTGATTGGTCTGCACGAAATGGTTGCTGCCAAAGAAGCCGCGATGTGCAGAGAGCGGTGACGGGTGCGGCGCCTTCAGCACGCAGTGGCGCTGGCGATCGATAATCGCGCCTTTCTTCTGTGCATGGGAGCCCCACAGTAGGAAGACCACCCCCTCGCAATGCTCATTGATTAACGCGATAACCTTATCGGTAAACGTCTCCCAGCCGAGACTGGCATGCGAGTGCGCCTGCCCGGCGCGGACGGTCAGGACCGTATTCAGCAGGAGCACTCCCTGGCGCGCCCAGCTTTCCAGGTAACCATGGGTAGGGCGGGTAAAGCCAGGGATAGTGGCCTCGAGCTCTTTGTACATATTTAGCAGCGAGGGCGGGATGGCGACGCCCGGGCGAACCGAGAACGCCAGACCGTGGGCTTGCCCCGGGCCGTGATAGGGGTCCTGGCCGAGAATGACGACTTTGACATCGCCCAGTTCGGTAAAGCGAAACGCATTGAAGACGTCTTTTTGCGGTGGATAGATGGTGATCCCGGACTGGCGCTCTTCGGCGACGGTCTTCAGAGTATTGAGAAAATAGGGTTGTTGCTTTTCATCCGCCAGCACGTCATGCCAGGTTAAAGGGGTGGTCATCTTGCTCTCCTGCAAAGGGTCATTGCTATAGCTTAACGGCTTCTTTCTACAGAACAAAATCGGCACGGCTCAACGCGAGCCTTCATGCAAAAAAAATTGAAAATTTACAAAATTATTTATAGCGGCGCATGGCGTAACTTGATGTAAAACAATAAAATCCTTGCATACCCACTTAGAGTGAGTGGTTTTTATTGATTTACATCAAAGAATGCCGAGGGTACGGCTGATATATATACACTCATACAACAATGGTTTTACCAATTGGCCGCGAAGAGGCCAAAATCGAATAAACACTGCCTGGGAGGCATCAAATGATTACTGGTATCCAAATTACTAAAGCGGCAAACGACGACCTGCTGAACTCTTTCTGGCTGCTGGATAGCGAAAAAGGCGAAGCGCGCTGCCTGTGCGCCAAAGGTGGTTTTGCGGAAGATGACGTGGTGGCGGTCAGCAAACTGGGTGAAATCGAATACCGTGAAATCCCGGTAGACGTGAAACCAGAAGTTCGCGTGGAAGGCGGTCAGCACCTGAACGTTAACGTGCTGCGTCGTGAAACTCTGCTGGACGCGGTTGAGCATCCGGAAAAATATCCGCAGCTGACCATTCGTGTTTCTGGCTACGCGGTGCGCTTCAACTCCCTGACGCCGGAACAGCAGCGCGACGTTATCGCTCGTACCTTTACCGAAAGCCTGTAAGGCTAACGCCAGATGTGAAAACGCCGGGATAACCCGGCGTTTTTTTACTCTTCGTTGGGCGCTGATGGCGTCCCGGCTGCGCTTGGTTTCCGGCGCTTACCGATATTTTTTGTATCGCGGTGGCGCTTTTTCACCCGCGGCTTTTCTTTTTCTTTCTCTTTTTTCTCGGCGCGTTTCGCCAGCACTTTCTTCGATGGTTTACCGGTCAGCTTCTCGCTTGGCGCGCGGGTTTTTGGTCGCAATTCATCAATCACCCGAGCTTTCAGCGGTTCTTCAACGTAGCGGCCGATCTTGCCCAGCAACAGGTGGTCGTGCGCTTCAACCAGCGAAATCGCGGTGCCTTTCTTACCTGCACGCCCGGTACGACCGATACGGTGCAGATAGATGTCGGCGGTGCGCGGCATATCGAAGTTAAAGACGTGGCTGACGTCCGGAATATCGATACCGCGGGCGGCGACGTCGGTAGCGATCAGCACGTTTACGCGGCCATCGGTCAGACGCTTGATGGCTTCGTTACGCTTGGCCTGCACCATCTCGCCTTCCAGCCAGCAGGTGTTAATCCCGGCTTCACGCAGCCAGTTGGCCAGCTCATGCACGCGCTCGCGCTTGCGCACAAAGACGATAGCGCGGGTAGCTTCCGGCTGTTGCAGCAGATTCACCAGCAGTTTGGTTTTATGTTCGATATCGTCAGCGCGGTAGTACCATTGATGGATTTTCTTGCGCTCGCGAGTCGAAGGGTTAGCGGAAACTTCAACCGGCTCCTCCAGAAGACGTTCGGCGAAGTCTTTGATCGCATCGCCTTCGAGCGTCGCGGAGAACAGCATGGTCTGCTTGCGCCAGCGGGTTTCACCGGCGATGGTTTCGATATCCTGCGCAAAGCCCATGTCCAGCATGCGGTCGGCTTCATCGAGGATTAGGGTCTCGACGGCGCGGCAGTCGAAGTTCTCTTCTTTTATATACTGCAGCAGGCGACCAGTGGTGGCGACCACGATGTCCTGGTTTTCGCTGAACACTTCCGCGTGGTTCATGTAGGCTACGCCGCCGGTAATGGTGGCGATATCCAGATGGGTATGCTTTGCCAGCTCGCGGGCGTGGTCAGCCACCTGCATCGCCAGCTCGCGGGTCGGCGTCAGGATAAGAATACGCGGCGGGCCGGATTTCTTACGCGGGAAATCGAGCAGGTGCTGCAACGCTGGCAGCAGATACGCCGCCGTTTTACCAGTGCCGGTCGGCGCTGAACCGAGGATGTCACGGCCATCGAGCGCAGGCGGAATAGCGGCGGCCTGAATGGCTGTCGGGCGAGTGAAACCTTTATCCTGGAGGGCCTCCAGCAGGTTTTCGTCGAGTTCAAGTTCGGAAAAAGTCGTTACAGTCATGTTCTACCTCTGAGTGGGCCGCCGATTATAGACGTTACTGACGTAATGTTCATCTGTTTGTAAGGCTATCTGTTCTCCGGTATTGTGCATAGCCTTACGTTCAGGAGTTTTTGTCGGCAAGGTTATTGAGGATGTCTCAGTCGAAGTTTGCGCTGCCGCGCAATGGTTTTACCTTCAAACAGTTTTTTATCGCCCACGATCGTTGCGCGATGAAGGTGGGTACCGACGGCATTTTGCTCGGTGCCTGGGCGCCGATTGCCGGGGTGAAGCATGTGCTGGATATTGGCGCGGGCAGCGGCCTGCTGGCGCTAATGCTCGCCCAGCGTACCGGCGATGATGTATGTGTCGATGCGGTTGAACTGGACGCAGAGGCCGCCGCCCAGGCGCAGGAAAATGCTCTCGCGTCGCCATGGGCTGCGCGGGTTGAGGTCTGTCAGGCCGATATTCATCAGTGGCAGCCGCCGCAGACCCGACGCTATCAACTGATAATCAGTAACCCGCCCTTTTTTGCGGAAGGGGTGCCTTGCGCCACCTCGCAGCGGGAGCAGGCGCGGTATACCACTACGCTCGATCACGCTTCTCTGCTGACCTGCGCCGCTGAACATATCACCGAAGAAGGCTTTTTTTGCGTGGTGCTGCCGGTAGATATCGGTAATGCGTTTATCGAACGGGCAACCGCGATGGGCTGGCACCTGCGACTGCGCACTGACGTGGCGGAGACCGAGCTGCGGCCGCCGCACCGGGTGCTGCTGGCTTTCTCCCCGACGGCGGGGGAGTGTTTCAGCGACAGGCTGGCGATTCGCGGGCCAGAGCAGCAGTATTCTGAAGGCTTTACCGCTCTGACCGAGGATTTTTATCTCTTTATGTGAGCCAGGGGCGACAGTATCGACGGGCCGCTGTTCGGCAGCGACTGCGGATAATCGAGGGTGTAATGCAGACCGCGGCTCTCTTTGCGCAACATCGCGCAGCGTACGATAAGCTCCGCCACCTGCACCAGATTGCGCAGCTCCAGCAGATTATTCGAGACGCGGAAGCGGGCGTAATACTCATCCAGCTCCTGCTGCAGCATGGTAATGCGCCGCAGGGCGCGCTCCAGCCTGCGGGTGGTGCGCACAATCCCCACGTAATCCCACATCAGCAGCCGCAGCTCGTGCCAGTTATGCTGGATAACCACCAGTTCATCCGGGATCTCCACCTGACTTTCATCCCACGCCGGCAGGGTGCTAACCTTCTGGGCCAGCGGCAGGCGTCGGGCAATATCTTCCGCGGCGGACCAGCCGTAAACCAGGCACTCCAGCAGCGAGTTCGAGGCCATACGGTTCGCGCCGTGCAGCCCGGTATAGCTGACTTCGCCGATAGCGTATAACCCATCGACGTCGGTGCGGCCATTATCATCCACCATCACGCCGCCGCAGGTGTAATGTGCGGCAGGGACGACCGGTACCGGATCTTTGGTTAAATCAATTCCCAGGCCGAGCAGCTTCTCGTAAATCATCGGGAAGTGCTGGCGAACAAACGCCTCGGGTTTATGGCTGATATCAAGGAACATACAGTCCACGCCAAGGCGCTTCATCTCATGATCGATGGCGCGGGCGACGATATCGCGTGGGGCCAGCTCGCCGCGCTCGTCAAAGTCCGGCATAAAGCGGGTACCGTCCGGGCGTTTAAGGTGGGCGCCTTCGCCGCGCAGCGCTTCGGTAAGCAGGAAGTTGCGCGCCTGCGGATGATACAGCGCGGTGGGGTGAAACTGATTAAATTCCAGATTTGCCACCCGGCAGCCCGCCCGCCAGGCCATCGCGATACCGTCTCCGGAAGAGACGTCGGGGTTAGTGGTGTATTGATAAACCTTGGCGGCTCCGCCGGTGGCGAGCACCACCGCCTTCGCGCTGCAGGTTTCCACGCGCTCTTTATTGCGGTTCCAGATCCACGCCCCGACCACCCGGCGCGTGCCTGGCAAGCCAATCTTATCCGATACGATCAAGTCGACGGCATTGCTGCGCTCAAGGATGCGGATATTGGGGTGGGCGAGGGCTTTATCGACCAGCGTCGTCTCCACCGCTTTGCCGGTAGCGTCGGCGGCGTGGAGAATGCGCCGATGGCTGTGGCCCCCTTCGCGCGTGAGATGATAGCTCTCTTCGCCATTGGCCTGGACCTGAGTGTCAAACAATACGCCCTGATCGATAAGCCACTGGACGCATGATCTGGCATTGCTGGCGACGAAGGTGACCGCATGGCGATCGCATAACCCTGCGCCGGCAATCAGGGTATCTTCGACATGGGATTCAATACTGTCCGTCTCGTCGAAAACGGCGGCAATCCCGCCCTGGGCATAGAACGTGGAACCTTCGCTGATCGGCCCTTTACTCAGCACGGTCACCGAACTGTGCTCTGCCAGGCGCAGCGCAAGGGAGAGGCCGGCAGCGCCGCTGCCGATAATCAACACATCACAAGAGAAGTCAGGAGTGGTATTCATTGTCTTTGTTTAATTTACTAAACACATTTAGCTCACAATAGCACCAGCTCGTGAGGAATCGTACATTTTTTTTGGCGGGCGTTGTGACGGCTAAACAGCAGGCGAGCGGAAACGGTCTGGAGCACGGCGAAAATGAGACGCGTGGCAGGTTGATAGCATTGGATTTTATAGTGAAATAAACGCCGTGTTACGATACCCTTCAGACGGGCCTGCGCTTTTTCTTATTGACTAACCTATCGTTTAGCAACCAGGGCATATAATGATTGATAACGATCTGCCGCCGTTGCCAGACAAAAAACAAAAAGCGTAACGGAACTTTATTGTTTTCATACACTCCAACAGTCAGCTTGCTCATAATGCAGATTTTGGGTGGTGTTTTGAAGACGCATGGGAATTGGGTTTGGGGAGACATTACCTCGGATGAGCGAGCAGTTAACGGATCAGGTCCTTGTTGAACGGGTCCAGAAAGGAGATCAGAAAGCGTTTAATTTGCTGGTAGTGCGCTATCAGCATAAGGTCGCGAGCCTGGTTTCCCGCTATGTACCGCCGGGCGATATCGCTGACGTCGTTCAGGAATCGTTCGTTAAGGCATGGCGTGCGCTGGACTCTTTCCGGGGAGATAGCGCTTTTTACACCTGGTTATACCGTATCGCCGTCAATACGGCGAAGAATTATCTGGTTGCTCAGGGACGCCGTCCGCCGTCCAGCGATGTTGACGCCAACGAGGCGGAAAACTTCGAAAGCGGCGGAGCGTTGAAAGAAATTTCGAACCCTGAGAACTTAATGTTGTCAGAAGAACTGAGACAAATAGTTTTTCGTACCATTGAATCGCTCCCGGAAGATTTACGCATGGCAATTACGTTACGGGAGTTGGATGGCCTGAGCTATGAAGAGATAGCCGCTATCATGGATTGTCCGGTTGGGACGGTGCGTTCGCGTATCTTCCGGGCGCGAGAAGCTATTGATAATAAAGTTCAACCGCTTATCAGGCGTTGACGATAGCGGAATACTGGAAAAGGGTATCAGGCATGCAGAAAGAAAAACTTTCGGCTTTAATGGATGGTGAAACGCTGGATAACGAACTGCTCAACGAGCTGAGTCGTTCTTCTGAGATGCAAAAAACCTGGGAGAGTTACCACCTTATCCGCGATACGCTGCGTGGCGATACCGCAGAGGTGCTGCAATTTGATATCTCCGCCCGGGTGATGGCCGCCATTGAAAATGAGCCCGTTCGTCAGACGGCGCCGCTTATTCCTGAATCTCAGCCCGCACCACACCAGTGGCGGCAGATGCCGTTCTGGAACAAAGTGCGTCCGTGGGCCAGCTCACTGACCCAGATGGGCGTTGCCGCCTGCGTATCGCTTGCGGTTATCGTCGGCGTCCAGCACTATAATGGGCAGTCTGATGCCGCTCAGCAGCCAGAGGCGCCGGTGTTCAATACGCTGCCAATGATGGGCAAAGCGAGCCCGGTAAGTCTTGGCGTACCGGCTGACGCATCAGCAGGTAGCGGCCAGCAGGCTCAGGTCCAGGAACAGCGCCGGCGGATTAACGCCATGCTGCAGGACTACGAACTGCAGCGCCGCCTGCACGCTGAGCAGCTTCAGTTTGGCCAGGCCCAGACTCAGCAGGCCGCAGTCCAGGTGCCGGGTTATCAAACTTTAGGAACGCAATCGCAGTAATGAAGCAACTTTGGTGTGCCATGTCGCTCATGGCAGGCAGTCTGTTGTTCTCTGTCAACGCCTCGGCTGATACATCGTCCGGGGCGTTGTTGCAGCAGATGAACCTGGCCAGCCAGTCCCTCAACTATGAGCTCTCGTTCGTCAGCATCAGCAAACAAGGCGTTGAGTCGCTGCGCTATCGTCACGCGCGACTGAACAATCAACCGCTGGCGCAGCTTCTGCAGCTGGACGGTCCGCGCCGGGAAGTGGTCCTGCGCGGTACGGAAATCAGCTATTTTGAACCCGGCCTCGATCCGTTCACCCTGAACGGCGACTATATCGTCGATTCGCTGCCGTCGTTGGTTTACAGCGATTTCAAACGTCTCAGCGCAGCCTATGATTTTATCTCCGTGGGCCGTACCCGTATCGCCGACCGCCTCTGCGACGTGATCCGCGTCGTGGCTCGCGACGGCACGCGCTATAGCTTTATCGCCTGGCTGGACGCTGAGACTAAGCTGCCGCTGCGCGTCGATTTACTCGACCGCGACGGTGAAACGCTGGAGCAGTTCCGGGTCGTCTCTTTCAACGTTGGCGATAACGTCAGCGCCAGCATGGAGACGCTGGCAAAAGCGAATTTGCCGCCGCAGCTGTCGGTGCCTGAAGGGGGCGACAAAGCCAACTTCAACTGGGCGCCGACGTGGCTCCCTCAGGGCATGACTGAGGTTTCCAGCAGCCAGCGTCGTCTACCCACCTTTGATGGTCCGGTAGAATCACGTCTCTATTCCGACGGTTTGTTCAGCTTCTCGATCAATATCAACCGCGCCACCGCGGCCAGCAGCGACCAGCTGTTGCGCACCGGCCGACGTACCGTCAGCACGACGGTACGCGATAACGCGGAGATCACCGTGGTGGGCGAACTGCCGCCGCAGACGGCGAAGCGTATCTCAGACAGCATTAAATTCAAGGCAGTACAATGATCAAAGAGTGGGCCACCGTGGTTTCCTGGCATAACGGCGTGGCGCAGGTGCACTGCGACGTTAAAGCCTCCTGCAGCAGTTGCGCCTCCCGCGCCGGCTGCGGCAGCCGGGTATTAAACAAGCTGGGGCCGCAGACCAGCCATACCATCAGCGTGCCCTGCGAGCAGCCGTTGACGGCGGGGCAAAAAGTGGAGCTGGGGATCGCCGAGAGCAGTCTGCTGGGTTCGGCGCTGTTGGTCTACATGGCGCCGCTGGTGGGGCTGTTTGTGATGGCGTCGATTTTCCAGGTGCTGTTTGCCAGCGATATCGCGTCACTTTGCGGCGCGCTGCTGGGCGGCGTCGGCGGGTTCCTGGTGGCGCGCGGTCTGTCGCCGCAGCTGGCAGCGCGCCAGTCGTGGCAGCCGGTGATCCTGAGCGTCGCGTTGCCGCCGGATCTGGTGCGTATCGAAACGCCTTCCTCCGACATGGGTCAGTGATTTCACTGGCCCTTATCTGTATTTACCCTTCCTGTTACAACGCCACAATTTCTGCGGTTATGCTGGATCTAACAGCATTTCCTGGTTTCAAGGATGTAGTGTAGAATGCGGCGTTTTCGGATTAAAAAACGTCAGGCACAGTACAGCGGCCTCATGATACTCGTAAGGCATAATTAACTCTAAATATGAAGAATATACGTAACTTTTCGATCATCGCTCACATCGACCACGGTAAGTCGACGCTGTCTGACCGTATCATCCAGATTTGCGGTGGCCTTTCTGATCGTGAAATGGAAGCCCAGGTTCTGGATTCCATGGATCTTGAGCGCGAACGCGGGATCACCATCAAGGCGCAGAGCGTCACCCTGGACTATAAGGCCAACGACGGTGAGACCTATCAGCTGAACTTTATCGACACCCCGGGCCACGTGGACTTCTCCTATGAAGTCTCCCGTTCCCTCGCCGCGTGCGAAGGCGCGCTGCTGGTGGTTGACGCCGGGCAGGGCGTAGAAGCCCAGACCCTGGCCAACTGCTACACCGCCATGGAGATGGACCTGGAGGTCGTTCCGGTACTCAACAAGATCGACCTGCCTGCGGCCGACCCTGAGCGCGTAGCGGACGAGATTGAAGATATCGTCGGGATCGATGCCCACGATGCGGTGCGCTGCTCGGCGAAAACCGGCGTCGGCGTGACCGACGTGCTGGAGCGTCTGGTGCGCGATATTCCGCCGCCGGAAGGCGATCCGGACGCGCCGCTGCAGGCGCTGATTATCGACTCCTGGTTCGATAACTACCTCGGCGTGGTGTCGCTGGTGCGGATTAAAAACGGCACCATGCGCAAGGGCGATAAGATCAAGGTCATGAGCACCGGCCAGGTCTATAACGCCGACCGTCTGGGCATCTTTACCCCGAAACAGGTTGACCGTACCGAGCTGAAATGCGGCGAGGTAGGCTGGCTGGTCTGCGCGATCAAAGACATCCTCGGCGCGCCGGTGGGCGATACCCTGACCGCCGCCCGCAACCCGGCAGACAAAGCGCTGCCTGGCTTTAAGAAGGTGAAACCGCAGGTGTATGCCGGCCTGTTCCCGGTGAGCTCCGATGATTATGAAGCTTTCCGCGACGCGCTGGGCAAACTGAGCCTCAACGACGCCTCTCTGTTCTACGAGCCGGAAAGTTCTACCGCGCTGGGCTTCGGCTTCCGTTGCGGCTTCCTCGGCCTGCTGCACATGGAGATCATTCAGGAGCGTCTGGAGCGTGAATACGATCTCGACCTGATCACCACCGCGCCGACGGTAGTTTACGAAGTGGAGACCACCTCCAAAGAAGTTATCTACGTCGACAGCCCGTCCAAGCTGCCGCCGCTGAATAATATTCAGGAGCTGCGCGAGCCGATCGCCGAGTGCCACATGCTGCTGCCGCAGGAGTTCCTCGGCAACGTGATCACTCTGTGCGTGGAGAAACGTGGTGTGCAGACCAACATGGTTTACCACGGTAAACAGGTGGCGCTGACCTACGAAATCCCGATGGCGGAAGTGGTGCTCGACTTCTTCGACCGTCTGAAGTCTACCTCCCGCGGCTATGCGTCGCTGGACTACAACTTCAAACGCTTCCAGGCGTCGAACATGGTACGCGTCGATGTGCTGATCAACGGCGAGCGCGTCGATGCGCTGGCGCTGATCACCCACAACGATAACGCGCCGTATCGCGGCCGCGAGCTGGTGGAAAAGATGAAAGATCTTATTCCGCGTCAGCAGTTCGACATCGCGATTCAGGCGGCCATCGGCAACCACATCATCGCGCGCTCTACCGTGAAACAGCTGCGTAAAAACGTGCTGGCGAAATGCTACGGCGGTGACGTCAGCCGTAAGAAAAAGCTGCTGCAGAAGCAGAAAGAAGGTAAGAAGCGTATGAAGCAGGTCGGTAACGTTGAACTGCCACAGGAAGCGTTCCTCGCCATTCTGCACGTTGGTAAAGACGGCAAATAACCCTAAGGAGTTGGCATGGCGAACATGTTTGCCCTGATCCTGGTGATTGCAACCCTGGTGACGGGCGTTTTATGGTGCCTGGACAAGTTTATTTTTGCACCGAAACGTCGTGAGCGTCAGGCCGCTGCTCAGGCAGCGACCGGCGAGCAACTGGACAAAAAGACGTTGAAGAAAGTCGGTCCGAAACCGGGCTGGCTGGAAACCGGCGCATCAGTTTTCCCGGTGCTGGCGATCGTTCTGGTGGTACGTTCATTCATTTATGAGCCGTTCCAGATCCCATCCGGTTCGATGATGCCGACTCTGCTGATTGGCGATTTCATCCTGGTGGAGAAATTTGCCTACGGCATTAAAGATCCTATCTACCAGAAAACGCTGATCGAGACGGGTCATCCGAAGCGCGGCGACATCGTGGTGTTTAAATATCCGGAAGACCCGCGCCTGGACTACATCAAGCGCGCGGTGGGGCTACCGGGGGATAAGGTCACCTACGATCCGATTGCCAAGCAGGTCACTATTCAGCCGGGCTGTAGCTCCGGACAGGCCTGCGGCAACGCGCTGCCGGTGACTTACTCCAACGTGGAGCCGAGCGATTTCGTTCAGACCTTCTCCCGCAGCAACGGCGGCGAGGCGAGCAGCGGTTTCTGGCAGCTGCCGAAGGGCGAAACCAAAGCCGACGGCATTCGCCTCACCGAGCGTCAGGAGACGTTGGGCGACGTCACACATCGTATTCTGATGGTGCCGATTGCTCAGGATCAGGCTGGCATGTATTACCATCAGAGCGGTCTGCCGCTGGCCACCTGGATTGTGCCGCCGGGTCAGTACTTCATGATGGGCGACAACCGGGATAACAGCGCCGACAGCCGTTACTGGGGCTTTGTGCCGGAAGCAAACCTGGTCGGAAAAGCCACCGCTATCTGGATGAGTTTTGAAAAGCAGGAAGGTGAATGGCCGACCGGTGTGCGGTTATCGCGCATTGGTGGAATTCATTAATTTCATCTGCTGAATTCACGCCGCTGCTGTTATCGCAGCGGCGTGAATTATTTAGTATTTAAATCCATTCAAACTAACGACATCCCGTGTCGTTGCGTATAGAATATCCCCCCGAAGTTTTTGGTTGTCGCTCTGCCGGGTGACACTGCACACGAAAGCGTATTGGTCTGTTTCAACTTCCTGTTTGAAGCGTATGCTCAGGTCGGTTTCGTGTGCTGCATCTTTGACGCATTCATTTATTGGTAACGCATGAACCCCATCGTAATTAATCGGCTTCAACGAAAGCTGGGCTACACTTTTCATCATCAGGAGCTGTTGCAACAGGCATTAACTCACCGCAGTGCCAGCAGCAAACATAATGAGCGCCTGGAATTTTTAGGCGACTCCATTTTAAGTTTCGTGATCGCTAACGCGCTGTATCATCGCTTTCCTCGCGTGGATGAAGGCGACATGAGCCGTATGCGCGCGACGCTGGTGCGCGGCAACACGCTGGCGGAAATCGCCCGCGAGTTTGAGCTGGGCGAATGCTTACGCCTCGGGCCGGGCGAACTGAAAAGCGGCGGTTTCCGTCGCGAATCGATTCTCGCGGACACCGTTGAAGCGTTAATTGGCGGGGTTTTCCTCGACAGCGATATTCAGAACGTTGAACGCTTAATTCTCTCCTGGTACCAGACTCGTCTGGACGAAATCAGCCCGGGCGATAAGCAAAAGGATCCGAAGACGCGTCTGCAGGAGTATCTGCAGGGTCGTCATCTGCCGCTGCCGTCCTACCTGGTGGTCCAGGTGCGCGGCGAAGCGCACGATCAGGAATTTACTATCCACTGCCAGGTCAGTGGCCTGAGTGAACCGGTGGTTGGCACAGGTTCCAGCCGTCGTAAGGCGGAGCAGGCTGCCGCCGAACAGGCGCTGAAAAAGCTGGAGCTGGAATGAGCGAAGAAAAAAGTTATTGTGGGTTTGTCGCCATCGTGGGTCGTCCAAACGTTGGCAAATCCACGCTGTTGAATAAGCTGCTTGGGCAGAAGATCTCGATCACCTCCCGTAAAGCGCAGACCACCCGTCACCGCATCGTCGGCATCCATACCGAAGGGCCGTATCAGGCGATTTACGTCGATACTCCGGGCCTGCATATGGAAGAGAAGCGCGCCATTAACCGCCTGATGAACAAAGCGGCCAGCAGCTCGATTGGCGATGTTGAACTGGTCATCTTCGTGGTGGAAGGCACCCGCTGGACGCAGGACGACGAGATGGTGCTCAACAAGCTGCGCGACGCGAAAGCGCCGGTGATCCTCGCGGTCAACAAGGTAGATAACGTGCAGGAAAAAGCGGATCTGTTACCGCACCTGCAGTTCCTCGCCAGCCAGATGAACTTCCTTGATATCGTGCCGATGTCGGCGGAAACGGGGACCAACGTCGACACCATCGCGGCGATCGTGCGTAAGCATCTGCCGGAAGCGATCCATCACTTCCCGGAAGATTATATTACCGATCGTTCCCAGCGCTTTATGGCCTCCGAAATCATCCGTGAAAAACTGATGCGTTTCCTTGGCGCTGAGCTGCCGTACTCCGTCACCGTGGAAATCGAACGTTTTGTGACCAACGAGCGCGGCGGTTACGACATCAACGGCCTGATCCTCGTCGAGCGTGAAGGGCAGAAGAAGATGGTGATTGGCAACAAAGGCGCCAAAATCAAAACCATCGGTATCGAAGCGCGTAAGGACATGCAGGAGATGTTTGAAGCGCCGGTGCACCTCGAGCTGTGGGTTAAAGTGAAATCCGGCTGGGCCGATGACGAGCGCGCCCTGCGCAGTCTCGGTTATGTTGACGACCTCTGAGTTAACGCAACGTGGATGGATGGCAGCGCGCCTTTGTCCTGCATAGCCGACCGTGGAGCGAAACCAGCCTGATGCTGGACGTCTTCACGGAAGAATCCGGTCGCGTGCGCCTGGTTGCCAAGGGCGCACGCTCCAAACGCTCGAATCTTAAAGGCGCTTTACAGCCCTTTACCCCCTTGCTGGTTCGCTTCGGCGGCCGCGGCGAAGTCAAAACCCTGCGCAGCGCGGAAGCTGTCTCGCTGGCGCTGCCGCTCAGCGGCATCACCCTCTACAGCGGTCTTTACGTTAACGAGCTTATCTCCCGTGTGCTGGAGCACGAAACGCGCTTCTCCGAACTCTTTTTTGACTATTTGCACTGCATTCAGGCGCTCGCTGGGACCAGCGGCTCGCCGGAGCCTGCGCTACGGCGCTTTGAGCTGGCACTGCTCGGGCACCTGGGCTATGGCGTGGATTTTCTCCACTGCGCCGGGAGCGGCGAGCCGGTGGACGATACCATGACCTACCGCTATCGCGAAGAAAAAGGCTTTATTGCCAGCCTGGTGATTGATAACAACACGTTTACCGGGCACCATTTGAAAGCGTTGGCGAGTCGCGAGTTTCCTGATGTTGATACGCTGCGCGCCGCGAAGCGCTTTACCCGTATCGCCCTGAAGCCTTATCTCGGCGGCAAACCGCTCAAGAGCCGGGAATTGTTTCGCCAGTTTATGCCCGCGCGAAAGGCGCGAGCGGATAATACGAAGAATGATTAACGAGGATTGTCATGGCTGAATTACTGTTAGGGGTCAATATTGACCATATCGCGACCTTGCGTAACGCCCGCGGCACCGCCTACCCGGATCCGGTTCAGGCGGCTTTCATTGCCGAACAGGCCGGCGCCGACGGCATTACCGTGCATCTGCGCGAAGACCGCCGCCATATCACCGATCGCGATGTGCGTATCCTGCGCCAGACGCTGCACACCCGCATGAATCTTGAAATGGCGGTCACCGAAGAGATGCTGACGATCGCCTGCGAAACCAAACCGCACTTCTGCTGCCTGGTGCCGGAGAAGCGCCAGGAAGTGACCACCGAAGGCGGGCTGGACGTCGCCGGCCAGCGCGACAAGATGCGTGATGCCTGTCAACGCCTGGCGGATGCCGGCATCCTGGTCTCCCTGTTTATCGATGCGGATGAAGCGCAGATCAAAGCGGCAGCGGACGTTGGCGCGCCCTATATCGAAATCCACACCGGCTGCTATGCCGATGCTAAAACCGACGCCGAGCAGGCGAAGGAGCTGGAACGTATTGCCAAAGCGGCCACCTATGCCGCCAGCCTCGGCCTGAAGGTCAATGCCGGCCACGGTCTGACCTATCACAACGTGAAAGCGATTGCTGCGCTGCCGGAAATGCATGAGCTGAATATCGGCCACGCGATTATTGGCCGCGCGGTGATGAGCGGCCTGAAAGAGGCGGTCGCGGAAATGAAGCGTCTGATGCTGGAAGCGCGCGGCTAATGGCCATTCTCGGGCTGGGTACCGACATCGTCGAGATCGCCCGCATCGAAGCGGTGATCGCCCGCAGCGGCGATCGCCTTGCCCGCCGGGTGCTGAGCGACCATGAATGGAGTATCTGGGAGCAGCATCAGCAGCCGGTGCGTTTCCTGGCGAAACGCTTTGCGGTCAAGGAAGCGGCGGCGAAAGCGCTGGGGACCGGGATCCGCAACGGGCTGGCCTTTAATCAGTTCGAAGTTTACAACGATGAGCTGGGCAAGCCGAAGCTGCGGCTATGGGGTGAGGCGCAACGGCTGGCGGAACGGTTGGGGGTGAGCCATATTCATGTCACGCTCGCCGATGAGCGCCATTACGCCTGCGCCACGGTGATTGTCGAAAGCTAAGCGCGACGGCGGTTAAATTTTATCTGCGTGGTGCATCAGGACGAATTTATCCCACAGCTGTTCTTCACTCTCGACGTGTGCCGGATCTTTCAGAATAGTATTCGGGATCGGGCACACCTTCTGGCAGGTGGGCGTATCGTAATGGCCCACGCATTCGGTGCAGCGGTCGCTGTTAATTTCATAAATGCTGTCACCCATCGAAATGGCCTCATTGGGGCACTCCGGCTCGCACATATCGCAGTTGATGCATTTTTTGGTAATTAACAGCGCCATCAGGAAAATCTCAGAAACAACACAAACAGGGCGGGCATTATACGCCCATTTTCTGCTCAGACCAGCTTTTTCACCAGCGCTTCGCTATGGCGAATGCGCTCCGGCGCCCGCTCCAGATCCTGCTGCACCAGCCCCATAAACAGCAGGTCGGTGAGCATCATTTGCGCGCTGGTGGAGGAGATGGCCGCGCTGCGCGTCGCCTGCTCTTCGGCGATAGTATACAGGCAGTGGGTCGCCTGCTGCTGCAGGGCGTTAGGGCTAAAGCCGGTGATCGCCAGGATCTTACAGCCGACGCGCAGCGCTTCACCGGCCGCCATATTGATCTCCCGACGCTCGCCGGAGTAAGAGATCGCCAGCAGCAGATCGTCGCTGGACATGGCCTGCACCGTCGCCAGCAGGGCGTGCATATCCTGCTCAGAGACAGCGTTGACGCCGATCTTCATCAGCTTCCAGCTAAAGTTACGCGCCACCAGGCCGGACGCGCCAATCCCGGTGACGATCACCCGCCGGGCGTTGCGCAGCAGCGTGACGGCTTCCCGCAGCGTCTCTTCAGTGTTGACGTCCAGCGAGGCATGCATGGCGGCGACATTGTCTTTGATGAGTTTCTCGCCCACCAGACGCAGCGGGTCGTCACCGCGAATGTGGTTATGTACCGGGACGGAGTGCGGATCCGGGCTGCTGGCCAGCGCTTCACTCAGCGCCAGCTTCAGCGCCGGAAAGCCTTTGAACCCCAGTTTTTGGGCAAATTTAACCACGCTGGACTGACTCACCCCGGCTTCCGCCGCCAGCTGCTGCGAGCTGAGGTGCCGGGTGTCATCGGGTTGGCTCAGAATAAAATCGGCCAACTTTTTGTCGCTCGCCGCCAGGGTGGGATAGCGCTGACGAATACGCGTTAAACAGTTCATTGGAGCTCCGCTGGAGCCGTCCGGCTCGTGACTGAAAGAATTTTTATTCGATTATAAGGGGTATACCACGAATTAAAAATTCATAAGCCACAATTTTTCCTTCGCCTGCTAATTTAATTCTTCCTTAACGGCAGGGATGTTTTCCCTCTTCATGGCATAAGACTGTTAAGCTTACCCTAACGAGAAGCGAATCCTGAGAGAAGGGGGCAGTTTGCAGCACAGTGAACGGAGAGTGGTGTTTTTCGATCTGGACGGAACCTTGCATCAACAGGATATGTTCGGCAGTTTTCTGCGCTACCTGCTGCGCCATCTGCCGCTGAACCTGCTGCTGGTGGTGGCGATGGGGCCGGCGATCCTTGCCGGGCTGGCGGTGTGCGGGCGGGCGGCGCGCTGGCCGATGAGCCTCCTGCTATGGGCGTCAACCTTTGGCCGTCGCGAGGCGGTACTGAAGCGGCTGGAAGCGGAGTTTGTCGGCTGGTTTCGTCATCATGTGACAGCGTTTCCCGTGGTTCATGCGCGGCTGACGGCCTACCTGACCAGTACCGATGCCGACGTCTGGTTGATCACCGGCTCGCCGCAGTCGCTGGTGGAACAGGTCTATCGCGATACCCTCTGGCTGCCGCGGGTGAATCTGATAGCCAGCCGCACCGCGCGCCGCTGGGGCGGCTGGGTATTGACCCTGCGCTGCCTGGGCCATGAAAAGGTGGTGCAGCTGGAGAAAAAGATTGGCGCACCGCTGCAGCTGTATAGCGGCTATAGCGACAGTGAGCAGGATAACCCGTTGCTCGGCTTTTGCCAGCATCGCTGGCGGGTCACCCCGCAGGGAGAGCTGCAGCAGCTGGAGTAATAGTGTGTAATTGATAGCTCCCATGTATAATGCGCCCCGCTTTTTCTGCTGGAGTGGCCGCTGTGTCTGACCTCGAACTCAATGATGAATACTGGATGCGTCATGCCCTGACGCTGGCGAAGCGCGCCTGGGAAGAGGGCGAGGTGCCGGTGGGCGCGGTACTGGTGCATAACAATCAGGTCATTGGCGAGGGCTGGAACCGGCCGATAGGCCGTCACGACCCTACCGCCCATGCGGAAATTATGGCCTTACGCCAGGGCGGACTGGTGCTGCAAAACTACCGCCTGATCGACGCCACGCTGTACGTTACCCTCGAGCCCTGCGTGATGTGCGCGGGGGCGATGGTGCACAGCCGTATCGCCCGCCTGGTGTTTGGCGCCAGGGATGCCAAGACCGGCGCCGCCGGCTCGCTGATGGATGTTCTGCACCACCCGGGAATGAACCATCGGGTTGAGATTAGCGAAGGCGTGCTGGCGGAGTCCTGCTCTGCCATGCTGAGCGACTTCTTCCGCTGGCGGCGGGAAGAGAAAAAAGCGCTGAAGAAAGCCCGGGAGCAGAACGGGGAAAGTTAATACAGGTGGCCCGGGAGTTTCATCCGGGCATTATCCATCTGTTTATCGGCGCGAAACTTGAAAAAGGGCAGGGTGGTCTCCTGCGGCTGTTCGAGCTCATTGGGGAGCACGGCCGGGTAATCTTCCGCCAGGGCCAGCGTTTGCTGCTGCTGGCGCTCCTTCTCTGACAAATAGCCGACAAGGCTTATCTGATATTTGCGGATGTTTTCCACATAGGCGTAGGCCTCATGGCCGCGGGCATAGCCGTATTTTAGTTTGCTGTAATAGGGTTTCTGGCTCAGCAGCGGTAAACGCAGCTTAACGTCCGCCCAGCTGTTAGGATTGCCTTTCTGTTTGCGGGTGAGCGCCATGGCGTCCAGTATATGGGCATAGCCCATATTGTAAGCGGCCAGCGCAAACCAGATGCGTTCATCTTTCGGGATCGAATCCGGCACTTTATCCATCATATCCTGTAGATAGCGCATGCCGCCGTCGATACTCTGCGCCGCATCGGTCCGGTCAGTCAGCCCCAGACTTTGCGCCGTATTGCGCGTGAGCATCATCATGCCGCGCACGCCGGTAGGAGAGGTGGCCTGTGGATCCCAGTGGGATTCCTGCCAGGCGATGGCGGCCAGCAGGCGCCAGTCGATCTCGCGGGCGTACTTTTCAAACAGCGGCTGCACCTCCGGAAGAATGTTTTCCACCGCGCGCAGGAAGGTGCGGGTATCGACGTAATCAAAATCGTTGCCGTGGCCGAGGTACTTCTCCTCCAGGCGCGCCAGGGTGCCGTCTTCATTGATGTTGTTGAAGAAATCAAGCATCGCCGCCGACAGGGAATTATCATCGTCCCGGGCGCTGAACCAGGTGACCGGCTGTTCGTCGGTGATATCGAGGGCTACCGCCAGCTCCGGATGGACGCGCTGAAACAGGCTGACAGCCACCGAATCGGCGATGGTGTAATCGAGTTTGCCGTCAATCACCGCCTGCATCAGCGCCGTGGTGCCGCGTTTTTCGTCCACGCGCCAGGCAAGATCCGGGTATTTCTCGGCTTTTAAGGTCTGCAGGTCGTTGATCGCCACGTGACCCGGAGCGATGGCGAGCTGCTCGGCGGTCAGCGCCGCGAGGCTGCGCGGCCGGGTATTGCCGACGCGGTAGACCAGCTGTTGCGAAACAGAATAGTAGGTGGGGCCGGCCTGATAGTTTTTCACCCGCTCCTGGTTATAGACCAGCCCGGCAGCCAGCATATCGGCCTGACCGTCGTCGAGGTCGTCAAACAGCTGGCTGATGTTCTGCCGGACGGTTATCTTAAGCGTCACGCCGAGGTAGTCGGCAAACTGCTTCGCCAGTTCGTAGTCCAGGCCGAACGTTTTATTGTTCATGGTGGCAAAGGTCATCGGCGAGTTGATGGTGCTGATGCGCAGCTCGCCGCGAGCGATAATACCCGCCACCCGGTTCTCGGGTTTACCGGACCAGGGGATCGACGGCCACAGGGCAGCCGCCAGCAAAAGGGTGACAATGCCGATCAGCAGATAATTAATCTTTAATTTTTTCAGCGCGTTAATCTTCTGCAGCTTCAGGTTCCTCAGCAGGCGATGTCCGGAAAAAACGCAAGGTTGTCGTCGAATGAGCGGCATTCTGCTTAAGAATGCGCCAGTTGGCAACTTATTCGCGATAGGCGTCACATTTATTGATAAACAGCATCAATGATTTTATTTCTACGCAAACGGTTTCGTCGGGGCGCAGGATTCACTATAATGACGCCCGTTTCCCCCCCTGGCTCACCCTGAAAGCTTCGAAGACGAGAGACTTATGATGGAAATTTTGCGTGGTTCACCTGCACTGTCGGCATTCCGTATTAATAAACTGCTGGCACGATTTCAGGCGGCCAACCTTCCGGTAAGCGCCATATACGCCGAGTATATTCATTTTGCCGATCTGAACGCCCCGCTGAGCGCTGACGATCGCGAGCGCCTGGCGCGACTGCTTAAATATGGCCCGAGCTTAAACAGCCATACCCCGACCGGTAAATTACTGCTCGTGACCCCTCGCCCTGGCACCATCTCTCCCTGGTCTTCTAAAGCTACCGATATCGCCCATAACTGCGGCCTGGCTCAGGTTGTGCGTCTGGAGCGCGGCGTGGCGTATTATGTTGAAGCCTCGACCCTGAGCGAAGCGCAGTGGACCGCGGTGGCGGCGGAACTGCACGACCGCATGATGGAGAGCGTCTTCGACGCGCTGGAAGCGGGCGAAAAGCTGTTCGCTCACCATCAGCCGACGCCGGTGACCAGCGTTGACCTGCTGGGCGAAGGGCGTCAGGCGCTGATTGACGCCAACCTCCGTTTGGGTCTGGCGCTGGCAGATGACGAAATTGACTACCTGCAGGACGCGTTTACCCGTCTGGGACGCAATCCGAACGACATCGAGCTGTACATGTTCGCCCAGGCGAACTCAGAGCACTGTCGCCACAAGATTTTCAACGCCGACTGGATCATCGACGGCGAACAGCAGCCGAAGTCGCTGTTCAAAATGATCAAAAACACCTTCGAAAAAACGCCGGACTACGTCCTGTCGGCCTATAAAGACAACGCCGCGGTGATGGAAGGGTCTGAAGTGGGGCGCTATTTTGCCGACCACCAGACCGGGCGCTACGACTTCCATCAGGAGCCGGCGCACATTCTGATGAAGGTGGAAACCCATAACCACCCGACGGCCATCTCCCCATGGCCGGGCGCGGCAACCGGCTCCGGCGGCGAGATCCGCGATGAAGGCGCCACCGGCCGCGGCGCGAAGCCGAAAGCGGGTCTGGTGGGCTTCTCGGTTTCCAACCTGCGCATCCCGGGCTTCGAACAGCCGTGGGAAGAAGATTTCGGGAAACCGGATCGCATCGTCACCGCCCTGGACATCATGACCGAAGGCCCTCTGGGCGGCGCGGCGTTTAACAACGAATTTGGTCGTCCGGCGCTGAACGGCTACTTCCGCACCTATGAAGAGAAAGTCACCAGCCATAACGGCGAAGAGCTGCGCGGCTACCACAAACCGATCATGCTGGCCGGCGGTATCGGCAACATCCGCGGCGAGCACGTGCAGAAGGGCGAGATTACCGTCGGCGCGAAGCTGATCGTGCTGGGCGGCCCGGCGATGAACATCGGCCTCGGCGGCGGCGCGGCGTCTTCCATGGCCTCCGGCCAGTCCGATGCCGACCTCGATTTCGCCTCCGTCCAGCGTGACAATCCGGAAATGGAGCGTCGCTGTCAGGAAGTGATTGACCGCTGCTGGCAGCTGGGCGACGCCAACCCGATCCTGTTTATCCACGACGTCGGCGCCGGCGGTCTCTCCAACGCCATGCCGGAGCTGGTCAGCGACGGCGGCCGCGGCGGTAAATTCCAGCTGCGCGATATCCTGAGCGATGAGCCAGGCATGAGCCCGCTGGAGATCTGGTGTAACGAATCGCAGGAACGTTATGTCCTGGCGGTCGCCCCGGAGCAACTGCCGCTGTTCGACGAGCTGTGCCGCCGCGAGCGCGCGCCTTATGCGGTTATCGGCGAAGCCACCGCCGAGCAGCACCTGAGCCTGAGCGACAGCCACTTTAACGATCAGCCGATCGATCTGCCGCTGGACGTCCTGCTTGGCAAAACGCCGAAAATGACCCGCGACGTGCAGACCCTGAAAGCCCAGGGCAGCGCGCTGGATCGCCAACCGATCACCATCGCCGACGCGGTTAACCGCGTACTGCACCTGCCGACGGTGGCCGAGAAAACCTTCCTCGTGACCATCGGCGACCGCACCGTGACCGGCATGGTCGCTCGCGACCAGATGGTCGGCCCGTGGCAGATCCCGGTGGCCAACTGCGCGGTAACCACCGCCAGCCTCGACAGCTACTACGGCGAAGCGATGGCGATGGGCGAGCGCGCCCCGGTTGCTCTGCTGGACTTCGCCGCCTCCGGTCGTCTGGCGGTTGGCGAAGCGCTGACCAACATCGCCGCCACGCAGATTGGCGAGCTGAACCGCGTGAAGCTGTCGGCTAACTGGATGGCCGCTGCCGGCCACCCGGGCGAAGACGCTGGCCTGTATGAGGCGGTGAAAGCGGTGGGCGAAGAGCTGTGCCCGGCGCTGGGCCTGACCATTCCGGTCGGCAAAGACTCAATGTCGATGAAAACCCGCTGGCAGGAAGGCAGCGAGCAGCGTGAGATGACCTCTCCGCTGTCGCTGGTGATCTCCGCCTTCGCCCGTGTCGAAGATGTTCGTCATACCGTCACGCCGCAGCTCTCGACGGAAGATAACGCCCTGCTGTTGATCGACCTCGGTAAAGGGCACAACGCGCTGGGCGCGACGGCGCTGGCGCAGGTCTATCGCCAGCTCGGCGACAAGCCGGCTGACGTGCGCGATGTCGCGCAGCTGAAAGGCTTCTGGGATGCGATGCAGGCCCTGGTGGCGCAGCGTAAACTGCTGGCCTACCACGACCGCTCCGACGGCGGCCTGCTGGTCACCCTGGCGGAAATGGCCTTTACCGGCCACTGCGGTGTGGAGGCGGATATCGCCGCGCTGGGCGACGACCGTCTGGCGGCGCTGTTCAACGAAGAGCTGGGGGCGGTGATCCAGGTCCGCGCCGCAGACCGTGAGGCGGTGGAAGCCATTCTGGCGGTTAACGGTTTGGCGGACTGTGTGCATTACCTCGGTAAAGCGGTCGAGGGCGATCGCTTCGTGCTGACCGCCGGCGGTCAGACGGTGTTTAGCGAAAGCCGCACCACGCTGCGCATGTGGTGGGCGGAAACCACCTGGCAGATGCAGCGTCTGCGCGACAACCCGGCCTGCGCCGATCAGGAGCACGAGGCGAAAGCCAACGACGCTGATCCGGGCCTCAATGTGAAGCTCTCGTTTGATATTAATGACGATGTCGCCGCACCGTACATTGCCACCGGCGCGCGTCCGAAAGTGGCCGTCCTGCGCGAGCAGGGGGTCAACTCTCACGTTGAAATGGCGGCGGCCTTCCATCGCGCCGGCTTTGACGCCATTGACGTGCATATGAGCGACCTGCTGGCGGGCCGCACCGGTCTCGGCGATTTCCATGCCCTGGTGGCCTGCGGCGGCTTCTCCTACGGCGACGTGCTGGGGGCAGGTGAAGGCTGGGCGAAGTCGATTCTGTTCAACGAGCGCGTGCGCGATGAGTTCGCGACCTTCTTCCATCGTCCGCAGACCCTGGCGCTCGGCGTGTGCAACGGCTGTCAGATGATGTCCAATCTGCGCGAGCTGATCCCGGGCAGCGACCTGTGGCCGCGCTTTGTGCGCAACCACTCTGACCGCTTTGAAGCGCGCTTCAGCCTGGTGGAAGTGACGCAAAGCCCGTCTCTGCTGCTGCAAGGCATGGTTGGCTCACAGATGCCGATTGCGGTCTCCCACGGCGAAGGTCAGGTGGAAGTGCGCGACAGCGCGCATCTGGCCCAGCTGGAGAGCAAAGGCCTGGTGGCGCTGCGCTTCGTGGATAACTTCGGCAAAGTGACCGAAACCTATCCGGCGAACCCGAACGGTTCCCCGAACGGTATCACCGCCGTGACCAGCGAAAGCGGGCGCGCGACCATCATGATGCCGCACCCGGAACGCGTCTTCCGCACCGTAAGCAACTCCTGGCACCCGGAAAACTGGAGCGAAGACAGCCCGTGGATGCGTATCTTCCGCAATGCGCGTAAACAGCTGGGTTAATTTTCCCGCAGCGTGTCACGCGAACGTATCGGCCCCCTGCTCAGGCAGGGGGCTTTTTTTATCTGTGACGGCCAGCACGCCAGGGTGTCGGGAATCACCGACAACCGGCATATTGCAGTGTCGCCAAAAGGCGACACTTAAGTTATTGATTTAAATGATGAGTAACCGGGGATACATTTGGTGTCGCTAATTGGCGACGCTATGGATAAAAAGTGTACTGCGCTGGGGTGGCTGGCTTTTATGGTTAAAGCCATATATATCAATGTGTTAATAAAATGTTTGGAAAGGTGGCATAGTTCATGCATAATAATAACCAGTGGCTCATTCACCTTCTTATGTCAGCCCCTTCGGGACGCGCTACATAAACTTCGAATGATGCACAAACAGGTGCCTGCCGTCCAACTCCTGATAATAGCCTGGCTTTATCAGACATCGGGCGAAACGTCGAGTAAGGCACCGCCTCATTCCTGAACAAAGCCAGGCCTTGCGCCTGGCTTTGTTGTTTCTGCGGCGCCGTGGCGACGGGTATCGCTTTTCTCCGGCGCGCTCCTCAGTTAGCATCGACCAGAGCTAATGATTGAGACCACACCTTTGAAGCGACTCTCTCTTTTTCCCCGTTCGCTGCGTCAGCTGGTGACGCTCTCCTTTGTGCTGATCCTGCTGCCGTTACTGGTGCTGGCCTGGCAGGCCTGGCAGAGCCTCAATGCCCTCAGCGCCCAGGCGGCGCATATCAACCGTACGACGCTGGTCGATGCCCGCCGCAGCGAGGCGATGATCAATGCCGCGCTGGAGATGGAACGCAGCTATCGCCAGTACTGCGTGCTGGACGATCCGACGCTGGCGCGCGTCTATCAAAACCAGCGGCAGCGCTACAGCCAGATGCTGGACGCGCACGCCGGCGTGCTGCCGGACGAAAAGCTCTGGCAGGCGCTGCGCCAGGATGTCAGCGATCTGGCGCAGCTGCAGTGTAACAACAGCGGCCCTGACGCCCAGGCAGCCGCCAGACTGGAAGTTTTCGCCAGTAATAACAGCGACATGGTCCAGGCTACCCGGGCGGTGGTCTATTCCCGCGGCCAGCAGCTGCAGCAGGAGATTGCCGAGCGCGGCCAGTTTTTCGGCTGGCAGGCGCTGGTGCTGTTTCTGCTGAGCCTGGCGCTGGTGCTGCTTTTCACCCGCATGATCATCGGCCCGGTGAAAGGTATCGAAAGAATGATCAATCAGCTGGGCGCAGGGAAGTCGCTGGACGACGCGGCATTGTTTACTGGCCCGCGCGAGCTGCGCTCGGTGGGCAAGCGCATCATCTGGCTCAGCGAGCGCCTGGCATGGCTGGAGTCGCAGCGGCATCAGTTTCTTCGCCATCTGTCGCATGAGCTGAAAACCCCGCTGGCCAGTATGCGTGAAGGCACCGAGCTGTTGGCGGACCGGGTCGCCGGACCGCTGACGCCGGAGCAGCAGGAGATCGTCGAGATCCTCGACAGCAGCAGCCGCAACCTGCAAAAGCTGATTGAACAGCTGCTGGACTACAACCGCAAACAGGCCGACGGCCCGGTAGCCCGGGAAGCAGTGGACCTGGTGGAGCTGGTGGAAAACGTCGTGGCGGCGCACAGTTTGCCTGCGCGGGCTAAACTGATGCATACCGAGCTGGCGCTGCGGGCGCGGCATTGTCTGGCGGAGCCTGCGCTATTGATAAGCGTAATGGATAATCTCTACTCCAATGCGGTGCACTATGGCGCTGAATCCGGTAACATTCGTATCCATAGCTACCGGCACGGAGAGCAGGTGCGTATTGATGTCGCCAACAGCGGCGAACCGATCCCGGCCGCGGAAAAGAATATGATTTTTGAGCCTTTTTACCAGGGAAGCCACCAGCGTAAAGGGGCCGTTAAAGGCAGTGGGCTGGGGTTAAGCATCGCCCGCGACTGTGTCCGTCAGATGCAAGGGGAACTCAGTCTGGTTGACGCCCCCGCCGGGCAGGTCTGTTTTCGCATTACGCTTCCCTCAGCGCCGGAATAATCCAACTAATGAATCGATATCGGGGAACTATGTCCCAATTCCTGGCCTGGCGCCGTTCCCTTAGCGGATGGCTGCTCTCAGGCATTGCTTGTCTGACGCTGGCGGGGTGTTCCGCCGGCTTCTCGCCGCATAGTGCGGAAGGTGCCGCCGCCCCCGGGCAGGCGCAGCACCAGGTGGCCGATTTTGTCGCCGTGGACTGCGCTGATATCTGGGCGCACAGCAGCGATGCCAGCGACAAAAACCCCCTCTACTGGCTGCGGGGCATTGACTGCGCCGATCGTCTCGCGCCGGTGCAGGCGCGAGCGGAGGCGAAACGCCATACCGACGACAGCTGGCAGGACGCATTCCGCCGCGGCATTCTGCTTGCCGATGCCAAAATTACCCCTGACGAGCGCCGCGAGCTGGTGGCGCGTCTCGACACCTTCAGCCCGCAAATCGCCGTTCAGGTCCGCCCGCTATATCAGCTCTGGCGCGACGGGCAGACCCGTCAGCTGCAGCTGGTGGAGGAGCGAGCCCGCTACGCGAAGCTTCAGCAGTCCAGCGATAGCGAGCTGGAGACGTTGCGCCAGCAGGAGCAGTCGCTGCGCCAGCAGCTGGAGCTGACCACCCGTAAGCTGGAGAATCTGACGGATATTGAACGCCAGCTCTCCAGCCGCAAGCCGGGCGGCAATTTCGGCAGCGAAAAAGTACCGGAGGTGATCCATGACGATCCGTAAACCGGCGCGTTTGCTGCTGGTGGATGACGATCCGGGGCTGCTGAAGCTGCTCGGCATGCGTCTGGTCAGCGAAGGCTATAGCGTGGTCACCGCCGAGAGCGGACCGGAAGCGCTGCGCGTGCTGGGACGTGAGAAAGTGGATCTGGTTATTAGCGATCTGCGGATGGATGAAATGGACGGCCTGCAGCTGTTCAGTGAGATCCAGAAGGGGCAGCCCGGCATGCCGGTGATCATTCTCACCGCCCATGGCTCGATCCCCGACGCGGTGGCGGCCACCCAGCAGGGCGTCTTCAGCTTCCTGACCAAGCCAGTTGATAAAGACGCCTTGTATAAAGCCATTGATGAGGCGCTGGAGCAGCGATCGCCAGCCACCGACGAAGCGTGGCGCCAGGCGATTGTCACCCGCAGCCCGCTGATGCTGCGCCTGCTCGAGCAGGCCGGGATGGTGGCGCAGTCCGACGTCAGCGTGCTGATTAACGGCCAGAGCGGGACCGGGAAGGAGATAGTCGCCCAGGCGATCCACAACGCCAGCCCGCGTCATGACAAGCCTTTCGTGGCGATTAACTGCGGCGCGCTGCCGGAACAGCTGCTCGAGTCCGAACTGTTCGGCCATGCGCGGGGCGCCTTTACCGGCGCGGTCAGCAACCGCGAAGGGTTATTCCAGGCCGCCGAAGGCGGCACGCTGTTTCTCGACGAGATCGGCGATATGCCTGTCGCCCTGCAGGTGAAGCTGCTCCGCGTCCTGCAGGAGCGTAAGGTTCGCCCGCTCGGCAGCAACCGCGATATTGAGATCAACGTGCGGATCATCTCCGCCACCCACCGCGACCTGCCGAAGGCAATGGCCCGGGGCGAGTTTCGCGAAGATCTGTTTTATCGCCTCAATGTGGTTAACCTGAAGATCCCGCCGCTCTCCGAACGCACGGAAGATATTCCGCTGTTGGCCAACCATCTGCTGCGTCAGTCCGCCGATCGCCATAAGCCGTTCGTGCGGGCATTTTCCAGCGATGCAATGAAGCGGCTGATGGCCGCCAAATGGCCGGGCAATGTGCGCCAGCTGGTGAACGTGATTGAGCAGTGCGTGGCCCTGACCTCGTCGCCGGTGATCGGCGATGCGCTGGTGGAACAGGCGCTGGAAGGCGAGAACACGGCGCTGCCGACCTTCGTGGAAGCGCGCAATCAGTTTGAGCTGAACTACCTGCGCAAGCTGCTGCAGATTACCAGGGGCAACGTCACCCACGCCGCGCGGATGGCTGGACGCAACCGCACCGAATTCTATAAGCTGCTGTCGCGCCATGAGCTCGACGCCAATGACTTTAAAGAGTAGCTCCGCAACATAGCGCAAGATATGATACGGTAAGCAACCGGTTACGCGACTAAGACAGGAACACCATGAAAAAGATTGATGCGATTATTAAACCTTTCAAACTGGATGATGTGCGTGAAGCGCTGGCCGAAGTCGGCATCACCGGGATGACGGTAACGGAAGTGAAAGGCTTTGGCCGCCAGAAAGGGCACACCGAACTCTACCGCGGCGCGGAATATATGGTGGACTTTCTGCCGAAAGTGAAAATTGAAATCGTAGTAACCGACGATATCGTCGATACCTGTGTGGATACCATCATCCGTACCGCGCAGACCGGTAAAATCGGCGACGGCAAGATCTTTGTTTTCGACGTGGCGCGGGTCATTCGTATCCGTACCGGCGAAGAAGACGACGCGGCGATTTAACGCTCGCCGCTCGCTGCAGTATTGCCGGGTGGCGCTGCGCTTACCCGGCCTACAAATCCCCGCGGCGTCGGGGCTTACAGCACCTTATGCGGGCCGAAGCATTCGTAATGAATGTGGTCTTTATTGACCCCTAATTCTACCAGCTGCTTCGCTGCAAACTGCATAAACGCTACCGGGCCGCAGAGATAATACTGCATCTGCGGGTCGCGAATAGTTTCCGCCACCGCCGCTAAATCCATCAAACCTTCGCTATCAAAACGTCCTGCCTGACGGTCAGCCTCGCTCGGGTTGCGATACCAGACGTGAGCGGTAAACGCCGGCAGCGCCGCGCCGAGCGCCTGCACCTCATCGGCAAAGGCGTGGACCTCGCCATTTTCCGCCGCATGGAACCAGTTCACCTGACCCTGATGATGGCTCTTCGCCAGCGCATCCAGCATCGCCAGCATCGGCGTTTGCCCGACGCCGCCGGAGATCAGGGTGACCGGCGTCTGCGGTTCGACGTTAAGGAAGAAGTCCCCGGCCGGCGCGGCCAGATAGACCACATCGCCTTCGCTGGCATGGTTATGCAGCCAGCTGGAAACCTGGCCGCCTTCCTCGCGTTTAACCGCGATGCGGTAGCCCTTGCCGTCCGCTTTGCGGGTCAGGGAGTACTGGCGAATTTCCTGATATTCGAAGCCTTCCGGCTTCAGCCAGATGGCCAGATACTGGCCAGGCTGGTAATCGGCGACCGGCTGGCCATCAACCGGCTCGAGCTCAAAGCTGGTGATAAGCTGGCTGCGCGGGGTTTTCTTCACGATGCGGAACGCGCGGGTCCCTTCCCAGCCGCCGGTTTTACGGGCGTTTTGCTGATAGATCTCGGCTTCGCGGCCGATAAAGACGTTCGCCAGCACCCCGTAGGCTTTACCCCAGGCATCGAGCACTTCCTGGCCCGGACTGAACATTTCATCGAGGGTCGCCAGCAGATGACTGCCAACAATATTGTACTGCTCCGGTTTGATCTGGAAGCTGGTGTGTTTCTGGGCGATCTTTTCCACCGCCGGCAGCAGGGCAGGCAGGTTATCGATATTGCTGGCGTAGGCGGCAATGGCGTTGAACAGCGCTTCACGCTGGTCGCCGTTGCGCTGGTTGCTCATATTGAAGATCTCTTTGAGCTCCGGGTTATGCGCGAACATCCGATCGTAGAAATGGGCGGTTAACTTTGGTCCAGTCTCTACCAGCAGGGGGATGGTGGCTTTGATCGTAGCGATGGTTTGAGCGTCGAGCATAGTGTGCTTCCTTGGGTGTTATCTTAATGATGTATTTTAAATGCATCTTAAGGAAATAACCCTGCCTTGTAAATGGTTCTTTAACACTTTCCGCCGTTGCAGTTACAACATGAAGAATTTGCATCACAATCCTGAAAAGAAATCCGTTGATACTGAGAGAGGCGTTATTGCTCAAAGCCTTGTGTCATGCGGAGCCAAACGTTTGCGTAAAATCCTTTGTCAAGACCTGTTATCACAGAATGATTCGGTTATACTGTGGGCCGTTGTCCAATCGGACCGCCTTTTTAGGCCGAAATTTTATTGTTAGCTGAGTCAGGAGATGCGGATGTTAAAGCGTGAAATGAACATTGCCGATTATGATGCCGAACTGTGGCAGGCTATGGAGCAGGAAAAAGTACGTCAGGAAGAGCACATCGAACTGATCGCCTCCGAAAACTACACCAGCCCGCGCGTAATGCAGGCGCAGGGCTCTCAGCTGACCAACAAATACGCTGAAGGATATCCGGGCAAGCGTTACTACGGCGGCTGCGAATACGTCGACGTGGTTGAGCAACTGGCTATCGACCGCGCGAAAGAGCTGTTCGGCGCTGACTATGCTAACGTCCAGCCGCACTCCGGCTCCCAGGCTAACTTTGCCGTCTACACCGCGCTGCTGCAGCCGGGCGACACCGTGCTCGGTATGAACCTGGCGCAGGGCGGCCACCTGACTCACGGCTCCCCGGTTAACTTCTCCGGCAAACTGTACAACATCATCCCTTACGGTATTGATGAGTCCGGCAAAATTGACTACGACGACATGGCGAAGCAGGCTCAGGAACACAAACCGAAGATGATCATCGGTGGTTTCTCCGCTTACTCCGGTATCGTTGACTGGGCAAAAATGCGTGAAATCGCCGACAGCATCGGCGCTTACCTGTTCGTCGATATGGCGCACGTGGCAGGCCTGATTGCCGCTGGCGTATACCCGAACCCGGTTCCGCATGCTCACGTCGTGACCACCACCACCCACAAAACCCTGGCGGGTCCGCGCGGCGGCCTGATCCTGGCGAAAGGCGGTAGCGAAGAGCTGTATAAGAAGCTGAACTCTGCGGTATTCCCAAGCGCGCAGGGCGGCCCGCTGATGCACGTTATCGCGGCGAAAGCGGTGGCGCTGAAAGAAGCGATGGAGCCAGAGTTTAAAGTTTACCAGCAGCAGGTTGCGAAAAACGCCAAAGCAATGGTGGAAGTGTTCCTGAACCGCGGCTACAAAGTGGTCTCTGGCGGTACTGAGAACCACCTGTTCCTGCTGGACCTGGTGGATAAAAACCTGACCGGTAAAGAAGCTGACGCTGCCCTGGGCCGCGCCAACATCACCGTCAACAAAAACAGCGTGCCGAACGATCCGAAGAGCCCGTTCGTGACCTCCGGTATCCGCATCGGTTCTCCGGCTGTGACTCGTCGCGGCTTTAAAGAAGCGGAAGTCAAAGAGCTGGCTGGCTGGATGTGTGACGTGCTGGACAATATCAATGACGACGCGGTCATTGAGCGCGTGAAAGGCAAAGTGCTGGATATCTGCGCCCGCTTCCCGGTTTACGCGTAAGCGTTAGCGTTGACATCAAAAAGGCCGCGTTTGCGGCCTTTTTTGCATCTGCAGATTAGCGACGGTCGAGGGAGATTGCCCCTGGGCCGGTGATTGCCAGCAGCAGAAAGGCGCCGGCGATGCTGACGTTTTTCCAGAAGTTAATCATGTTCGGCAATACCGCATCGCCAGTCATATCCCAGTAGTGATGGCCAATCACCGCCGTGCCGAGGGTGTAGAAGATAAAGATGACCGCCAGCGGGCGGGTGAAAAAGCCCAGCACAATTAAAATCGCGGCAGGCACTTCCATAATGACGGCGATAATCGCCGCCAGGGTCGGCATCGGCGCGCCGGAGGCGGCCATGTATTGCACCGTACCGCTAAAGCCCAGCAGTTTGGGGTAGCCAAAAAGTAGAAACAGAACCACCACGGCGATGCGGGCGATGAGCAGTAGCAGAGAGCGGGATGCGCCAAAATCAAAATAGCGGAGTGTGTTCATAATCAGCTCGTTATGAGAGACGTGTGATTTAAACGTAATACACAAAGTTGCCAGCCGCCATAGCAGGAAAATAATAATGTCGCGCTTCGTTTCATTAGGATTTCGCCGTATCGTTGGTCGCACTTTGATGCCCGGTTATCGGATTTTATTTAATACAACCGGTGACGGAGTGGGGAGTGCTCCGTGATGCGCGTCACGATTTAAAGACAAATGTACTCAACTTCCATATAGAGAGTGAGACACAGGTTTACTCACGATGGGGTTTATCGCCAGACTATCGCCACCATTCGGGAGGAAATCATGGTCTTGCACTCCACGCGCTGGCTGGCGCTCAGTTATTTCACTTACTTTTTTAGCTACGGTATTTTTCTGCCCTTCTGGAGCGTCTGGCTGGCCGGCAACGGGCTGACCCCGGAAACCATCGGCATTTTGCTTGGCGCCGGTCTGGTGGCCCGTTTTCTCGGCAGTCTGCTGATTGCCCCGCGGGTGAGCGATCCCTCCCGGCTGATCGCCGCGCTGCGCGTGCTGGCGCTGTTAACCTTGCTCTTCGCGCTGGCCTTCTGGGCCGGCACCCACGTAGCATGGCTGCTGGCGATTATCATCGGCTTCAACCTGTTCTTTTCACCGCTGGTGCCGCTGACGGATGCTCTGGCCAATACCTGGCAAAAGCAGATCACCATGGACTATGGCCGGGTGCGGCTATGGGGCTCCATCGCCTTTGTGATTGGTTCGGCGCTGACCGGTAAGCTGGTGAGCCTGTTCGATTACCGGGCGATCCTGCTGATGCTAAGCCTGGGCGTCGCCTCGATGCTGCTCGGCATGTTGCTTAAGCCGTCGGTGATGCCTCAGGGGGCGTCGCGCCAGCAGCAGGGGGCCGGAATGGCGGCCTGGCTGACGCTGGTGCGCCAAAGCTGGCGCTTTCTCGCCTGCGTTTGTCTGCTGCAGGGGGCGCACGCCGCCTACTATGGCTTTAGCGCCATCTACTGGCAGCAGGCCGGCTATTCGGCCTCGGCGGTCGGTTATCTGTGGTCGTTAGGTGTGGTGGCGGAAGTGGTGATCTTCGCGCTGAGTAAAAAGGTGTTCCGCCGCTTCAGCGCGCGGGATCTGCTGCTGCTCTCTGCCCTGTGCGGGCTGGTTCGCTGGACGCTGATGGGCTGGACCACAGCGCTGCCGGGGCTTATCCTCGCGCAGATCCTTCACTGCGGGACCTTTACGGTGTGTCATCTGGCGGCGATGCGCTATATCGCCGCCCGTCAGGGTAGCGAAGTGATCCGTCTGCAGGCCGTCTACTCCGCGGTGGCGATGGGCGGGAGTATCGCCATTATGACCGTCTTCGCCGGCTTCCTCTATCAGCACCTGCACCAGGGCGTATTCTGGGTGATGGCCTTGCTGACGCTCCCGGCGATGGCTATTCGGCCAAAAGCGGTGGCGGCCTAGTCCTCGAGCATCGCGCAGATATGCTGCTGCTGGCGTTCGGTGAAGCAGTTCTCCGCGTGGATCAGCGGCGGTGAAAACAGCGGCAGCGCCGTCGCATAGGGAGTGACGATAAGCGTCACCCCTTTGGGCGCGCCTTCCTTCTGAAAGCGCTCTACGCTCTGGTATTTGATATTCAGCGGCAGCAGCGTCAGTTCGCGCAGCTGCCGCTCCAGGGCCGCTTCCATATCCGGATTATCATCGGTCAGCAGCAGAACCTGCTTCTCGTGCAGGTCGCTTTTCTGCATCAGCCAGGCGCCAAAGATCACCGCGATTAAGCTGGTCTCTTCCTCATTAAAACGGACGTGCCAGGCCTCCTCGAATTCGCTCAATGCCGCCTGGGTGGTGCGTAGTAAACGAGGATAGAGCCGGCTCACTTCCTCCGTGAGCGTGCTGTCGATGCCGATGGCAAACACGCTGCGGATCAATGCCTGCGACAAGTGAATATAAAGCTGGTCGCTCAGCCCCTGCTCGTCACTGAACGACCTGCCGGCGAGCATCTGGAAGCGGTGGATCAGGCCGGAAATAGCCAGCCGCAGGCGTCGATCCTGCGGGTGACCATCGCGAAGCGGATCGGGGGTTTTGAGCATCATAAACAGCAGCGAGAGGAAAAAAGGCTCTCCGACATGCGGCGGAGCGCCGACCCGGCGCTGCCAGTGGCGGACAATCTCCTGCGCCAGAGTGAACTCAGCGGCGGTCTGCGCCCAGCGTTGCTGTTCATCATTGAAGTCGGGTGAATAGCCCCGGTGATGCTCAAGCAGGCAGTACTGCAGGTACAGGCGCAGAAACTGGACGTCCCGGCAGTCGAACTGGCGATTGAGCGCTCGCGCGCAACGGTTCACCAGCGCCTGCAGGTTGGTATCATCGTACAAGGTACGGGCGATGCCTTCCTGTTTAAGCTGCGTTTTCAGCGCCGGGGTAAAATGATGGTTAACGAACTGCGGGCACAGGCGCAGGCCCCGCCGCAGCGCATGCAGCAGGCATAAACGTTGGTCGAGCGCGGCGCCTTCAATCCGATAGCTGCCGTCCACCTGTGACCGAAGGGTCAGGCGGTGGTAACGCTGAATTTCGCGTCCGGTCTCCTCGATATCCTGCCGGGCCGTGGTCTCATCAACGAGGTTGATTCTGCCAAGCCGTTCAGTCGTTACCGACTGTCCGGGCAGATAAAACATCAGGAGCACCTGGCTACGGCGCTGTGGACTGGAAAGCGCAGATGGTGGTTCAATGACGGTCATCATCTGGTAAGTTCCAGTTAGGGTTTCCGCTAAGGATAGACAATGACGGCGGCGGGGGCAGGGAAGTGCGCCCGCTTTAGCTCAGGATTGCTGGCGAAGTTCACAGAATTTTTCACGTGAGGAACAGATGAACAGAGTGAAACAATGCACCAGCGCGGCGTTTTTCATGGTTTTATCATGGACAGCCGCTGCGCATCCGCATAGCTTCATCAGTTTGCAGAGCGAGCCGGTGGTCAAAGACGGCCTGCTGAGCGCCTTTAAAATGCGCTGGACAATGGATGAAATAACCTCATCGGATCTGCTTTACGACGCCGGAAACGCTAAACCGGGCAGCGAAGTGTGGAAAAAGCTGGCGGCGGAGGTGATGGCCAACGTGCTCGGCCAGCACTATTTCAGCGAGCTGTGGCACAACGGCCAGCGGGTGAAATTTGACAATCGCCCCGACGGCTACGGCCTTGAGCGCGACGGCCTGCAGGCGGTACTGACCTTCACCCTGCCGCTGGCGACGCCGCAACCCGTTGCCGGGCAGACGTTTACCTTTTCCACTTTCGATCCGACCTACTATGTCGATATGTTTTATGACAAAGATAGCGATTTTACCCTGCCCGCCGCGCTGCAGGCCGTCTGTAAGGCAACGGTGATGACGCCAAAACCGAATGACAAAATGCTCTCATACGCCCAGTCGCTGGATAAAGCGGATGCGCCGCCTGAGGATATGGCGCTGGGCAGCTATTTTGCCCAGAAGGTGACGCTGACATGTCAGTAATTTTTACCCCCCGCGCGCGAACTTCGCGCTGGAAAGCGCTGTGGCCGCTGGCGCTGCTGCTGGCCGTGAGCGTAACGGGCGGCATCTGGCTGTGGCTGGCCTGGCCGCAGGTGCTGATGCAGAGCGCGGTCTGGCAGCGCGCGCTCAATCTGGAGCTCAGCCGCCTGCTGCAGGCGGTGGCGGAGAACCCGGCTGCGGCGGGGCTGTCGCTGCTTGGATTCAGCTTCGTTTACGGGGTGCTGCATGCCTTAGGGCCCGGCCACGGCAAAATTGTCATTACGACCTGGCTTGCCACCCATCCCTCAAAGCTGAAATCGAGTATTAACCTGACGCTGGCCGCCTCTTTGTTGCAGGGGCTGGTGGCTATCGCGCTGGTGGTGGTGGTGCTGGCGCTACTGCAGCTGCCAGCGCGCCAGCTGCATCTCAGCAGTTTCTGGCTGGAGAAGGGTAGCTATTTGCTGGTGGGCGCGTTAGGTCTGCTGCTCTGCTGGCGGGCGCTGAAAAAGCTGCGTCTGCTGCTGAGCCGGCCAACGTTTACCGCGTTCACCCCGCATCATGTTCATAACGAACACTGCGGCTGCGGGCATCAGCATCTCCCGGCCCCGGAGCAGCTGCAGGCCGGCGACGACTGGCGGGCTCGCACCGTGATTGTCCTGTCGATGGGCATGCGTCCCTGCTCGGGGGCGATCATGGTCCTGCTGTTCAGCAAGGTGATCGGGGTGTTCAGTTGGGGAATGGCGGCGGCGCTGGCGATGGCGGCGGGAACCTCGTTGACCATCACGGCGCTGGCGCTGCTGGTGCACAGTTTTCGCCAGTTGGCGGTGAAGTTGGGTCAGCATCAGGCGCCGCCGCTGTGGCGTCAGGTGGGCTGGCTGACGCTGGCGCTGGCCGGCGGCGTCATTTTGCTGGCGGCGGCAGGCGTGATGTGGTTCAGCGCCGTCCCGGCCGGCGGCGGGATCCGTCCGTTTTAGCCAGGCGTCGGGCGCAAATCCGAAAGTGGGCGCCGGCGCTTGCCGCTGAAGCGGCGATGCTCTAGTTTTCCGCTTTTCGGCGGATGACAAGGAGTCGTTATGGCCGCAAATATCGTTTCTCCCGCGCAGAGCGGGCGGTTCTATTATGGCTGCGCCGGCGCCGCCGGGCTGCTGGCGGGCCTGGCGATCGTCTTCTGGTTTCCAGCCCTGGCCAGCTGGTGGCCGTCCGATCTGGTGCGCGTCTACCACGCCATGCCGTATGTTATGCGATTCGGGGTGGCGAGTGTCGCGGATATCCCACTGGTGGCCTACGCCACCCTGACGCTGTCAGGCTTCGTGCTGGCCTTTTGCCATCCCGGGCACAGTAAACTGCCCATCGTCGCCTGGGCTGTGCATAACCAACCCTCGCCGCGGGAGATGGTCGACTGGATCTTACGCAGCTGGGCGTTGCAGTTCGGTTTTCTGGTGATCATTTTCTGGCGTTTCGCGTTTATGAGTAAGCTAAGCAGCGACAGGCTAATGCAGATTGCGGGCATCTGTAACGACGTTTGCTATCTGGCCACGCTGGTGCTGGCAGCAATACTGCTGCGCGACGGCTGGCGCGGCGTTAAAGGCGTTGCCGCACCGGCAGGCAATATTCGCATTCCGCTGATCTTTGCCCTGAGTTTTTATCTGCCGTTTCAGCTGGTATGGATCTTACTCAGTGCGCAGCAGTATGAGCTGCCGCTGTGGGGATGGCTGCTGCTGGTTCCGGCGATGGTGGGCGTGCTGCTCGCTCGCCTGGCGACGGTAGGAATAGCGCTGTGTTTCCGGTGCTGGCTGGGGCCGCAGGGCTGCCTGCGCTGGCGCGGACCGCTGGCCTTATTTAGCGGCCTGACGGTGCTCTGTATTGGCGGTAATGCGGTGATTCGCCAGATCCTGAGGATGCTGTCATGACATAAAAAAAGGAAGCCGCGGCTTCCTTTTTGACATCAGTAAGAGATTAACGCTTCAGCGCATCGCTCAGCTGCTCGCGCATGTTCGCCAGCATCGCTTTTACCACGCGCGGGTTACCGGCAACGATGTTGCCCGTCAGCATATAGTTATGACCGCCGGTGAAGTCGCACACGATAGCGCCTGCTTCACGAGCGATCAGCTCGCCTGCGGCGAAATCCCATGGTTTCAGGGCGATTTCAAAGTAACCGTCAACGCGGCCGGCGGCAACGTAGGCCAGATCCAGTGCGGCGGAGCCGGTACGGCGGAAATCGGCGCATTCGGTGAACATGTTGCCGAGAATATTCATGTAAGTGGTGGCGTGCTGCTTCGCCTTGAACGGGAAGCCGGTCGCGATGATGGTGCCGTCGAGGTCGCGAGCGTTGCTGCCGCGCAGACGGTAGCCGTTCAGCTGCGCGCCCTGGCCGCGGGTCGCGGTGAACAGTTCGTTACGCATCGGATCGTAAACCACCGCGACTTCAGTACGGCCTTTGATGCGTACGGCGATGGAAACAGAGAAGTGCGGCAGACGTTTAACGAAGTTGGTGGTGCCATCCAGTGGATCGATAACCCATTGAACATCCTGCTCTTCACCAGCGTGTTCACCGCTTTCTTCGGTGATAATGGTGTGCTGCGGGTAAGATTTGCGAATGGTTTCGATAATAATCGCTTCGGCGGCTTTATCGACGTTGGTCACAAAATCATTGCTGCCTTTCTGGCTGGTTTCTACGGTGTCTGGCGTTTCGTAGTGTTTGGCAATTAAATTACCCGCCTTGCGCGCGGCGCGCACGGCGATGTTCAGCATCGGATGCATCGGTCTCTCTCACTGGATGTTAAAGAACGGGAAAAAACGGCGCATATAATAACAGCGAAATCTGCTTATGTCTCCGTTTTATGGTAGCATGCCCGAATAATCTTTAGCCGAAGAACCATAATGCTGCAAAATATTCGAATCGTACTGGTAGAAACCTCCCACACCGGCAATATGGGCTCCGTTGCCCGCGCGATGAAAACCATGGGCTTAACCAACCTGTGGCTGGTCAATCCGCTGGTGAAGCCTGATTCCCAGGCCATTGCGCTGGCCGCGGGCGCCAGCGACGTCATTGGCAACGCACAGATCGTCGATACCCTTGATGAAGCGCTGGCGGGCTGTAGCCTGGTGGTTGGCACCAGCGCGCGCTCCCGCACGCTGCCGTGGCCGATGCTCGATCCCCGCGAATGCGGTCTGAAAAGCATCGCCGAAGGCCAGCATGCGCCGGTGGCGCTGGTGTTTGGCCGCGAGCGCGTTGGCCTGACTAACGATGAACTGCAGAAGTGTCACTACCATGTGGCCATCGCCGCCAACCCGGAGTACAGCTCGCTGAACCTGGCGATGGCGGTGCAGGTTATCGCCTACGAAGTGCGAATGGCCTGGCTGGCGGCGCAGGAGCAAGCGCAGCCGGCGGTTGAGCACGAAGAAGCACCGTACCCGCTGGTGGATGACCTGGAGCGTTTCTACGGTCATCTTGAGCAGACGCTGCTGGCGACGGGCTTTATCCGCCCGAATCATCCGGGGCAGGTGATGAACAAGCTGCGTCGTCTGTTCACCCGCGCGCGTCCGGAAAGCCAGGAGCTGAACATCCTGCGCGGCATGCTGGCGTCTATTGAGCAGCAGAATAAAGGTAAGTAAGAGCGTTAACGCCGGATGGCGCTTCGCTTATCCGGCCTACGAATCTACATCTCTGTTGTAGCCCGGGCGAGGCCTTTGGCCGACCCCGGGAGCGGCTCGAAATTAATAACGGCACTGAAAGCCAAATACCTGACTAAAACAGTCAAGTAAATAGTTGACCAAATTACTCGGGAATGTCAGACTTGGCCCTGCTATGCAATACCCATATTAATAAAAAGCCCGGCCAGGGGCGAGTTTGAGGTTAAGTAAGACATGAGACTGACATCTAAAGGGCGTTATGCCGTGACCGCGATGCTTGACGTTGCGCTCAACTCTGAAACGGGCCCGGTGCCGTTGGCAGATATTTCAGAGCGTCAGGGAATTTCGCTTTCCTATCTGGAACAGCTGTTCTCTCGCCTGCGTAAAAATGGCCTGGTTTCCAGCGTTCGTGGCCCAGGCGGTGGTTATCTGTTAGGTAAAGATGCCGGCAGTATCGCCGTCGGCGAAGTCATCAGCGCCGTGGACGAATCCGTTGACGCCACCCGTTGCCAGGGCAAGGGCGGCTGTCAGGGCGGCGATAAATGCCTGACTCACGCGCTGTGGCGCGATCTGAGCGAGCGTCTGACCGGCTTCCTGAACAATATCACCCTCGGAGAACTGGTGAATAACCAGGAGATCCTCGATGTTTCCGGTCGTCAGCATCAGCACGAAACCCAGCGCAATGCGCGCACCCAGGACGCGATCGACGTTAAACTGCGCGCCTGAGTGACCCGTCCCGTTTCGGGCTGCGGCTGACAGGGCGAGGCAGCGCGAAACGGCGGGACAACGATTATAAAGAGCTTTCAGAATCAGGCCGGGATGCTCCGACATTCCGTGTACTCGGTCGTACATCAAGCCGGTTGCCTGATTCCTTGCATTGAGTGATGTACGGAGTTTAAGAGCAATGAAATTACCGATTTACCTCGATTACTCCGCAACCACGCCGGTGGACCCGCGTGTTGCCGAGAAAATGATGCAGTTCCTGACCATGGACGGGACCTTTGGTAACCCGGCCTCTCGTTCCCACCGTTTTGGCTGGCAGGCTGAAGAGGCGGTTGATATCGCCCGCAATCAGATTGCCGAGCTGGTCGGTGCCGACCCGCGCGAAATCGTCTTTACCTCTGGTGCGACTGAATCCGACAACCTGGCGATCAAGGGTGCTGCCAACTTTTATCAGAAAAAAGGCAAGCACATCATCACCAGCAAAACCGAGCATAAAGCGGTTCTGGATACCTGCCGTCAGCTGGAGCGCGAAGGCTTCGAAGTGACCTACCTGGCGCCGCAGAGCAACGGGATTATCGATCTGAAAGAGCTGGAAGCGGCGATGCGTGACGATACCATCCTGGTTTCCATCATGCATGTGAATAACGAAATCGGCGTGGTGCAGGATATCGCTACCATCGGCGAGATGTGTCGCGCCCGCGGTATCATTTACCACGTAGACGCCACCCAGAGCGTGGGCAAGCTGCCTATCGATCTCAGCCAGCTGAAAGTGGACCTGATGTCCTTCTCCGGTCACAAAATCTACGGTCCGAAAGGCATCGGCGCGCTGTACGTGCGTCGTAAGCCGCGCATTCGTATCGAAGCGCAAATCCACGGCGGCGGCCACGAGCGCGGTATGCGTTCCGGTACTCTGCCTGTTCACCAGATCGTCGGCATGGGTGAAGCTTACCGTATCGCCAAAGAAGAGATGGAAAGCGAGATGGCGCGTCTGCGCACGCTGCGCAACCGTCTGTGGAACGGCGTGAAGGATATGGAAGAAGTGTACCTCAACGGCGACCTTGAGCAGGGCGCGCCGAACATTCTTAACGTCAGCTTCAACTATGTTGAAGGCGAGTCGCTGATTATGGCGCTGAAAGACCTGGCGGTTTCCTCCGGTTCAGCCTGTACTTCCGCGAGCCTTGAGCCATCCTACGTGCTGCGCGCGTTAGGCATGACTGATGAACTGGCGCACAGTTCTATTCGTTTCTCTTTAGGTCGTTTCACTACCGAAGAAGAGATTGACTACGCCATCAACCTGATTCGTAAATCCATTGGCCGTCTGCGCGAGCTTTCTCCACTGTGGGAAATGTTCAAACAGGGCGTGGATCTGAACAGTATTGAATGGTCACATCACTAATTCGGCACCAATAAGGAGAATTCATCATGGCATACAGCGAAAAAGTTATCGATCATTACGAGAACCCGCGCAACGTCGGCTCTTTTGACAACAGCGACGAGAACGTCGGCAGCGGCATGGTCGGCGCGCCGGCCTGCGGCGACGTGATGAAGTTGCAGATTAAAGTCAACAATGAAGGTATCATTGAAGACGCGCGCTTCAAGACCTACGGTTGTGGTTCCGCTATCGCTTCCAGCTCCCTGGTCACCGAGTGGGTGAAGGGTAAATCCCTGGACGAAGCGCAGGCGATCAAGAACACCGATATCGCCGATGAACTGGAACTGCCGCCGGTGAAAATTCACTGCTCTATTCTGGCGGAAGACGCGATTAAAGCCGCGATTGCGGATTACAAAAGCAAACGTGAAGCAAAATAATTAGTTGAGGTTTTGTTATGTCGATTACTCTTAGCGACAGTGCAGCAGCGCGAGTCAATGCCTTCCTGGCAAACCGCGGAAAAGGGTTTGGCCTGCGCCTGGGCGTGAGAACCTCCGGCTGCTCAGGTATGGCCTATGTACTGGAGTTTGTTGACGAGCCGGCGGCTGAAGACACCGTGTTTGAAGACAAAGGCGTGAAGGTCGTGATCGACGGCAAAAGTCTGCAATTCCTCGACGGCACGCAGCTGGACTTCGTCAAAGAAGGCCTTAACGAAGGGTTTAAGTTCACCAACCCGAACGTCAAAGATGAGTGCGGCTGCGGCGAAAGCTTTAACGTATAATCGGTACACCCCAACCCCACCGCGGTCACGCCGCGCGTGGGGTTTTCGTTTAGATGCATGACCCTGAGGTTACTATGGACTATTTCACCCTCTTCGGGTTACCAGCCAGCTATACCCTCTCGCTTGAACAACTGGCTGTCCGGTATCAGGATCTGCAGCGCCAGTACCATCCGGATAAATTTGCCAGCGCGCCCGCTGCGGAGCAGCTTGCGGCGGTTCAGTATTCCGCCACCATTAACCAGGCCTGGCAGACGCTGCGCCATCCCCTGACCCGCGCAGAATACCTCCTCTCGCTGCATGGCTTCGATCTGGCCAGCGAGCAGCATACCGTTCGCGATACCGCGTTCCTGATGGAACAGCTGGAACTGCGCGAAGAGTTGGATGAGATCGGCCAGGCGAAAGACGAAGCGCGGCTGGAAAGCTTTATCAAACGAGTGAAAGCGCTGTTTGATACCCGCCATCAGCTGATGGTTGACCAATTGCATAATGAGAGCTGGGAGGCGGCGGCGGACACGGTGCGTAAGCTCCGTTTCCTCGATAAACTGCGCAGCAGTGCTGAAGAACTCGAAGAAAAACTGCTCGATTTTTAATTTTCGGAAGCAATTATGGCCTTATTACAAATTAGTGAGCCCGGCCTGAGCGCCGCGCCGCACCAGCGTCGTCTGGCGGCCGGTATCGACCTGGGCACCACCAATTCTCTGGTGGCTACCGTGCGTAGCGGCCAGGCCGAGACTCTGCCCGATCATCAAGGCCGCTCTCTGCTGCCGTCGGTGGTGAACTACCACGCATCGGGGCTGACTGTCGGCTATGACGCCCGGCTGAACGCCGCCCAGGATCCCGCCAACACCATCAGCTCCGTGAAACGGATGATGGGGCGCTCCCTCGCCGATATCCAACATCGCTATCCGCATCTGCCGTATCAGCTGCAGGCCAGTGAAAACGGCCTGCCGATGATCCAGACCGCCGGCGGCCTGCTGAACCCGATTCGCGTCTCCGCCGATATTCTGAAAGCGCTGGCTGCCCGGGCCACTGAAGCGCTGGCCGGCGAGCTCGACGGCGTGGTGATCACCGTTCCCGCTTATTTTGATGACGCCCAGCGTCAGGGGACCAAAGACGCGGCGCGTCTGGCGGGTCTGCACGTGCTGCGCCTGCTTAATGAACCGACCGCGGCGGCTATCGCCTATGGCCTTGATTCCGGCCAGGAAGGGGTGATTGCGGTCTACGATCTCGGCGGCGGTACCTTCGATATCTCTATTCTGCGCTTAAGCCGCGGGGTGTTTGAAGTGCTGGCTACCGGCGGCGACTCGGCCCTCGGCGGGGATGATTTCGATCATCTGCTGGCGGACTACCTGCGCGAGCAGGCGGGCTTCAGCGACCGTAGCGACAACCGCCTGCAGCGTGAGCTGCTGGATGCCGCCATCGCGGCGAAAATTGCCCTTAGCGATGCCGAGGTGGCGCACGTTGAGGTCGGCGGCTGGCAGGGCGATATTACCCGCAGCCAGTTTAACGATCTGATCGCCCCGCTGGTAAAACGCACGTTAATGGCCTGCCGCCGGGCGTTGAAAGACGCTGGCGTTGAGGCGCAAGAGGTGCTGGAAGTGGTGATGGTCGGCGGTTCGACCCGCGTGCCGCTGGTGCGTGAGCGCGTAGGCGAATTCTTCGGCCGTACCCCGCTGACCGCCATTGACCCGGACAAAGTCGTCGCCATTGGCGCGGCGATCCAGGCCGATATTCTGGTCGGCAACAAGCCGGACAGCGAACTGCTGCTGCTCGACGTTATCCCGCTGTCGTTAGGGCTGGAAACCATGGGCGGTCTGGTGGAGAAAGTGATCCCGCGTAATACCACCATTCCGGTGGCCCGCGCCCAGGAGTTCACCACCTTCAAAGATGGCCAGACGGCGATGTCCATTCATGTGATGCAGGGCGAGCGTGAGCTGGTGCAGGATTGCCGTTCGCTGGCGCGCTTTGCGCTGCGCGGTATCCCGGCGCTGCCGGCGGGCGGGGCGCATATTCGCGTCACCTTCCAGGTGGATGCCGATGGCCTGCTGAGCGTCACGGCGATGGAAAAATCGACCGGCGTGGAAGCCTCTATTCAGGTGAAACCGTCTTACGGTCTGACCGATGGCGAAATCGCCACCATGATTAAAGATTCGATGAGCTACGCCGAACAGGATATTCAGGCGCGCATGCTGGCTGAACAGAAAGTAGAAGCCGCACGCGTCCTGGAAAGCCTGACAAGCGCGCTGGCCGCCGACGCCGCGCTGTTAAGCGCCGCGGAGCGTCAGGCTATCGATGCTGCTGCGGAGCAGGTACGCGCCGCCGCGGCAGGCGACGACGCCGACGCCATTAAAGAAGCGATTAAAAATATCGACACACAAACCCAGGAATTCGCCGCCCGCCGTATGGATCAGTCGGTCCGTATCGCGCTGAAAGGCCAATCCGTGGACGAGGTTTAAAATGCCAAAAATTGTATTTCTGCCCCACCAGGACCTGTGTCCGGATGGCATCGTTGTGGAAGCTGAGACCGGTGAGACTATTCTGGATGCGGCGCTGCGTAGCGGCATCGAGATTGAACACGCTTGCGAAAAATCCTGTGCCTGCACCACCTGCCACTGCATCGTGCGTGAAGGCTTTGACTCGCTGGCGGAAAGTACCGAAGATGAAGACGATATGCTGGATAAAGCCTGGGGACTGGAGCCTGACAGCCGCCTGAGCTGCCAGGCGCGCGTCACCGACGAAGATCTGGTCGTTGAGATCCCGCGTTACACCATCAACCACGCACGCGAGCACTAATATGGCACTGAAATGGACCGACAGTCGTGAAATCGGCGAAGCGCTGTATGACGCTTACCCTGACCTCGACCCAAAAACCGTTCGCTTTACCGACATGCATCAGTGGATTTGCGATCTGGAAGAGTTTGATGATGATCCGAACGCATCCAATGAAAAAATTCTCGAGGCGATTCTGTTAGTCTGGTTAGACGAAGCCGAATAATTTTCGCGTCATGATTTATGCGGCGGTATAAAGTCGGATGAATCATCGAGCGAGAGAACGTTACGGGCTGCCATACGGTGGCCCGTTTGCTAAGAAGGATAATGATAATGACCGAAGCCATGAAGATTACGCTTTCCACTCAGCCAGCCGATGCGCGCTGGGGAGAGAAGGCGTCTTACAGCATTAATAATGATGGCATTGCCCTGCATCTCAACGGTAAGGACGACCTGGGCTTGATTCAGCGCGCGGCGCGTAAAATTGACGGCATGGGCATCAAGCATGTCGCGTTAAGCGGCGAAGGCTGGAACACCGACCGCGCGTGGGCGTTCTGGGCGGGCTATAAAGGCCCGAAAGGCACCCGAAAAGTTGAATGGCCGACCCTGGACGATGTGCAGAAAAGCGAGCTGGATAACCGTCTGACCATTATTGACTGGGTGCGCGACACCATCAATGCGCCGGCGGAAGAGCTGGGCCCGGAACAGCTGGCGCAGCGCGCCGTTGACCTGCTGTGCAGCGTGGCGGGCGAAAAGATGAGCTATCGCATCACCAAAGGCGAAGATCTGCGTGAGCAGGGCTATCTCGGCCTGCACACCGTCGGCCGCGGCTCCGAGCGTCCGCCGGTTCTGCTGGCGCTGGACTATAACCCGACCGGCGATAAAGAAGCCCCGGTATACGCCTGTCTGGTAGGTAAAGGCATCACTTTTGATTCCGGCGGCTACAGCATCAAACAGAGCGCCTTTATGGATTCAATGAAGTCCGATATGGGCGGCGCGGCGACTGTCACCGGCGCTCTGGCTTTCGCCATTACCCGCGGGCTGAATAAGCGCGTGAAGCTCTATCTGTGCTGCGCCGACAACCTGATCAGCGGCAACGCTTTCAAACTGGGCGATATTATTCATTATCGCAACGGCAAAACCGTCGAAGTGATGAACACCGACGCCGAAGGTCGTCTGGTGCTGGCGGATGGCCTGATTGACGCTTCGGCGCAGAAGCCTGAGCTGATCGTCGATGCCGCCACCCTGACCGGCGCGGCGAAAACCGCCCTCGGCAACGACTACCACGCGCTGTTCAGCTTTGACGATGCGCTGGCGAATCGCCTGCTGGCGAGCGCCCAGGCGGAAAATGAAGCGTTCTGGCGTCTGCCGCTGGCCGAATTCCACCGTAATCAGCTGCCGTCTAACTTCGCGGAACTGAACAATACCGGCAGCGCCGCCTATCCGGCCGGCGCCAGCACCGCGGCGGGCTTCCTGTCCCACTTCGTGGAAAACTACCACCAGGGCTGGCTGCATATCGACTGTTCGGCAACCTACCGCAAATCGGCCGTTGAGCAGTGGTCGGCGGGCGCGACGGGGCTTGGCGTACGTACTATCGCCAATCTGCTGACGGCTGAGTAATGGCCTTGCCGGGTAGCGCTACGCTTACCCGGCCTGGAAAATCCGCAGGCCCGTGCGGACGTCGCGCCGCCGGGCGATTTTTGAAGTAGCCAAACTATGTCCGAAACCAAAAACGAATTAGAAACCCTGCTGGAAAAAGCGGCTACCGAGCCCGCTCATCGTCCGGCATTTTTCAGCGCGCTGCTTGAGGCCACCGTCTGGGTACCGGGCAGCGCAGCCGATGGCGAGCAGATTGTCGAAGATAGCGCGCTGGATCTGCAGCACTGGGAAAAAGATGACGGCACGTCGGTCATTCCGTTCTTCACTTCGCTGGAGGCTCTGCAGCAGGCGGTGGAAGACGAACAGGCTTTCGTGATGATGCCGGCCCGCACGCTGATGGCGATGACTCTCGGCGAATCGCTGTTCCTCAACCCGAAGCTGCCGAGCGGTAAAGAATTCACCCCGCGGGAAATCAGCCATCTGCTCGGGGAAGAGGGCAGCCCGCTCAGCACCCAGACGGTGCTGGAGGGGGGCGAAGCGCTGCTGCTGTCTGAAGTCGCCGAGCCGCCGGCGCAGATGGTGGATTCGCTGACCACGCTGTTCAAAACGCTGAAAACCGTCAAGCGGGCGTTCCTGTGCTCGATCAAAGAGCACGCCGACGCGCCTGCTAATCTGCTTATCGGCATTGAAGCGGAAGGGGATATCGAGTCCATTATTCAGACCACCGGCAGCGTGGCCACCGATACCCTGCCCGGCGATGAGCCGATCGATATTTGCCAGGTGGTAGACGGCGAGAAGGGCATCAGCCACTTTATGATTGCCCATATCACGCCGTTCTATGAAAAGCGCTGGGGCAGCTTCCTGCGCGATTTCAAACAAAACCGCATTATCTGACAGCGGGGGCGGCAGCCCCCGGTTTCGCTATACTTTCAGCTCGATGCAAAAGCGGGTTGGCAAAGATTAATGCAGGGCGGCAACGATCCGCGGATAGGCTGACACCATGTGATAGAGCAGAAATCCCGTCACGCACAATGTGACGATGCCGTTGAAGAGCGCCATATCCCCGCGCCAGGCCCGGCACCTTTCCTCTCCCAACAGATAGCGTAGCGCTGCTACCAGCCCGGCGACCAGCATAAACGCCAGTAACACCCCCACCATCTGCGCGCTGACAATATACCAGCCCAGCGGCGTATTCACGCCCCGGGCGCTCATCAGCGCGATCTGCGCCGGCAAAATCGTCTGGAATCCGAGGGTGAGGAGCATCAGAAGGCGCAGATCCGCCAGCTGAGCATCGAATGTGCGGGCCAGACGTCGGGCGTCACGCAGCAGCAGCCCTCCTGACGTCACCGCCGCGGCAACGCTGATGTGCTGGAGAATAAAAATATATAACGCCAGGGTCCCGGATCCGACCCGGGACAAAAAGAACAGATTGCAAAAGACCATGACCAGCAGGCCAAATTTCGTCACCCAGGCACGGAGTACCTCGCCGGGCCAGCGGCGGCTTGACGCCGGGTTGTGCATCATCCATGCGGCAAGCGTCGATTTACCATAACCGGGCGCGAGCAGCACCATCAGAAAACCCAGCAGCGCCTGATGACCATAGGTGATCAGCGGGACGTCTGCCAAAGTGACGCCGAGAAAGCGGGTATAGACGGAAACGGGCGCAGGAACCAGGCTTAACCATGTTCGGTTCCATTGCGGCCAAAAATAGAGGATCGCGCCGCCGACCAGCAGGCCAGCGATGCCCCCCAGCCAGGGAAGGCGCGGGGAATAAGCAGAATGTGGGTTGGAGACTAATGCCATTTTCACTCCTTGTGGTGACATCAGGTTAGGGATTAAGCGCTCCCTCCTGGAGCTGGCCCCGACGGCGCCCGTTAAGCGCGCTTTCGGCGGGAGATGGTGAATTAGTCAGGGCAACCTTCGAGCCTGGCGTAAAGATCCTCATGAAGATATTCCAGCTCCAGCAAGGCGCCATCGCGTGCCTGGTTGAGGGCTTGCTGATGCTGCCATTCGTCGTGGCTCTCCTCTCCACCGGCAAAAATCTCCTGCAGATATTCAATCAGTGACGATTCTGCCAGCCAAAGGTCATTCTCTTTACCCTCGAAGCGGACGACAGGATATTCACCCTGTTCATCACGCTCGGTGACATAGATAAATACCTGCTGATCCCCAGGATGGCAGAGGCGAATCAGGGCAGGAAGACGCGGATCGTTGTTCCAGACGGGCATCAGCTCTTCAATATCCAGCCCGATCATATCAAGGCCATTCATATAATAAGCATCTTCATCCAGCGAGTCGGAAAGCAGGACGCCATGTTCATCAATGGCGTCCAGAACCGATTCCAGCACCCGTTGACCGTGGGGGCTTGTCAGCTGGCAATCGTAAGCCAGCAGCGCTTTCAAACTTTCCGGAAGTGCCACGGTTTCGCTATTTTGCGGATCGCGGTATTTCCGTACTCGCAGGCGATCCACTTCGTCTACGGGCATCGGTTTCGGGGTGGGATTGCGGTTGTGCTTGTGTACGACATCCATGAGATCCGGTAATGAAAAAGCCATCATTCAATTTCCTTATATAGTGGGCGGCAGTAAAGCGAACCCGGCAGGCGCAAGCCCTGCGGCAGCACAGAGTAACCGGTTTAGCGGCTGGCAGGAGAAAGAGGCGGGGAAAATCAGAAATTATTTAGTGGCCGCGGACCAGGGGCCCGCGGCCATGCGGCGTTTACTGAGCGGCAGGAGCCGGTTCAATCGGCAGATCGCTGCGCGCCCCCCATTCGCTCCATGAGCCGTCGTACAGGCAGACGCCGTTCACGCCAAGCGTGGTGAGCGCCAGCACCACCACCGCCGCCGTCACGCCGGAGCCGCAGCTGGCGATAATGGGCCGGTCAAAATCGACGCCCTGACGCAAAAAGATGTCGTTCAGCTCGTCGACGGTCTTCAGCTCGCCGTTAATCACCAGCTCCGTCCACGGCACGTTAAGCGCGCCGGGAATATGCCCGCGCCGCAGGCCCGGGCGCGGTTCGTTAGCCTGGCCGTTAAACCGGGCCGCCGGACGCGCATCGACAATCTGCGCCGACCCTTCATGGCTGACCAGCAGCACGTCGGTCAGGCGCTTAATTTGCTGAGGATCGAAGCGCACGTCGAATTCCCCTTCGGCCACCTCCGGCACCCCTTGTTCCAGCGGCAGTTCGTCGCGGCGCCAGCCCTCCAGTCCACCGGCCAGAATCGACACCTTCTCCACGCCAAAGGCGCGCAACATCCACCAGGCGCGAGGCGCGGAAAACAGATTGCCTTCGTCATAAACCACGAGGTGCTTATCGCTGCAGACGCCCAGTTCGCGCATGGCGACGGCAAACGCCTCGGCGCGCGGCATCATATGCGGCAGCGGGCTGGTGTGATCGGACAGCGCCTCGATATCGAAAAACAGCGCGTTCGGCACATGGCCGGCGCGGTACTCCGCGGCCATATCGCGCAGGGCCTCCTGTCCGGCGGGCGCCATGCGGGCGTCGATAATCTGGATCTCCGGGTCATCAATATGTTCCGCCAGCCAGTCGGCGGCGACAAAAAACGAGGTGGACATAGGTGCCTCCGTTTTACTATTCATGACTGAATTGTCGGCGTTTTATCGGGTGCTGACAAGTTAAGGACGCCAGAGTGGGGACGACGTCACGGCACTTTTCTGATTAATCGGCAGAAACCCGCGTCATCACTGTTGAGAAGCGCCGCCTTAACGCATAATAAAAAGTGATAATTTGCATCAGGCCCACCGGCCGAGGGGTTAGAAGGATGAAACCATTTCGTTTAGCGGCGCTGTCACTGGCGCTCCTTACCGCATTTTCATTAACCGGGTGTGATGACAGCGGTGCACCGCAGGCTACGGCCCCGACGCCGGCCGCCGATAGCGGCCCTGGCGCGGCGGCAAAACCGGACAGCGCCCAGCTGGCGGCGCTGGCGGAAAAAAGTCAGGGCAAAGCGCTGACGCTGCTCGACGCCTCGGAGGTGCAGCTGGATGGCGCCGCGACCCTGGTGCTGACCTTTTCCGTGCCGCTGCAGCCGGACCAGGATTTCTCCCGCAGCGTACACCTGGTGGATAAGAAGAGCGGTAAGGTAGATGGCGCCTGGGAGCTGGCGCCGAACCTCAAAGAGCTGCGTCTGCGTCATCTGGAGCCAAAGCGCGAGCTGATTGTCTCGGTCGACCCGACGCTGGTCGCCCTGAACAAGGCGACGCTCGATAAACCATTCGAGAAGACTCTGACCACCCGTGATATCGCGCCAAGCGTTGGGTTTGCCAGCCGCGGCTCGCTGCTGCCGGGCAACGTGATCGCCGGGCTGCCGGTGATGGCGCTGAACGTTGATAACGTCGACGTGAACTTCTTCCGCATTAAGCCGGAATCGCTCTCGGCCTTCGTCAGTCAGTGGGAATACCGCAATTCATTAAGCAACTGGGAATCCGACGAGCTGCTGAAGATGGCCGATCTGGTATACAGCGGCCGCTTTGACCTCAATCCGGCGCGCAATACCCGCGAAAAGCTGCTGCTGCCGCTGAGCGACATCAAGCCGCTCCAGCAGCCTGGCGTCTACGTGGCGGTCATGAACCCGGCGGGTCATTATAGCTACAGCAACGCGGCGACGCTGTTTACCCTTAGCGACATCGGCGTGTCGGCGCATCGTTACCACAACCGGCTGGACGTCTTTACCCAGAGCCTGGAAAACGGCGCCGCCCAGTCTGGTATCGACGTCCAGCTGCTCAACGCCAAAGGGCAGACCCTGGCGCAGGCGAAAAGCGATAGCCAGGGCCACGTCACCCTGCAAACCGATAAAGAAGCCGCGCTGCTGCTGGCGCGCAAAGAGGGGCAGACCACGCTCCTTGACCTCAAACTGCCGGCGTTGGATCTGGCGGAGTTCTCCATTGCCGGCGCGCCTGGCTTCAGTAAACAGTTCTTTATGTTTGGCCCACGGGATCTCTATCGTCCGGGCGAAACGGTGATCCTCAATGCGCTGTTGCGCGATAGCGACGGCAAGCCGCTGGCGGAACAGCCGGTGAAGCTGGAGGTGGTCCAGCCGGATGGCCAGGTGATCCGCTCGGTGATGAGCAAGCCGGTTAACGGCCTGTACCAGTTTACTTATCCGCTCGACAGCGGCGCGGCCACCGGCATGTGGCACATTCGCGCCAGCACTGGCGACAATCAGCCCCGCGAATGGGATTTCCACGTCGAAGACTTCATGCCGGAACGCATGGCGCTGAAGCTGACGCCGCAGGCGGCGCCTGTCGCGCCGAATGCCGATGTCGCCTTTGGCGTCAGCGGCGCTTATCTCTACGGCGCGCCGGCCAGCGGCAACCAGCTGCAGGGCAAACTGTTCCTGCGCCCGCTGCGCGACGCCGTCGCCGCTCTGCCGGGCTTCCAGTTCGGCGATATCGCGGAAGAAAATCTCTCCCGCAGCCTTGATGAAGTCCAGCTGACGCTGGATGAAAACGGCCATGGTGAAGTGACCACCTCAAGCCAGTGGCAGGATAGCCATTCGCCGCTGCAGGTGGTGTTGCAGGCGAGCCTGCTGGAGTCCGGCGGGCGTCCGGTCACCCGTACGGTTATGCAGCCGATCTGGCCTGCCGAGGCGCTGCCGGGGATCCGCCCGCAATTTACCCTGAAGGACGTTTACGACTACCGCACTGACACTACGGTGAAGCAGCCGGTGGTGGATGAAAACAGCAACGCCGCGTTTGATATCGTCTATGCCGACGCCAAAGGCGAGAAAAAAGCCGTTTCCGGCCTGCAGGTACGGCTGATCCGCGAGCGCCGCGATTATTACTGGAACTGGTCCGACAGCGAAGGCTGGCAGTCGCAGTTCGATCAAAAAGATCTGCAGGAGGGCGAGGAGTCGCTGGATTTGCAGGCCGGCCAGATCGGTAAAGTGAGCTTTCCGGTAGAGTGGGGCTCCTATCGCCTGGAGGTGAGAGGACCGGACGATGTCGTCAGCAGCGTGCGCTTCTGGGCGGGCTACAGCTGGCAGGATAACAGCGAAGGCACCGGCGCAGCGCGCCCGGACCGGGTCACCATGAAGCTGGATAAACCGAGCTATAAGCCGGGTGACACCATCAGGCTGCACATTGCTGCCCCGGCGGCGGGTAAAGGCTACGCGATGGTGGAATCCAGCGAAGGGCCGCTGTGGTGGCAGGAGATTGACGTACCTGCCGAGGGGATGGACCTCTCGATCCCGGTGGATAAAGCCTGGAATCGCCACGACCTCTACCTCAGCACGCTGGTGGTTCGTCCTGGCGATAAATCCCGCTCGGCGACGCCGAAACGCGCGGTGGGCCTGCTGCATCTGCCGCTGGGCGATGAAAACCGTCGCCTGACGCTGGCGCTGGAGGCCCCGGATAAAATGCGCCCCAACCAGCCGCTGACGGTGAAAGTGAAAGCCAGCGTCAAAGAGGGCGAGGCGCCGAAACAGGTGAACGTTCTGCTCTCGGCGGTCGATAGCGGGGTGCTGAATATTACCGATTACGCCACCCCGGATCCGTGGAACGCCTTCTTTGGCCAGAAACGTTATGGGGCGGATATCTATGATATTTACGGCCAGGTCATTGAAGGACAGGGACGTGTGGCCAGCCTGCGCTTCGGCGGCGATGGCGACGAGTTAAAACGTGGCGGTAAACCGCCGGTTAATCATGTGACCATCATCGCCCAACAAGCGCAGCCGGTGGTGCTGAACGATCAGGGCGAAGGGACGGTGACGCTGCCGATCGGTGATTTTAACGGCGAACTGCGGGTGATGGCTCAGGCCTGGACGGCGAATGACTTTGGCAGCAGCGAAGATAAAGTGGTGGTGGCCGCCCCGGTCATCGCCGAGCTGAACACTCCGCGCTTCCTCGCCAGCGGCGACACTACGCGTCTGGCGCTGGATCTCAGCAACCTGACCGATAAACCGCAAACCCTGCAGGTGCATCTTGCCGCCAGCGGGCTGGTGTCCTTGACCGAGGGTCAACTGCCGCCGGTGCAGCTGGCGCCGGGGGCACGCAGCACGCTGTTTGTGCCGGTGAGCGCGCTGGCGGGCTTCGGCGATGGCCAGGTGAACGCCACGATCAGCGGCCTGAGCCTGCCGGGGGAAACCTTCGCCCCGCTGCAGAAACAGTGGAAAATCGGCGTTCGTCCGGCGTTCCCGGCGCAGACCGTCAACAGCGGCGCCGTGCTGCAGCCCGGCGAAAGCTGGCAGGCGCCAGCGGCACAATCGGCAGGTTTCGCCCCGCAGACGCTGCAGGGCCAGCTGCTGCTCAGCGGCAAGCCGCCGCTGAATCTCGCGCGCTATATCCGCGATCTGAAAGCCTATCCTTATGGCTGCCTTGAGCAGACCGCCAGCGGCCTGTTCCCGTCCCTGTATACCAGCGCGGCGCAGCTAAAGGCGCTGGGCATCAGCGGCGATAGCGACGAAAAACGCCGCGCGGCAATCGATGTTGGCATCTCGCGCCTGCTGCAGATGCAGCTGGAAAACGGCGGCTTTGCGCTATGGGATAAAGAGGGGCCGGAAGAGTACTGGCTGACCGCTTACGCCATGGATTTCCTCGTTCGCGCCGGCGAGCAGGGTTACAGCGTGCCGGTCAACGCTATCAATAAAGGCAATGAACGCCTGCTGCGCTACCTGCAGGAGCCGGGGCTGATGACCGTACGCTACAGCGACGACGCCCAGGCCAGCCGCTTTGCCGCTCAGGCCTATGCCGCGCTGGTGCTGGCGCGTCAGCAAAAAGCCCCCCTCGGCGCCTTACGTGAAATCTGGAGCCGTCACGACCAGGCGCGATCCGGCTTGCCGCTGTTGCAGCTCGGCATCGCGCTGAAAACCATGGGCGATGCGCCGCGCGGCGACGCCGCGCTGAAGCTGGCGGTTGCCACCCCGCGTCAGGATGAGAAACGCTGGCTGGGCGATTACGGTAGCCCGCTTCGCGATGACGCCCTGAAGCTGGCGCTGCTGGAAGAGAATAAGCTGCTGCCGGAGGTGCAAAATCAGCTTTTGAGCACGCTGTCGGAAGAGGCCTATGGCCAGCGCTGGCTGTCGACCCAGGAAACCAACGCCCTGTTCCTTGCCGGACGGCCGCTGGCCGACCTGCCGGGCAGCTGGCAGGCGCAAACCTCGCTGCAGGCGGAGCCGCTGACCGGCGACAAAGCGCAAACCCGCAACCTCGACGGCGATCGGCTGGCGGCACTGCAGGTGAGCAACACCGGCAGTCAACCGCTGTGGCTGCGCCTTGACAGCAGCGGCTATCCGCAAAGCGCGCCGCAGCCGGGCGGTAACGTCCTGGGGATTGAACGAACTATTTTCGATACCCAGGGGCAGCAGAAATCGCTGTCATCACTGCGCAGCGGCGAACTGGTACTCGTCAAGCTGGAGGTGACCGCCAAACGCAACGTGCCTGACGCGCTGGTGGTTGATCTGTTGCCAGCAGGTCTGGAGCTGGAAAACCAGAATTTGGCCAACAGCAGCGCCAGCCTGCAGGAGAATGGCGAAGCGGTGCAAAACCTGCTTAACCAGATGCAGCAGGCGGATATTCAGCATATCGAGTTCCGCGATGACCGCTTCGTCGCCGCAGTCGCGGTCAATGAAGGTCAGCCGGTGACGCTGGTCTATCTGGCGCGAGCGGTGACGCCGGGCACTTACCAGGTCCCGCAGCCGAAGGTGGAATCGATGTATGTGCCGCAGTGGCGGGCGACCGGAGCGGCTAGCGGCCCGCTCACCGTGACGCCGTAAATGCGCGTATTGCCTCAGGTAAAACGCTGCTGGCGCGGGCTGGCGGCGTTTATTTTTCTGCTGTGGCTGGCGGTGCTGGCGGCCGATCGCCTGTGGCCGCTGCCGCTGCGGGACGTTACGCCCGCCCGCGTGGTGGTGGCGGAAGACGGGACGCCGCTGTGGCGGTTTGCCGACGCGCAGGGCGTCTGGCGTTATCCGGTCACTCTCGCCGACGTGTCGCCGCGTTATCTTCAGGCGCTCATCCAGTATGAAGACCGCTGGTTCTGGCGCCATCCGGGGGTCAATCCCTTCGCTGTAGTGCGCGCCGCCTGGCAGGATCTCACCTCCGGGCGGGTCATTTCCGGCGGCAGCACGATTACCATGCAGGTGGCGCGCCTGCTCGATCCCCACCCCCGCACTTTCGGCGGCAAGCTGCGCCAGCTGTGGCGTGCGCTGCAGCTGGAGTGGCATCTGTCAAAAAGCGACATTCTGACCCTCTATTTGAACCGCGCGCCATTTGGCGGCACCCTGCAGGGTATCGGCGCGGCCAGCTGGGCCTATCTCGGGAAGCCGCCTGCCAGGCTTAGCTACGGCGAGGCGGCGCTGCTGGCGGTGCTGCCCCAGGCGCCCAGCCGTTTACGTCCGGACCGCTGGCCGCAGCGGGCCCAGGCGGCGCGCGATAAAGTGCTTGCGCGTATGGTCAGTCAGGGCGTTTGGCCGGAGCAGGCGGTAAAGGAGGCGATGGAGGAGCCGGTGTGGCTGTTTCCGCGCCAGATGCCGCAGCTGGCGCCGCTCTTCGCCCGTCGGGCGCTGGCGAGCAGTGGTGATGAAAAGGTGGTGACGACCCTCGATGCCGGACTCCAGCGGCAGCTTGAGGATCTGGCGCTGAACTGGAAATCGCGCCTGCCGCCGCGCAGTTCGCTGGCGATGGTCGTGGTCGATCACACGGATATGAAAGTCCGCGGCTGGGTGGGTTCGGCGGATATTACGGACGACAGCCGCTTTGGCCACATTGATATGGCGTCGGCGGTCCGTTCGCCGGGGTCGGTGTTGAAACCCTTCATTTATGCGCTGGCGATAGATGAGGGGCTGATTCATCCGTCGTCGTTATTGCAGGATGTGCCGCGGCGCTTTAGCGATTATCGCCCCGGTAACTTTGACAGCGGCTTTCACGGCCCGGTGAGCGCCAGCGAGGCGCTGGTGCGCTCCCTGAATCTACCGGCGGTCCAGGTGCTTGAAGCCTACGGGCCCAAACGTTTCGCGGCGAATTTGCGCAATGCCGGGTTGCCCCTGATGCTGCCCGCCGGTGCCGAGCCAAATCTGTCGTTGATCCTCGGCGGCGCCGGGGCGAGGCTGGAAGATATCGTCGCGGCATACAGCGCCTTTGCCCGCCACGGGAAGGCGGCGCGGCTGCGCATGAAGCCCGGAGACCCGCTGGTGGAAAGGGCGCTGATATCCCCGGGGGCGGCGTGGATCGTCCGGCGCATCCTGGCCGGCGAAGCGCAACCGGTTCCCGATGCCTCACTCCCGCAAGTGGTGCCGCTGGCCTGGAAGACCGGCACCAGCTACGGGTATCGCGATGCATGGGCGGTGGGCCTCAATGCGCGTTATCTGATAGGCATCTGGACCGGGCGTCCGGACGGTACGCCGGTGGTGGGGCAGTTTGGTTTCGCCAGCGCGGTGCCGCTGCTCAATCAGGTCAATAATCTGCTGCTCGCCCGCCCGGCGATGAGCCGCGGCGGCCTGCCGGTCGATCCGCGCCCGGCAACGGTCAGCCGCGGGACGCTCTGCTGGCCCGGCGGCCAGGCGCTGCCGGCGGGCGACAGCAACTGCCGTCGTCGCCTGGCCAGCTGGCTGCTGGAAGACAGCCAGCCGCCGACCCTGCTGCTGCCGGGGCAGGAGGGCGTGCGCGGGATCCGCTTCCCGGTGTGGCGTAATGAACACGGCGAACGGGTGGCGGCGGATTGTCCCGGGGCGCGCGAAACGGTGGTTGAGGTTTGGCCGCTGCCGCTGGAGCCCTGGCTACCGCCGGGTGAGCGTCGCGCCGCGCGTCTGGGGCCGGCATCAAGGGCATGTCCGCCGCTGCAAACTCAGGATGTCGCACCGCTGGTGCTCTCCGGGGTCCGCGAGGGGGCGGTGATTAAACGTCTGCCGGGCGAGGCGCGGGTGATGTTGCCCCTGCAAACCAGCGGTGGGGAAGGTCGGCGCTGGTGGTTTATCAACGGCCAGCCGATAGATGCCGCCGGCGCGAGAACCACGCTAACCCTGGATAAGCCCGGCGAGTGGCAGCTGGTGGTGATGGATGAGGCAGGGCAAACGGCGGCCGCGCGTTTCACCCTGCAATAACCAGGGTAAATTTGTTGTTGGCGGTTTGTATTTTCAATACTCATCTTATTTTAACAAAATGTTACCTTCATCCGTAGGCAGGGGCGGGGATGCTCATTATAATGCGCGCCAGGCCATACGATCGTATGTGCAACAACAGAACATTTAATTAGAGGTAATCATGGCTATTGAACGTACTTTTTCCATCATCAAACCAAACGCGGTGGCAAAAAACGTTATTGGCAGCATCTTTTCCCGCTTTGAAGCTGCAGGGTTCAAAATCGTCGGCACTAAAATGCTGCACCTGACCGTTGAGCAGGCTCGTGGTTTCTATGCTGAGCACGAAGGTCGCCCGTTCTTCGACGGTCTGGTTGAGTTCATGACCTCCGGCCCGATCGTGGTTTCCGTCCTGGAAGGCGAAAACGCGGTTCAGCGTCACCGTGACCTGCTGGGCGCGACCAACCCGGCAAACGCGCTGGCGGGTACCCTGCGCGCTGACTACGCTGACAGCTTCACCGAGAACGGCACCCACGGTTCCGACTCTGTAGAATCCGCTGCTCGCGAAATCGCGTTCTTCTTTGCTGAAGGCGAGGTTTGCCCGCGCACTCGCTAATCCTCGTCGTCTTTTCGACCGTCGCGGCGTTGGCTGCGCGCGTTCACCCCGGTCACATAGTTATCTATGCTCCCGGGGATTAATGAGAGGCTCCTGCCTCTCACCGGAGGCCAGCCTACGGCTGGTCAAATTCGTTCCCGACGAATTTGTCACTTGCTTGCCGCCTTGCGACAATCGAAAAGCCTTAGAGGATTGAGCAGTCAGTTACAGATTTTTTATCATTGCTTTGTGCAAACGTGGCAATGATGCGCCAGAATTTGTAGAATATAGCGCCCCTGGACGAGCTGTCGCTCTCCGGGGCGTTTCTTTTTCAACCCACCTGGGGCCATAACGTGTAATAACGAGGCCGGAAAACATTATGTCTGAACAAATTGTCACGCCTGATACCGCCGCTCTGACGGTGCCGAACAAAGATGCCAAAATCAACCTGCTGGATTTAAACCGTCAGCAGATGCGCGAGTTTTTCAAAAACATGGGCGAGAAGCCTTTCCGCGCCGATCAGGTGATGAAATGGATGTATCACTACTGCTGCGACGACTTTGATGAGATGACTGACATCAACAAAGTCCTGCGCAGTAAACTGAAAGAAGTGGCGGAGATCCGCGCCCCGGAAGTAGTTGAAGAACAACGCTCAACCGACGGGACCATCAAATGGGCGATTGCCGTTGGCGATCAGCGCGTCGAGACCGTCTATATTCCGGAAGAAGACCGCGCCACCCTGTGCGTCTCCTCCCAGGTAGGCTGCGCGCTGGAGTGTAAATTCTGCTCCACCGCCCAGCAGGGCTTTAACCGCAACTTGCGGGTTTCCGAAATTATCGGCCAGGTCTGGCGCGCGGCGAAAATCGTCGGCGCGGTGAAGACCACCGGCGTACGTCCGATCACCAACGTGGTGATGATGGGCATGGGCGAGCCGCTGCTGAACCTCAACAACGTCGTTCCGGCGATGGAAATCATGCTCGACGATTTCGGCTTTGGCCTCTCCAAACGTCGCGTCACCCTGTCGACTTCCGGCGTGGTGCCGGCGCTGGATAAACTCGGCGATATGATCGACGTCGCGCTGGCGATCTCCCTGCACGCGCCGAACGATACTATTCGTGACGAAATCGTCCCGATCAACAAAAAGTACAACATCGAGACCTTCCTCAACTCGGTGCGCGGCTATATTTCGAAGTCCAACGCCAACCAGGGCCGGGTGACCATCGAGTACGTGATGCTGGATCATGTCAACGACGGCACCGAGCACGCCCACGAACTGGCGGCGCTGCTGAAAGATACGCCGTGTAAGATCAACCTGATCCCATGGAACCCGTTCCCGGGCGCGCCGTATGGCCGCAGCTCCAACAGCCGCATCGACCGTTTCTCCAAAGTCCTGATGGAGTACGGCTTTACGACCATCGTGCGTAAAACGCGCGGCGACGATATCGACGCCGCCTGCGGTCAGCTGGCGGGCGATGTTATCGACCGTACCAAGCGCACGCTGCGTAAGCGGATGCAGGGCGAAGCGATTGACGTAAAAGCGGTCTGACAAATGATGGCCCGTGCAGCGCAGGCGGCACGGGCCATATTTATGACCAATAGCCAGGCGAAATACGCTGATTCGGTTAATAATTACGGTGCGTTTTTGTCGACTTTGAGGCAGTATGTAGCGGCACAACAACCGCTTAGCATTCAATTTTGATTCGTCTCTGTGATCGCGCGGCTGACAGTCCTATACTGTGAGGCTGACGTACCACAGATGTCTCGCGGCGCCGGCTTTTTCCCGCGCTGAACTTTAAATTTCACGTACCAGTAGTTGTAGCGAATGAATACTGAAGCCACTCAAGATCATCAAGAAGCAAACACCACGGGCGCGCGTCTGCGTCACGCCCGCGAACAACTCGGACTTAGCCAGCAAGCGGTGGCAGAACGCTTATGCCTGAAGGTGTCCACGGTTCGTGATATTGAAGACGATAAGGCGCCTGCCGACCTCGCTTCCACCTTCCTGCGCGGGTACATCCGCTCCTATGCTCGCCTCGTACATATTCCAGAAGACGAGCTGCTGCCGATGATGGCCAAGCAAGCGCCCATCCGTGCGGCGAAAGTCGCGCCAATGCAGAGCTTCTCTTTAGGTAAACGTCGCAAAAAACGCGACGGCTGGCTGATGAGCTTCACCTGGCTGGTGCTGTTTGTGGTTATCGGCCTGAGCGGCGCCTGGTGGTGGCAAGACCATAAGGCGCAGCAGGAAGAGATCTCCACCATGGCCGATCAGTCTTCCGCTGAGCTGAACAGCGGCGACACCAGTAGCCAGAGCGTGCCGCTGGATACCAGCGCCCCGGCAGCCCCGACCGCCGATAGCGCTGCGAACAGCGCGCCAACCGATACCGCCAGCGCCCCGACCACCAGCGCACCGGCTCAGACGCCAGCGGACAATAACGCCGTTGTCGCGCCTTCCCAGGCCAATGTCGATACCGCAGGCGCAGCCCCGACGGCGCCGGCTACCCCGGCCACGCCGTTGCCGACCAATCAGGCGAACGTGACGAACCCGGCGGCATCGGCGCAGGATCTGGTGATGAACTTTTCCGCCGACTGCTGGCTGGAAGTGAGCGATGCCACCGGCAAAAAATTGTTCAGCGGCCTGCAGCGTAAAGGCGGAAACCTGAACCTGAGCGGTCAGGCGCCGTATAAGCTGAAAATTGGCGCCCCGGCTGCGGTAGAGATCCAGTATCTGGGCAAGCCTGTCGATTTAAGTCGTTTTATCAGAACTAACCAGGTTGCGCGTCTGACCCTTAATGCCGAATCATCACCGGCGCAGTAACAGACGGGTAACGCGGGAGATTTTTCATGCATAACCAGGCTCCGATTCAACGTAGAAAATCTAAACGTATTTACGTTGGTAATGTGCCAATTGGCGATGGGGCTCCCATCGCCGTTCAGTCAATGACCAATACGCGCACCACTGATGTGGCTGCGACCGTAAATCAAATCAAAGCGTTAGAGCGCGTAGGCGCGGATATTGTCCGCGTCTCTGTTCCGACGATGGACGCCGCCGAGGCGTTCAAACTGATCAAACAGCAGGTCAATGTCCCGCTGGTCGCCGATATCCACTTTGACTACCGTATTGCGCTGAAAGTCGCAGAATATGGCGTCGACTGCCTGCGTATCAACCCAGGCAACATCGGCAATGAAGAGCGCATCCGCATGGTCGTAGATTGCGCACGGGATAAAAACATCCCGATCCGCATTGGCGTCAACGCCGGCTCGCTGGAAAAAGATCTGCAGGAAAAATATGGCGAGCCGACGCCGCAGGCGCTGCTCGAATCCGCTATGCGCCACGTTGATCATCTCGATCGCCTTAACTTCGATCAGTTTAAAGTCAGCGTTAAAGCCTCTGACGTCTTCCTGGCGGTAGAGTCTTATCGCCTGCTGGCGAAACAGATCGATCAGCCGCTGCACCTCGGGATCACCGAAGCGGGCGGTGCGCGCAGCGGCGCGGTGAAATCGGCGATCGGTCTTGGGCTGCTGTTGTCCGAAGGGATCGGCGATACGCTGCGCGTCTCGCTGGCGGCGGATCCAGTGGAGGAGATCAAGGTTGGCTTCGATATCCTCAAATCGCTGCGTATCCGTTCCCGCGGTATTAACTTCATCGCCTGCCCGACCTGTTCGCGTCAGGAGTTTGACGTTATCGGTACGGTGAACGCCCTGGAGCAACGTCTGGAAGATGTCATCACCCCGATGGATGTTTCGATCATCGGCTGCGTGGTGAACGGCCCGGGCGAAGCGCTGGTTTCCACCCTCGGGGTGACCGGCGGCAACAAGAAAAGCGGCCTGTATGAAGACGGCGTGCGTAAAGATCGCTTGGACAACAACGACATGATCGACCAGCTTGAAGCGCGGATCCGCGCCAAAGCCTCGATGCTCGATGAAGCCCGTCGGATTGACGTTCAACAGCTTGAAGCAAAATAACGTGTTGGGAAGCGATACGCTTCCCGTGTATGATTGAACCTGCGGGCGCGAGGCGCCGGGGTTCATTTTTGTATATATAAAGAGAATAAACGTGGCAAAGAACATTCAAGCCATCCGTGGCATGAACGATTATCTGCCGGGCGAAACCGCTCTCTGGCAGCGCATTGAAGGCTCACTGAAGCAGGTGCTCGGTAGCTACGGTTACAGCGAAATCCGTTTGCCGATTGTAGAGCAGACCCCGTTATTCAAACGCGCGATCGGCGAAGTGACCGACGTGGTTGAAAAAGAGATGTACACCTTTGAGGACCGCAACGGCGACAGCCTGACGCTGCGTCCGGAAGGGACAGCGGGCTGCGTACGAGCCGGCATCGAACATGGTCTGCTGTACAATCAAGAACAGCGCCTGTGGTACGTCGGGCCGATGTTCCGCCACGAGCGTCCGCAGAAAGGCCGTTACCGCCAGTTCCATCAGATCGGCGCCGAAGTTTTTGGCCTGCAGGGGCCGGACATCGATGCGGAGCTGATCATGCTGACCGCGCGCTGGTGGCGTGAGCTGGGCATCTCCGATCACGTCAGCCTTGAGCTGAACTCCATCGGTTCGCTGGAAGCCCGCGCCAACTACCGCGACGCGCTGGTGGCTTATCTCGAGCAGTTTACCGATAAGCTTGATGAAGACAGCAAACGCCGGATGTATACCAACCCGCTGCGGGTGCTGGACTCCAAAAACCCGGACGTGCAGGCGCTGCTGAACGACGCGCCGGCGCTCGGCGATTATCTCGACGAAGAGTCGAAAGCCCACTTTGCCGGCCTGTGCGCGTTGCTTGACGATGCCGGGATCCGCTATACCGTCAACCAGCGCCTGGTGCGCGGTCTCGACTACTATAACCGCACCGTGTTTGAGTGGGTGACCACCAGTCTCGGTTCCCAGGGCACCGTCTGCGCCGGCGGCCGTTATGACGGTCTGGTTGAGCAGCTTGGCGGTCGTGCCACCCCGGGCGTGGGCTTCGCCATGGGTCTGGAACGTCTTGTTTTACTGGTCCAGGCAGTGAATCCGGAATTTAAAGCCGATCCTGTTGTCGATATATACCTGGTAGCCTCCGGAACCGATACTCAGTCCGCCGCCATGCGTCTGGCTGAGCAGGTTCGCGATGCGCTACCGGGCGTGAAACTGATGACCAACCACGGTGGCGGCAACTTTAAGAAGCAGTTCGCCCGCGCTGATAAGTGGGGCGCACGCGTCGCGCTGGTGCTGGGTGAGTCAGAGATCGCTGACGGAAACGTGGTAGTGAAGGATTTACGCTCAGGTGAGCAAACTACCGTAACGCAGGAGAGCGTTGCCGCGCATTTGCGCACACTTCTGGGTTAATCTCCCGGGAATTATTAGTCAGGAGAAGGACTGCGTGGAAACTTTTAACAACGAGAACGATCAGGTCGATGCGCTGAAGCGCTTCTTTGCCGAAAACGGCAAAGCGCTGGCGGTCGGGGTGATTTTAGGGATTGGCGCGCTGGTTGGCTGGCGCTACTGGACCTCCCATCAGCAGGATACCGCCAGAGACGCGTCGCTGGCTTACGAACAGGCGACTTCCGCGCTGAAATCAAATACGCCAGAAGTGCTGTCAGGGGCGGAGAAGTTCGCGGCTGACAATAAAAATACCTACGGCGCCTTCGCTTCTCTCGAGCTGGCACAGCATTTTGTTGAACAGAACGATCTGCCGAACGCCGAAAAGCAGCTTCAGCAGGGGCTGGCTGCCGCGTCTGATGATAATCTGAAATCGGTTATCAGTATGCGTCTTGCCCGCGTTCAACTGCAGATGAAGCAGGCTGATGCGGCGCTGAAAACCCTCGACAGCATTAAAGGTGAAGGCTGGACCGCTATTGTGGCTGATTTGCGCGGCGAAATTCTGTTGAGCAAAGGCGATAAGCAAGGGGCCCGTGCGGCGTGGGAAGCTGGCGTGAAAAGCGATGCTTCTCCTGCGCTCAGCGAAATGATGCGTATGAAAATGAATAATTTGTCCATCTGAGAGGGACTCGATGCAATTGCGTAAATTACTGTTGCCAGGGCTGCTTTCCGTTACCTTGCTGAGCGGGTGTTCGCTGTTTAATAGCGAAGAAGATGTGGTGAAAATGTCACCGCTGCCGACGGTAGAAAACCAGTTTACGCCGTCCACGTCCTGGAGCACCTCGGTTGGCGATGGTATCGGCGAATTTTACTCTAACCTTCATCCGGCCTTCGCCGACGGCGTGGTTTATGCCGCTGACCGTAAAGGCACCGTCAAAGCGCTGAACGCCGACGATGGTAAAGAGGTATGGTCGGTGAATCTGGCGGAGAAAGATGGCTGGTTCTCGCGTACCCCGGCGCTGCTTTCCGGCGGTGTGACCGTCTCGGGCGGCCATGTTTATATCGGCAGTGAAAAAGCGCAGCTGTATGCGCTGAATACCAGCGATGGTACCGTGGCCTGGCAAACCCGCGTCGCCGGCGAAGCGCTGTCGCGCCCGGTGGTGAGCGATGGCATGGTGCTGGTCCACACCAGTAACGGCCAGCTGCAGGCGCTGAATGAGACCGATGGCGCCGTGAAATGGACGGTGAACCTGGATATGCCTGCGCTCTCCCTGCGCGGCGAATCCGCTCCGGCCACCGCCTACGGCGCGGCGATCGTGGGCGGCGACAATGGCCGCGTCAGCGCGGTATTGATGCAGCAGGGGCAGATGATTTGGCAGCAGCGTATTTCCACGGCCACTGGGCCGACGGAAATCGACCGTCTGAGCGACGTCGACACCACGCCGATTATCGTCAACGGCGTTGTCTATGCGCTGGCTTATAACGGTAACCTGACCGCGCTGGATCTGCGTAGCGGCCAGATTATGTGGAAACGCGAGCTGGGTTCGGTGAATGATTTCATCGTCGATGGCAACCGTATCTATCTGGTTGACCAGAATGACCGCCTGCTGGCGCTGACTACCGATGGCGGCGTGACCCTGTGGACACAAAGCGATCTGCTGCACCGTTTGCTGACCGCGCCGGTGTTGTATAATGGCAATCTGGTGGTCGGCGATAGCGAAGGCTATATGCACTGGGTGAACCCGGAAGATGGCCATTTTGTGGCGCAGCAGAAAGTGGACAGCTCCGGCTTCCTGACCGACCCGGTTGTGGCCGATGGTCGACTGCTGATCCAGGCGAAAGACGGTACGCTGTACGCGATTACGCGTTAATTACCGCTGTCGTGAGTGATTAAGAAACGGCCCCTGGCAGACAGGGGCCGTTTTGACTTTTTTAAAAACGTCGTTATGACGATGTTGCTTAGTGATTGTATGAGGCATTTAACATGATACCTGTGGTCGCGCTTGTCGGGCGCCCTAACGTTGGAAAATCCACGCTCTTTAACCGCCTGACGCGCACTCGTGATGCGCTGGTTGCGGATTTCCCGGGGCTGACTCGTGACCGTAAGTACGGTCGGGCCGAAGTCGAAGGCCGCGAATTCATCTGTATCGATACCGGTGGTATTGATGGTACGGAAGAGGGCGTGGAAACCCGGATGGCGGAGCAGTCGCTGCTGGCAATCGAAGAGGCCGATGTAGTGCTGTTTATGGTCGATGCGCGCGCGGGCCTGATGCCGGCGGACATCGCGATCGCTAAACACCTGCGCTCTCGTGAAAAGCCCACCTTCCTGGTGGCTAACAAAACCGACGGCATCGACGTCGACCAGGCGATGGCGGACTTCTGGTCGCTTGGCCTGGGCGATATTTATCCTATTGCCGCTTCGCACGGCCGCGGCGTGACCAGCCTGCTGGAGCAGGCCCTGCTGCCATGGGTAGATGAGGTTAATCCGCAGGAAGAGGTGGATGAAGACGCCGAATACTGGGCAAAATTCGAAGCTGAGCAGAACGGTGAAGCGGAAGAAGAGCCTGAAGATGACTTCAATCCGCAGGATCTGCCGATCAAACTGGCGATTGTCGGACGTCCCAACGTCGGTAAATCGACGCTCACCAACCGCATCCTCGGCGAAGATCGCGTGGTAGTTTACGATATGCCGGGCACTACCCGCGACAGCATTTACATCCCGATGCAGCGTGACGAGCGCGAATACGTGCTCATCGATACCGCCGGGGTGCGCAAGCGCGGCAAAATTACTGACGTGGTGGAGAAATTCTCGGTCATCAAGACCCTGCAGGCGATTGAAGACGCCAACGTCGTGCTGCTGGTGATTGATGCCCGTGAAGGCATCTCCGATCAGGATTTGTCGCTGCTGGGCTTTATCCTCAACAGCGGTCGCTCCCTGGTAATCGTCGTCAACAAATGGGACGGTCTGAGCCAGGAAGTGAAGGAGCAGGTGAAAGAGACCCTCGACTATCGTCTGGGCTTTATCGACTTTGCCCGGGTGCACTTCATCTCTGCCCTGCACGGCAGCGGCGTCGGCAACCTGTTTGAATCGGTACGTGAAGCCTACGATAGCGCTACCCGCCGCGTAAGCACCGCGATGCTGACCCGGATCATGAACATGGCGGCGGAAGATCATCAGCCACCGCTGGTTCGCGGCCGACGCGTGAAGCTGAAATATGCCCACGCCGGGGGCTACAACCCACCTATCGTGGTGATCCACGGTAACCAGGTGAAGGATCTGCCGGATTCCTACAAGCGCTACCTGATGAACTATTTCCGTAAATCCCTGGACGTGATGGGCACGCCAATCCGTATCCAGTTCAAGGAAGGGGAAAACCCGTTCGCCAACAAGCGCAACACCCTGACGCCGAACCAGATGCGTAAACGTAAGCGCCTGATCAAGCACATCAAGAAAAGCAAATAATCATTAAACCCGCTTCGGCGGGTTTTTTGTGGCCGCCGCGCCGGTAAAAGTCAAAACTTTCCGCCATAATCCCGCGATACTTCGCCGGGAACAGACCGGCTCAAAAGTGGACTTATTATGCAGATTGGTTTTATCGGCCTTGGCGCGGTGGTAGAAACTGCCTATTTACCGGCGCTGCGCCGCCTGGGATACCGTATTGATAGCTGCCAGGGCTATGACCTGGACTGCAGCAGAGCGCTGCCGGGGATCCAGCGCCGCAATTCGCTGTCGGCGCTACTGGCCGAACCCCTGGATACGCTCTTCATTACCACCTCATCTCTCCAGCACCTGCCCGTGCTGGAGAGGGCGTTAGCCAGCGCCATTCCCCGTATCGTGGTGGAGAAACCGATTGTGGCCAACCTTGAGCAGGCCGCCCGGCTGCGGACGCTGCTGGCGCCGGCCAGGGAGGCCGGTCGCGTGCTGGCCCTCGACCACTGGATGGCGCGTGGGTTAGCGCTGAACGCTCTTGCTCCGCCGTGGCAGGCGGAAGAGGAGGCCAGCGGCCTGCCGCCGCCGCACCTTTCAGCGCAGGATATCGTCTGGATCGAAGGCTATTTGCTGGAGCCAAGCGGCTTTAACGCTGCCGGAGAACCGGTCGCGCTCAACTTTGCCACCGGCGAGCTGGATACCCGGCAGCTGCGTCATCCCGACGGTGTGATCCTCGATATCGGTACCCATGTCCTGGCGATGCTGCGTGAAACCCTGTTCGGCTGCGGAGGCGATGTGACGCTGGACCTCGCCGTCCGGGCGGTGAAAGACCGTCTCGGCCGGGACATTGCTCATGGGGATATGGTCACCGCCGAGGGAGAGGCGCATCTGCAGGGACGCCTGGGCGATATCCCGCTGAATATCTGGCTTAACAAATATGCTGGCCCCGCGGGCGGGCAAAAGGGAATGCGGATAGGGCTCCGGGATGGGCGAATGCTCGCCCTCGATCGCGCCCCTGATGGCGAGGTGGCGACGCTACAGGACGGTGAGCGGATCCAGCGCTGGACCCGGCCCGGAGCGATCTATGCGCACTGTCTCGATGAGCAGATCCTTGGCGCGGAGAATGTGTTTACCCGGGCGCCCGAAAGCGTGGCCGGGCTGACGCGGCGTCGGCTTGAGGAAGTGGAGTGGCTGCTCAGGTTACAGCAGCAATTACGCGGCCCTCATTAAACCCGGAACATGGTAAAATAGATGCAGATAAACGTTGAAAGGAATGGTTATGGAACTTGATTGCCCTCTGTGCCACGCGCCGTTAGATGTCAAAGGCAGCAGCGCGCATTGCGCTCAGTGCGAAAGGGTATTTGCCCTTGAGGCGCGCTGCCCGGAATGCCACCAGCCGCTGGAGGTGCTGAAAGCGTGCGGCGCGGTGGATTACTTTTGCCAGCACGGGCATGGCCTGATCTCGAAAAAACGGGTGGAGTTTATTCCGCTGGTTTAGGCGGCGATGGCTTTCTGGCCCGCGTTTTTTTCACCGGCGCAATCTGCCTCACTTCGCTTTCGACCCAGCCGTCTTTCAGGCGGGTGGTGAGCAGATCGCCGGTTTTGACCTGTTTTGTCTGCTTCAGTACCGTGCCGTCGCTCACCGAAGTGACGCTATAGCCGCGCGACAGGGTGGCTAAGGGACTCACCGCCTCCAGATGGGTCACCGCGTGACCAAACCGTTCACGTCGCTCGCTGAGGCGGCCACGCATCGTTTCCGCCAGCCGGTATTCCAGCTGCTGGAGGCGCGATTGCGCCCGGTGGATGCGCGGCTGCGGGTTGTAGTGATTCAGGCGCTGAACAGTACGCTTTTGCCGCTGATCGGCGCGTTTAAGCTGCGATTCCACGGCGATGCGCATCCGCTGGCGCAGGCGTTCCAGAGCGGTCTGCTGGCGGGCCAGCCGCAGCTGCGGGTGCTGCTGCTGCAGACGATGGAACAACTGGGTAAAACGGCGCTGGCGACTGGCGAGGAAATAGTCCATCGCCATCTCCAGCCGCTGCTGCCCGGCCTGCAGCTGGCGCAGCAGCTCCTGCTGATTGCGGCTGACGATCTCTGCGGCGGCAGAAGGGGTCGGCGCGCGCAGGTCGGCAACAAAATCAGCGATAGTGACGTCGGTTTCATGGCCAACGGCGCTGACGATAGGGATCTGGCTGGCGAAGATAGCTCGCGCCACCCGCTCATCGTTAAAACTCCACAGATCCTCCAGCGAACCGCCGCCGCGTCCGACAATCAGCACGTCACACTCCCGGCGCGCGTTCGCCAGCGCGATGGCGCGCACAATCTGCCCGGGAGCATCGTCACCCTGAACCGCGGTCGGGTAGACGATCACCGGCAGCCCGGGGTCGCGGCGCCTGAGGACATGGAGAATATCGTGCAACGCGGCACCGGTTTTCGAGGTGATGACCCCAACGCAGCGGGCGGGGGAGGGGAGCGCCTGCTTATGTTTTTGATCGAACAGCCCTTCCGCGGTTAACTGCGTTTTCAGCTGCTCATACTTCTGCTGCAGCAACCCTTCGCCGGCGGGCTGCATGCTTTCAACGATAATCTGGTAGTCGCCGCGCGGCTCATACAGGGTGATGTTGGCGCGAACCAGCACCTGCTGCCCGTGCTGCGGGCGGAACGTGACCCGGCGGTTGCTGTTGCGGAACATCGCGCAGCGCACCTGGGCGTTATCGTCTTTTAAGGTGAAGTACCAGTGGCCGGAAGAAGGCTGGCTGAAGTTAGAGATCTCGCCGCTGATCCAAACCTGGCCCATTTCGCGCTCAAGCAGCAGACGCACCGTCTGATTGAGGCGGCTTACGGTAAAAATTGCGGGGGATTGAGAGGGTAACATGTGAGCAAGATCAAACTTTAAATCAGCAGGTTATTCAGTCGATAGTAACGCGCTCAGAGGGGATGGCAAGTATTATTTGCAAAAAAGGGTAGATGCAATCGGTTACGCTCTGTATAATGCCACGGCAATATTTATCCACCCTGGTCGAGATATTGCCCATGCTACGTATCGCTAAAGAAGCCCTGACGTTTGACGACGTCCTCCTCGTTCCCGCTCATTCTACCGTTCTGCCGAATACAGCCGATCTCAGCACTCAGCTGACGAAAACCATTCGTCTGAATATTCCTATGCTCTCCGCAGCCATGGATACCGTAACGGAAGCGCGTCTGGCTATTGCCCTGGCACAGGAAGGCGGCATCGGCTTTATTCACAAAAACATGTCCATCGATCGCCAGGCGGAAGAAGTTCGCCGCGTGAAGAAACATGAGTCCGGCGTGGTCACCGACCCGCAAACCGTTCTGCCGACCACCACCCTGCGTGAAGTGAAAGAGCTGACCGAGCGTAACGGCTTCGCCGGCTACCCGGTGGTTACCGAAGAGAACGAGCTGGTCGGCATCATCACCGGCCGCGACGTGCGTTTCGTTACCGATCTGAACCAGCCGGTCAGCGTCTATATGACCCCGAAAGAGCGTCTGGTCACCGTGCGTGAAGGCGAAAGCCGTGAAGTGGTCTTCGCTAAGATGCACGAAAAACGCGTTGAGAAAGCGCTGGTTGTGGATGAGAGCTTCCACCTGCGCGGGATGATCACTGTAAAAGACTTCCAGAAAGCGGAACGTAAACCGAACGCCTGTAAAGATGAGCAGGGCCGTCTGCGCGTAGGCGCTGCGGTTGGTGCCGGCGCGGGCAACGAAGAGCGCGTTGACGCGCTGGTGGCAGCGGGCGTTGACGTCCTGCTGATTGACTCCTCTCACGGCCACTCCGAAGGCGTTCTGCAACGTATTCGTGAAACACGTGCGAAATACCCAGACCTGCAGATCATCGGCGGCAACGTCGCCACTGGCGCAGGCGCGCGCGCGCTGGCGGAAGCCGGCTGCAGTGCGGTGAAAGTAGGCATCGGCCCGGGCTCCATCTGTACTACCCGTATCGTGACCGGCGTAGGCGTGCCGCAGATCACTGCCGTTTCCGACGCGGTGGAAGCGCTGGAAGGCACCGGAATTCCGGTTATCGCCGACGGCGGTATCCGTTTCTCCGGCGACATCGCCAAAGCGATCGCGGCCGGTGCGGCGGCAGTGATGGTCGGCTCCATGCTGGCCGGTACCGAAGAATCCCCGGGCGAAATCGAACTCTATCAGGGTCGCTCTTACAAATCCTATCGCGGGATGGGTTCCCTCGGCGCGATGTCGAAAGGTTCCTCTGACCGCTACTTCCAGAGCGATAACGCCGCTGACAAACTGGTGCCGGAAGGTATCGAAGGCCGCGTGGCCTATAAAGGCCGCCTGAAAGAGATCATTCACCAGCAGATGGGCGGCCTGCGCTCCTGTATGGGGCTGACCGGCTGTGGTACCATTGACCTGCTGCGTACCAAAGCTGAATTCGTACGCATCAGCGGTGCGGGCATCCAGGAAAGCCACGTTCACGACGTGACCATCACCAAAGAGTCCCCGAACTACCGCCTGGGCTCCTGATTTCTTCGCCCGACCTTGCGTCGGGCGATTTATTTACTCTGTTTCACTTGCCTCGGAATTAGCGTCAATGACGGAAAACATTCATAAACATCGCATTCTCATTCTCGACTTCGGGTCACAGTATACTCAGCTGGTGGCGCGTCGCGTGCGTGAACTGGGCGTCTACTGTGAGCTGTGGGCATGGGATGTCACGGAAGCACAGATCCGCGAATTTAATCCAAGCGGCATCATTCTTTCCGGCGGCCCGGAAAGCACCACCGAAGAGAACAGCCCGCGCGCGCCGCAGTATGTGTTTGAAGCCGGCGTGCCGGTATTTGGCGTCTGCTACGGTATGCAGACCATGGCGATGCAGTTGGGCGGCCATGTCGAAGGCTCTAACGAGCGTGAGTTTGGCTACGCGCAGGTTGAAGTGGTTAACGACAGCGCGCTGGTGCGCGGTATCGAAGACTCCCTGACCGCGGACGGCAAACCATTGCTGGACGTGTGGATGAGCCACGGCGACAAAGTCACCGCCATCCCGTCTGACTTCGTCACCGTCGCCAGCACCGACAACTGCCCGTTCGCCATTATGGCCAACGAAGAAAAACGCTTCTACGGCGTGCAGTTCCACCCGGAAGTGACCCACACCCGTCAGGGTATGCGTATGCTGGAGCGCTTCGTGCGCGACATCTGCCAGTGCGAAGCGCTGTGGACCCCGGCGAAAATCATCGACGACGCCGTTGAGCGTATTCGCCAGCAGGTTGGCGATGACAAAGTAATCCTCGGCCTCTCCGGCGGCGTGGACTCTTCGGTGACCGCGATGCTGCTGCACCGCGCCATCGGCAAAAACCTGACTTGCGTATTCGTGGATAACGGTCTCCTGCGTCTGAACGAAGCCCAGCAGGTGATGGAGATGTTTGGCGACCACTTTGGCCTGAACATCGTTCACGTGGAAGGCGAGCAGCGCTTCCTCGACGCGCTGGCAGGTGAAAGCGATCCGGAAGCGAAACGTAAGATCATCGGTCGCGTCTTCGTGGAAGTGTTCGACGAAGAAGCGCTGAAGCTGGACGACGTCAAATGGCTGGCGCAGGGCACCATCTATCCTGACGTTATCGAATCTGCCGCTTCCGCCACCGGTAAAGCGCACGTCATCAAGTCTCACCACAACGTGGGCGGCCTGCCGAAAGAGATGAAGATGGGGCTGGTTGAGCCGCTGCGTGAGCTGTTCAAAGACGAAGTGCGCAAGATCGGTCTGGAGCTGGGTCTGCCGTACGATATGCTCTACCGTCATCCGTTCCCGGGCCCGGGCCTCGGCGTGCGCGTGCTGGGCGAAGTGAAGAAAGAGTACTGCGACCTGCTGCGTCGCGCGGACGCTATCTTCATCGAAGAGCTGCACAAAGCTGACCTGTACAACAAAGTGAGCCAGGCGTTCACTGTATTTCTGCCGGTTCGCTCCGTCGGCGTGATGGGCGATGGCCGTAAATACGACTGGGTGGTTTCCCTGCGTGCGGTGGAAACCATCGACTTCATGACCGCGCACTGGGCGCACCTGCCGTATGATTTCCTCGGCCGCGTCTCTAACCGCATTATCAATGAAGTGAACGGTATCTCCCGCGTGGTGTATGACATCAGCGGTAAGCCGCCAGCAACGATCGAGTGGGAATAATCCCCGGCGTTAGTTGAATAAAATGAAACCCTCTGTTGTTACAGAGGGTTTTTTAATTTATGCCCAGCTTCAAACCCATCATCCCTCACCGCTATCTATCACTGGGTGGTATCCTGTGTCCCCGGTGAATGTACCCGGTTATGGTTCCGGCAGATGTTCAGCCGGCCCACGTTTTGCCCCCGGGCAGAGGGCTGGACGCTTGTCCGGCTCTGTTTTACCCACCGAGCGCGCCATCGCCAGCGCCAGTCCGGCAACGATCAGCGTTAACCCGGTGGAAATCCACATTCCACCCACGATACCCAGCCGATGGTTCAGCCATGCATAGGTAAAGGGGCCGGCCGCCGCCATCAGTTGCCCGGGGATCAGCAGGAGACCCGTGCGGCTGGCGTAGCTTTCTGCGCTAAACAGCGCCAGCGGCAGCGTCGCTTTCACAATCGTCACCAGCCCATTTATCGCGCCATAGCCGAGCACAAACCCGGCTGCGCACCCGGCATACGCCGTGCTGCTGACACCAAGGAGAAAACAGAGCGGCATGGCGAGCGCGGTAAAACGCGTCAGCGCGAGCGGGGTGATGCGTCGACCGGCCAGCACTTCCCCCAGCCGGGCGCCTGTCTGGCCAAATCCCCACAGCATTCCGATGGCAACCGGCAGGCCAAAGTGGCTGATAAACTCCGGCAGATGGGTGGAGGTGCCGGTGGAGATGAAGGTGATCAGCGCAATAAAGAGCGCATAACGTATGCCGTTACGCCGATCGCCATCCGCTGTTGGGGCTTTCGCTTTCGTCGATGAGCCGAGCCGCTGACGAGGCAGCTGATAACTCAGCCATGCGCTCAGCAGGCCAAACAGCGCATAGACCCGCAGGGCATCCTGCCAGGACATCACGGTGAGTAAAGCCTCCCCCAGCGGCCAGAAGAGGGCAGAGGCCAGACCGCCGGCGAGGGTGATTTGAGAGATGGTTTTCCGCGCCTGCTGGCCGTAAAGGTTCACTACCGCGGCGAACAGGGCATCATACAACGACAGCCGCATGCCGACGCCGGTCAGCAGCCAGGCGCCGTACCAGCCGACCAGCGAAGGGCTCCAGGCCATCATCGCGCAACTGGCGGCTATCAGTAAGGTTCCGCTGGTGACCACCAGTCGTCCGCCAAAGCGAGCCAGCAGCCTGGCGACCAGCGGGGAGAGCGCCGCCATGATCAGCATCGCAAGCGTCAGGCCAAGATAGATCTGCGGCGAGCTCCATCCCTTGTCGGCGGCGATAGCTCCGGCAAAGGTGCCGGGCATATAAAAAGAGATACCCCAGTTGATCAGTTGCTGAGCGCCCGCGGTGAAGGCGAGACGTCGGGGAATAGCCGGTGTTCCCATGGTTTTTCATTCCGTTAAGAGAGTTGTCCTGAGCATACCCGGCAGGCTATTGTTCTGGCAGAGCGGCCACCTTATGCGCGGTATAAGAGAAACTTTGCATGACAACACTGAACCTGGGAAACCTGGCGACCTTCCGGCTGGTCGTACAGCGCGGCAGCTTCTCAGCCGCCGCCGACGCGCTGGGGATCTCCCAGCCTGCCGTCAGCCTGCAGGTGCGTCAGCTGGAGCAATTTTTACAGACCCGACTGCTGGAGCGCACCGGGCGCGGGATCAAGGCGACGGCGGCGGGAATGGCGCTGCTGGCCCACAGCGAGCAGATCGAGCGGGCGGTGAATAGCGCGGTGCAGTCGGTCAGTGCATTTAGTCAGGAAGTTAATGGCTCACTGACCCTGGGGACCGGCGCGACGGCCTGCATTCATCTTCTTCCGCCGCTGCTGCAGCATCTTCGTCAGCAGCACCCACTGCTGACGGTGGGGGTGACCACCGGCAACACGCTGGATGTCGTCCGGGCGGTGGAGGAAAACCGGCTCGATCTTGGGCTGGTCACGCTGCCCGTTCAGGGACGCAGTCTGGCGGTGACCGCCGTGGTGGACGAGGAGTTCGTGGTCATCCATCCCAGCCACGAGGCGGGGATCCCGGCGGTGTGTACCCCTGAGGAGCTGCAGGCGCTGCCGCTCGTTGCCTTCGAGGCGGGCAGCGGCACGCGGGATCTGATTGACCGCTGGTTCCGTTCGGCGGGCCTGGCGGTCACGCCGGTGATGCAGCTGGGGAGCATCGAGGCGATCAAACGCATGGTGCGGGCCGGGCTGGGCTACAGTATTGTGCCCCGCATGGCGGTAGAGCAGGCGGAGGATCGCTATGGCTTAACGGTACATTCTCTGGCCCCGTCGCTGTACCGTCAGCTGGCGGTTGTCATGCGTCAGGATAAAGTGATTACCAAAGGAATGGCGGAAATGCTGCGTCTGCTGCAGGCCGTGCGCTTATAAATCGTCAGCGGCAAAACATGCCTCGTCAGGGATAGTGCCTTGGAAACGGGCGTCTCTGCCTGCGGATAGAGGCGTATCCGGCATCAGGATCAACGGGTTACTCGCGGGCGGAGGGCTCGACGGTGAGCGTTGACTCCTGCGACGCTTTTTTATCCTGGTGATGATACCAGGCGCCGATGGAGGAGTAGACAAAGCGTCCAAAGAAGAAGAGAAAGCTGATAAGCAGTACGATACGGGTCATGCGACGGTTAAATCGATGTCGTTTACGCATACTGGGTGCCTGACTCACAAAAGGTTCCTTGAAGTATACCCGAAGATGGGCGATGGGGGTATTAAGGCACAGGAACGAGGTGGGGTCAATTGATGCAGATGTAAAAGTGCGGCAGTGAAAACATTAATTAATGTTATATAAGATAATCCTCGTATTTACATGCTCTCTTTATTAGCTGCGAAAAGCTGAAAAAATAAGTTTTATTAATGTTGGTGTCAGCATTTGTTGATTTACATCAACAGCCTCATTCTCTTCACCACTAAAATCAGCGGACGTTACCGTATCGTTATTACTTATGCGGTCAGCATGGGGTGGTTGGATGCCTGCCTGAATATGCCTCGCAGGATCAGAGGCTCTCTGTAGAGCACCTATGAATTTATTAAAATACTATCAACAATATCGCGACAAATGGTGGGCCTTACCGCTTCTCCTGCCTGTGTTATTATTACCCCTTGCCAGAGGGATGAATACATATACCATGCTGAATGGGCATATGGTTTATCTTTATTATCTTCCCCTGGCGCTGGTGCTCAGCCTGATGATGTTTTTCGGCTGGGCGGCGATCCCCGGAATTATCGTTGGTCTGCTGCTAACGCTGGCCCGGGGTATGACGCCGGAGCAGGCCGTTGGCGTACTGTTCCATTTTCTGATCCCCTGCGTGCTCTGCTGGGGCGGATATCGCATCTTTGTTCCCCAACGGCAGCAGGTATCGCACGGTAACGTCAGGCTGATGCCGCATCGTCTGTTCTGGCAAATGCTGCTCCCTTCGGTCATTTTTCTGATTTTGTCGCAGATCGCCGAGTATCTGGGGCTACATCCGCGCACAACGGATATGACCGGCGTCTCGCCGTTTAGTTTACGGTCGTTAATCACCTTTCAGGCGCTGATGGTGGGGTGCCTGACCGGCGTACCGTTATGTTATTTACTACTGCGGGTAATTCGTAACCCTTTTTATTTGCGCGGGTATATTTCTCAGGTTCGCTTACAAATTGATCCAAAAATAAAGAAAATTGAAATCATCAGTTGGGCGGCGATATTAACCCTGTTGCTGGGGCTATTATTGATGCCGCTTAATGATACCAGCACCATATTTAGTACAAATTATACATTATCCTTATTGATGCCGGTGATGCTGTGGGGGGCGATGCGTTTTGGCTATCGCTTTATCTCGCTGATATGGACGCCGGTACTGATCGCCGTGATCCATTTTCATTACCGTTATTTACCTATTTATCCAAGTTATAACACTCAGCTGGCGATCACCTCGTCAAGCTACCTGGTGTTCTCGTTTATTGTCGCCTATACGGCGATGCTGGCAACACAGCAGCGGCTGATCTACGCCCGCGTCCGACAGATGGCCTTCCTCGACCCGGTAGTACATATGCCGAATCTGCGGGCGCTGAGCCGGGCGCTGAACGGCGCAAGCTGGTCGACGCTCTGTTTTTTGCGTATTCCTGAGCTTGAACTGCTGGGCCGCCACTACGGGGTGCTGTTGCGTATTCAGTATAAGCAAATGCTGGCGAATCACCTGCGTGCGCTGCTGGCGCCGAACGAAGCGGTATATCATCTTGCCGGTCACGATTTAGTGTTTCGTCTCAACAGCGAAGGGCACCAAGCGCGCATTCACTTAATTGAGCGCTCCTTGCGACAGTTCCGTTTTCACTGGGACGGGGTCCCCCTGCAGCCGCGGATCGGCATGAGCTATTGCAACGTCCGCTCGCCGGTGAAGCATCTGTATTTGCTGCTTGGCGAGCTGAACACGATTGCCGACATGTCGCTGGCCAGCGGCCATCCGGAGAATTTGCAGCGCCGCGGCGCCGGGCATGTCCAGCAGGATCTGAAAGACAAAGTGGCGATGATGAACCGCATCCTCAAGGCGCTGGAGCAAGACTATTTTGTCCTGATGGCGCAGCCTATCCAGGGCATTCGCGGCGACAATTACCATGAAGTGTTGTTGAGGATGAAAGGCGAGTCGGGCGAACTGACGGGGCCCAACGAGTTCCTGCCGGTGGCGCACGAGTTTGGGCTGTCCACGCGCGTGGATCAGTGGGTCATTGAGCATACCCTGGCCTTTATGGATGCCAACCGGCGGGCGCTGCCCGGTCTGCGGCTGGCGATCAACCTCTCTCCGGTCTCGTTGAGCCGCAGTCAGTTTCCCGAGGAGGTCGAAAACCTGCTGCAGGCCTACAACATTGAGCCATGGCAGATTATTTTCGAGCTGACCGAAAACTATGCGCTCAGCAACCCCGAGCTAGTTTGCCAGACATTAGAGCACCTGCGGGCACTGGGCTGCCGGGTAGCTATCGATGATTTTGGTACCGGCTACGCCAGCTATGCGCGGTTAAAAACGATGAACGTCGATATTCTTAAAATCGACGGCAGCTTTATTCGCAATCTGCTCGCCAGCAGTCTTGATTACCAGGTGGTGGATTCAATCTGTCGTCTGGCGCGGATGAAGAACATGCAGGTGGTGGCCGAATATGTTGAATCGCCGGAGATACGCCAGGCGGTCATCGCGCTGGGGATCGATTATATGCAGGGCTATGATATTGGCGTCCCGGTGCCTCTGACGCAGCTGGCGGAGGGGATGAGCGCCTGAAGCCGTAAAAAAGCCGGGCGCGATGGCCCGGCTCGCATGATATCCATAGAGGCGATCAGGCGTCTGGCTCTTCTTCCGCAATTTTCAGCAGCCACTCCGGCACACCTTCCCAGTACTGCTGCTCTTTTTCCAGATCCAGCAGCACCAGCGCATTCTGGCTAAACCAGTTGTGCGGGAAGGTCAGCGTCCAGTGGTGAGCTTCCGTCTGCAGCCGTAGCGTCGGCGGCGTGGTGGTGGCCTGACGCTGGTTGTTCAGCAGCACGCCGAGGCGCAGCAGCTGGATCAGCGGCAGAAACTGCTTTTTCCTGAACAGCGTAAAGCGCGGCAGATCGTCGAGTTTTATCGCTTTGCGATGATAGCGCACCAGGGTGGCCATCAGCATCTGCTGCTCCTGGTTGAAGCCCGGCAGGTCGCTGTTCTGCAGAATATAGGCCGAGTGGCGGTGCATGCCGCTGTGGTTAATATTCAGGCCCACCTCATGGAGCATCACCGCCCACTTCAACAGCGCCGCCAGGTGCGGATTGGCCAGCTTGGGATTCTGCTCCTGCCACTGCTCCAGCATAAGGGTGGTGGTTTCCAGCACCCGGCGCGCCTGTTCGCGATCGATGTTGTACTGATTCGCCAGACTCTGCGCCGTACGGCTACGAATATCCTGGTGGCGGAAGCGGCCTTCCATTTCGTACAGCACGCCTTCACGCAGCGCGCCATCAGACAGACGAAGCTCTTTAATGGCTAGCGCGTCAAATACGCCGCACAGAATGGCCAGCCCCGGGGCAAAGACCGCTTTACGATCTTCCGAGAGGCCGGGCAGGCTGAGCGCGTCGAAGTTTTTATGCTTCAGCAGTTCACTGACCAGCATTTCGAGGCGCTCCGGCGTAATAAACCCGTCCTTCTCGCCCATAGCCACCAGCACTTCCTGGGCGGCTTTAATGGTACCGGAGGCGCCCAGCGCCACGGTCCAGCCCTGAATACGGAACTGCCAGGCCAGGGTTTCCAGTTTTTGCACCGCCGCCAGGCGAGCGCGCTGGAAATTTTCTTTATTGATGGTCCCGCCGGGGAAGTAGGCCTGGGAGAAACTCACGCAGCCCATGCGACGGCTTTCCACCAGGCGGGGCTCAAAATCTTCACCGATGACCAGCTCGGTCGAACCGCCGCCGATATCAATCACCAGCTTACGGCCGCGCTCCGGCTGCGTGTGCTCCACGCCCATAAAAATCAGGCGCGCTTCTTCATTACCGGAGATGATCTCGATCGGGTAGGGGATCACTTTTTCCGCGCGTTTAAGAAATTCTGCCGCATTGGTCGCCTGGCGCAGCGTATGCGTCCCGACGATGCAGACGCTGGAAGGGGAGAACCCCTGCAGGCGTTCGGCAAACAGCGACAGGCAGTTCAGCCCGCGGGTCATGGCTTCTTCGCTCAACACCGAGTTTTCATCGAGGCCATCGGCCAGATGTACGCGCTGTTTCAGGCGTCCGATGATCTGCATGGCGCCGTCGACGACACGGGCGATCACCATATGAAAACTGTTCGAACCAAGGTCAACCGCAGCGAACTCCTGCGGCCGAGGGGTTTTTTCGTTTATTGGCATAGGTTAGTCGGGTTGTTCGAGTGATTTGAGATAATCGTAAATCGCCATCTGAGCGCGCACTTTACGGCGATTGCCGCGCGGCACATAGCGATTACTCAGTTCTTTATCAAGATAGCGCGCTTTTACCGTATCGTTGAACAAGATATCAAAAATATCCAGCACCCGCTGTTTCAGGCGCGGGTCGAGCAGCGGGGCGGCAACTTCGATGCGATAATCGATATTACGCGTCATCCAGTCGGCAGAGGAGAGCCAGACCTGCTTATCGCCACCGTTTTCAAAACAATAGACCCGGTCATGCTCGAGGAAGCGGTCCACAATGCTGATGACGCGAATATTTTCGCTGATGCCTTCCAGACCGGGGATCAGCGAGCACATGCCGCGGATTAACAGATTGACCGGCACGCCGGAGCTGGAGGCGGCATACAGTCTGTCTACCAGTCCTTTATCCACCAGGTTGTTCAGCTTCAGGGTAATACCGGACGGTTGCCCGTTCTGCGCATTGGCGATCTCGCGGTCGATCATCTCATACAGCAGACGACGCGAGTTCTGCGGCGACACCAGCAGGTAATCGAAGCTGACCGGGCGGTAGGGGTTTTCAATAAAGTTAAACACCCGGCGAACTTCATTGGTAATGCGCGCATCGGCGGTTAACAGCGAATAGTCGGTATAGATCCGCGCGGTCTTCTCGTTGAAGTTACCGGTGCCGATGTGGGCGTAGCGCACGACCTCATCGCCTTCTTTACGCGAGATCAGGAACAGCTTGGCGTGGATTTTCAGGCCCGGCGCGGAGAAGATAACGTGGACGCCCGCTTCCGTCAGGCGTTTCGCCCAGTGAATGTTGGCCTCTTCGTCAAAACGCGCCTGCAGCTCCACCACTACGGTGACTTTTTTACCGTTGTGGGCGGCGTGGATCATCGCGTCGATGATGCGCGAATCCTTGGCCACGCGGTAGATGTTGATTTTGATCGCCAGTACGCTGGGGTCGAACGAGGCCTGACGCAGCAGCTCCAGCACATGCTCAAAAGTATGATAGGGGTAGTAGAGCAGCACATCGCGTTCGCGAATGGCGTCGAAGCCGTTGCGGAATTTATCAAACCACAGATGACGCAGGCGCGGCATAGGTTTATTGACCAGATTGGCCTTACCCACGTTCGGGAAGCCGATAAAGTCTTTGAAGTTGTGATAGCGGCCGCCCGGCAGCATTGAGTCATAGTTGGAGATGGAGAGCTTATCGCGCAGCATTTCGACCATCGCGTCCGGCATATCGCGCTGGTAGACGAAGCGAACAGGCTCGGCGGTCAGGCGCTGTTTCAGGCTGGAGGACATCAGCTCCATCAGGCTCGACTCCATCTCATGCACCAGATCGTACTCGGCGTCACGGGTCATTTTCATCGAGTAGGCGTTCAGCGCATCGTAATCAAAGAAGCCTTTAAAAATGTCGTCCAGGCAATAGCGCAGAATGTTATCCAGCAGGATCATTGGCTTACGGCGGCGAGGCGCTTCCGGCGGCAGGTTTACGAAGCGCGGGACCTTATCCGACGGAATTTCCAGCAGGGCATAGTTGATGTTTTCCCCGCGGATAATCTCCACCGCCAGATAGGTGTAATCATCTTTCAGGAACTGCACGAGGTCCGTTTCGCGGTTAATCAGGATCGGCGAGATATGCTGCCGCAAATACTGTTTAAAGTAGTTGCGCAGCCAGGCCTGCTGATTGACGGACAGCTGGCGCTCGTTGATCAGGAAGATCTGGTTGCGCGCCATCTCCAGCAGCAGTTCGTTATACAGACTATCGAATTCCTGATCGGCCTTCAGAACGCGGGCCTGGATTTTGCCTAACAGGTGGCGAGAATGGGCGGTACTGCCTTGTTCTTCACTGATAATAATCCGGCGCTTAAGCTCAGCGAAGCGCACTTTGTAAAACTCATCAAGGTTGTTGGAGTAGATCCCTAAGAAGCGCATGCGCTCAATCAGCGGGTTACTTTTGTCCGCCGCTTCCTGCAGCACGCGTTCGTTAAAAGATAACCAGCTGAGTTCTTTTTCGATGTATAGCTTTTCCTGGCCCATTACCGCTCACACTCCGTTTTACTCACAGGACGTAGACTATTATGACGAATTTTTCTGCATAGCGATTTACTGTGTCACAACTATATGACAGTAAGAAGAATTATTTCTGTGAGATGTTTGATTAATAAACAATTTTAATTAAAAAAAAGCCCCGCGATGGAGAAAGGCGGGGCTGTTGTTCATTCTTCAGCGGCATAGCCCTGAGGGGGAAGCTGTCGTTCATCCAGCCAGGCGTGGTTGCCCACCATGCGCAGACGCCCCTCGACGAACCAGCTGATCACCAGCGGATAAATGGCATGTTCCTGGGTCTGTACCCGCGCCGTGACCTCTTCCTCGCTGTCGCCAGCAAAGACCGGCACTTTGGCCTGCAGGATAACCGGACCGCCATCCAGCTCATCGGTGACGAAGTGCACCGAGGTCCCATGCTCCTCGTCACCGTTTTCCAGCACCTGGCGATGGGTATGCAGGCCAGGATACTTCGGCAGTAACGAAGGGTGGATGTTCAGCAGTCGTCCCTGATAGTGGCTGACAAAGGCCGGGCTAAGGATACGCATATAGCCCGCCAGCACCACCAGATCCGGGGCATAGGCGTCAATTTCATGCATCAGCTGACGATCGAACGCTTCCCGGTCGGCAAACTGACTTTGCGCCAGCGCGTGGGCCGGGATCCCGGCCGCGCGCGCGCGCTCAAGGCCGAACGCATCGGCCTTGTTACTGAATACCGCACGCAGGGTGCCGTTTATCTGTTTCCGGCCACAGGCGTCGATGATCGCCTGCAAATTACTGCCGCTACCGGAAATCAGCACCACAATGTTTTTCATGCAATGACCACACGCTGTTCGGAATCGGAGGCTTTGATATACCCGATTTTCCACGCGTTTTCACCTTTCTCGTTCAGCAGGGCAATGGCCTTGTCTGCCTCTGCTGCCGGCAGGGCGATAACCATCCCCACGCCGCAGTTAAAGGTACGGTACATCTCATGCTGGCTGACGTTACCGGCGGTTTGCAGCCATTTGAAGACGGACGGCCACTGCCAGGAAGACTCATCAATCACCGCCTGGGTGTTGTCCGGCAGTACGCGCGGGATGTTTTCCCAGAAGCCGCCGCCGGTCAGATGGGCGATGGCGTGGACGTCAACGCTGGCAATCAGGTCGAGGACCGATTTCACATAGATGCGGGTCGGCGCCAGCAGATGGTCGGCCAGCGGTTTGCCGTCAAGGTCGGTGGTCTGTGGGTCAACGCCGCTAACTTCAATAATCTTACGCACCAGCGAATAGCCGTTAGAGTGCGGGCCGCTGGAGGCCAGCGCCACCAGCACATCGCCGTCAGCGACTTTGCTGCCGTCGATGATTTCTGATTTTTCCACCACCCCGACGCAAAAACCCGCCACGTCGTAATCTTCGCCGTGGTACATCCCCGGCATCTCTGCGGTCTCACCGCCCACCAGCGCGCAACCGGACTGCAGGCAGCCTTCGGCGATACCGTTGATGACGCTGGCTGCGGTATCGACGTCCAGTTTACCTGTGGCGTAGTAATCAAGGAAAAACAGCGGTTCAGCGCCCTGAACCACCAGGTCGTTCACGCACATGGCGACCAGGTCGATGCCGATGGTGTCGTGACGCTTCAGATCCATTGCCAGACGCAGCTTGGTACCGACGCCGTCGGTGCCGGAGACCAGTACCGGCTCGCGGTATTTCTGCGGCAGTGCGCACAGCGCGCCGAATCCGCCCAGTCCACCCATCACTTCCGGGCGACGGGTTTTCTTCACCACGCCCTTAATACGGTCGACGAGAGCGTTGCCTGCATCAATATCCACGCCGGCATCTTTATAGCTGAGAGAGGTTTTGTCGGTCACTGCGAAGTCTCCACGCGTTTGCGGTAAGCAAGAAAAATCGGCGCAATTCTAACAGGGAAAGCAAACGTTTGCGAGCCTGCTTTACAGTCGGCGTAAAACCGTTGGCGGATGGTCAAATTTGATACTGCTCACGAAAATGAAACCGGGTACAGCCTTGTGCTTGCCTCAGTGTCAGGTAATACCCATCATATTACTGAAACCGGTTTCTGTGATTGATCGCCGTATGGATTACCGGTGATTTATGTTCGACAGGGGAGGGATGAATGAAGATTGCGGCATTTGATATCGGTGGCACCGCGTTAAAGATGGGCGTCATGACCCGCGACGGCAGGCTGCTGGAAACCGCGAAGCAGTCAATCAATGACAGCGATGGCGATCATATCTTACAGACCATGCTGTCGTGGCTGGCGGCCCACCCGTCATGCGAAGGCATTGCCATCAGCGCGCCGGGCTATGTCGATCCGCACAGCGGATTTATCACCATGGGCGGCGCTATCCGTCGATTTGATAACTTCGCCATGAAATCATGGCTCGAGACGCGAACCGGGCTGCCGGTCTCGGTGGAAAACGACGCCAACTGTGTGCTGCTGGCCGAGCGCTGGCAGGGTAAAGCGGCGGAGATGGCCAATTTTCTGGTGCTCACTATCGGCACTGGCATCGGTGGAGCGATTTTTTGCCAACATCAGCTGATCCACGGGGCGCGTTTTCGCGCCGGCGAGTTCGGCTATATGCTTACCGATCGTCCCGGCGGACGCGATCCCCGTCGCTACTCGATGAATGAAAACTGCACCCTGCGGGTGCTGCGCTATCGCTATGCAGAACATATTGGCGCGCCGCTGGATAGCGTCACTGGCGAAATGATTTTTGACCGCTATGACGCCGGCGACCCGGTTTGCCAGCGTCTGGTCGCCGAGTTCTTCAATGGCCTGGGCCATGGCCTTTATAACCTCGTCAATATCTTCGATCCGCAGACCATTTTTATCGGCGGCGGCGTTGTGGAACGTCCTGGATTTCTGACGCTGCTGCGCCAGCATCTGGCCTGGTTCGGCATTGCCGACTATCTCGATACCGTCAGTCACGGCAACGATGCCGGCCTGATTGGCGCGGTTTACCATTTCAATCAGCACTATCGTTCGCCTGGCGACGATCGACCTTAGGGAGAGACTATGTCCGGATTTAAAGAAGGTTTTCTGTGGGGCGGCGCGGTGGCGGCGCATCAGTTAGAGGGCGGCTGGCAGGAGGGGGGCAAGGGGGTCAGCGTGGCGGATGTGATGACCGCCGGCGCCCACGGCGTGCCGCGGGAAATCACCGACGGCGTGGTGGCGGGAAAAAACTACCCGAACCATGAGGCGATAGATTTTTATCATCGCTACCCGCAGGACCTGGCGCTGTTTGCCGAAATGGGCTTCAAATGTTTCCGCACCTCGATTGCCTGGACGCGTATTTTCCCGCAGGGCGATGAACAGGAGCCGAACGTGGCTGGCATGCAATTTTATGACGATCTGTTCGACGAATGTCTGAAACACGGTATTGAACCGGTCATTACGCTGTCGCATTTTGAAATGCCCTATCACCTGGTCACCGAGTACGGCGGCTGGCGTAACCGCAAGCTGATCGACTTTTTCGTGCGCTTCGCCAGGGTCGTCTTCACCCGCTATCAGCATAAAGTGAAGTACTGGATGACCTTCAACGAGATCAACAACCAGGCTAACTACCATGAGGACTTCGCCCCTTTCACCAACTCCGGTCTGAAGTATTTGCCGGGTGAAGATCGGGAACCGGTAATGTACCAGGCCGCACATTATGAGCTGGTGGCCAGCGCCCTGGCGGTGAAAGCGGCGCGCGAGATCAACCCTGCTCTGCAGATAGGCTGCATGATCGCCATGTGCCCTATCTATCCGCTGACCTGCGCGCCGGACGATATGATGATGGCGATGAACGCCATGCACCGTCGGTACTGGTTCGCCGATGTCCACGTCCGCGGCCGCTATCCGCAGCATCTGCTCAACTATTTTGCCCGCCGCGGCTTTAGCCTGGACATCACCGAAGCCGATCGTCAGGCGTTAACCGAAGGCTGTGTCGACTACATCGGCTTTAGCTACTATATGTCCTTCGCCACCAAAGCCACCGAAGACAACCCCTTGCTCGATTATGATGAAACCACCAGCCTGGTCTCCAACCCGTACGTGAAAAAGTCGGACTGGGGCTGGCAGATTGACCCGGTCGGCCTGCGCTATTCGCTGAACTGGTTCTGGGATCACTATCAGCTACCGCTGTTTATTGTCGAAAACGGTTTTGGCGCGATCGATGTTCGTGAAGCGGATGGCAGCGTGGATGACCAGTACCGTATCGATTATCTCTCCGCCCATATCGCGGAGATGAAAAAGGCGGTGGTCGAGGATGGCGTCGATCTGATGGGTTATACCCCGTGGGGCTGTATCGATCTGGTTTCCGCCGGAACGGGGGAGATGAAAAAACGCTACGGCTTTATCTACGTGGATAAAGATAATGAAGGCAACGGCACGCTGGAGCGCAGTAAGAAGAAGTCGTTCGACTGGTATAAGAAGGTGATTGCCAGCAACGGGGAGCAGCTATAATTCCCCCGTGGCGCTGCGCTTATCGGGCCGGCGGGGTTTGCGGTCCGGGTAAGCGTTAGCGCCGCCCGGCAGAACCCCGCGCTAAAACCGGAGCCTCGCCTCCGGTTTTTTTGTCTCTAAATCACTTTGCTTGATATACGTCAAGCAAGATGGGTATGGCCTAATCCGAAAAAAGCGGTATAATCCCGCGATTTTTTTTGTGGCTGCCCCTCAGAGGAGAAAGAGAATGAAGATTGTGGAAGTCAAACACCCACTCGTCAAACACAAGCTGGGCCTGATGCGCGAGCACGACATCAGCACCAAACGCTTCCGTGAACTCGCCTCTGAAGTGGGCAGCTTACTGACTTATGAAGCCACCGCCGATCTGGCGACCGAGAAAGTGACCATCGAAGGCTGGAACGGCCCGGTGGAAGTTGAGCAGATCAAGGGCAAGAAAATTACCGTCGTGCCAATCCTGCGCGCAGGCCTCGGCATGATGGAAGGGGTACTTGAGCACGTGCCGAGCGCGCGTATCAGCGTGGTGGGTATTTATCGCAATGAAGAGACCCTCGAGCCGGTACCTTACTTCCAGAAGCTGGTGTCCAACATCGATGAGCGTATGGCGCTGGTGGTTGACCCGATGCTGGCCACCGGTGGGTCGATGATCGCCACTATCGATCTGCTGAAAAACGCCGGCTGCACCAGCATCAAGGTGCTGGTACTGGTGGCGGCGCCGGAAGGAATTGCCGCGCTGGAGAAAGCGCACCCGGACGTTGAGCTGTACACCGCCTCTGTCGATAAGGGACTGAACGAGCACGGGTACATCATTCCCGGTCTCGGCGATGCCGGCGACAAGATCTTTGGTACGAAATAATCGCATAACGATAAATAAGCCGACTTTGAGAGTCGGCTTTTTTTTGAATAAAACACACATAACTAACCATCTCAGAGGAAAACACTATGACGCGCCGTGCTATCGGGGTGAGTGAAAGACCGCCGCTTTTACAGACTATCCCGCTTAGTTTGCAGCACCTGTTTGCCATGTTTGGCGCAACGGTGCTGGTGCCAATCCTGTTCCACATCAACCCGGCCACCGTGCTGCTGTTCAACGGTATTGGTACGCTGCTGTACCTCTTTATCTGTAAAGGCAAAATCCCGGCGTATCTGGGATCGAGTTTCGCCTTTATCTCTCCAGTGCTGCTCCTGCTGCCGCTGGGCTATGAAGTGGCGCTGGGCGGTTTCATTATGTGCGGCGTGCTGTTCTGCCTCGTCTCCTTTATTGTCAAAAAAGCCGGTACCGGCTGGCTGGATGTGATGTTCCCCCCGGCGGCGATGGGGGCCATCGTGGCGGTTATCGGTCTGGAGCTGGCGGGCGTGGCGGCCAACATGGCCGGACTGCTGCCGGCCGACGGCCAGTCGCCGGACAGTAAAACCATTATTATCTCGATGGTGACCCTGGCGGTGACGGTGTTTGGTTCGGTCTTGTTCCGCGGCTTCCTGGCGATTATCCCGATCCTGATTGGCGTTCTGGTGGGCTATGCGCTGTCGTTTGTGATGGGCGTGGTCGATACCACCCCGATCGCCGAAGCGCACTGGTTCGCGCTGCCAACCTTCTACACGCCGCGTTTTGAATGGTTCGCCATCTTCACCATTCTGCCCGCTGCGCTGGTGGTGATTGCCGAGCACGTCGGTCACCTGGTGGTGACGGCTAATATCGTCAAACGCGATCTGATCCGCGACCCGGGCCTGCATCGTTCGATGTTTGCCAATGGCCTGTCGACGATCGTTTCCGGCTTCTTCGGCTCGACGCCTAACACCACCTACGGGGAAAATATCGGCGTGATGGCGATTACCCGCGTCTACAGTACCTGGGTTATCGGTGGCGCGGCGATCATTGCGATTCTGCTCTCCTGCGTCGGCAAACTGGCGGCGGCGATCCAGATCATCCCGGTGCCGGTGATGGGCGGCGTGTCGCTGCTGCTGTACGGGGTAATCGGCGCCTCAGGGATCCGCGTACTGATTGAATCGAAGGTGGATTACAGCAAGGCGCAGAATCTGATTCTCACCTCCGTGATCCTGATCATCGGCGTCAGCGGTGCCAAAGTGCACATCGGCGCCGCTGAGCTGAAAGGGATGGCGCTGGCCACCATCGTCGGTATCGCGCTCAGCCTGATTTTCAAGCTTATCAGCGTCCTGCGTCCGGAAGAGGTGGTTCTCGACGCCGCGGATAGCGAAGAGGTTAAATAACGATCGTCTGGCCGGGCGGCGATCCCGCCCGGTTCTCTCCTGACCTAAATCTGTGATAAACTCTTCGCGTTTTTCTGTAAGCCTATGTTGAGGTCCATCTGAACGCACCGGCACAGCTCTCTTTGCCACTGTATCTTCCTGACGACGAAACCTTCGCGAGTTTCTGGCCGGGTGATAATCCTTCCCTACTTGCTGCCCTCCAGAACGTACTGCGCCAGGAACACAGCGGGTATATTTATATCTGGTCACGTGAAGGGGCGGGTCGCAGTCACCTGTTACATGCCGCCTGCGCCGAGCTTTCCCAGCGCGGGGATGCCGTGGGCTACGTGCCGCTGGATAAACGCACCTGGTTTGTGCCGGAGGTGCTGGAGGGGATGGAACAGCTGGCGCTGGTCTGCATCGATAACATCGAGTGCGTCGCCGGGGATGAGCCCTGGGAAATGGCCATCTTTAATCTCTACAACCGGATCCTGGAATCAGGTAAAACCCGTCTGCTGATCACCGGGGACCGGCCGCCGCGGCAACTGAATCTTGGTCTGCCGGATCTCGCCTCGCGGCTTGACTGGGGGCAGATCTATAAGCTGCAGCCGCTGTCGGATGAAGACAAGCTGCAGGCCCTGCAGCTGCGCGCCAGACTGCGCGGCTTCGAGATGCCGGAGGACGTTTGCCGCTTCCTGCTGAAGCGGCTGGATCGCGAAATGCGCTCGCTGTTTATGACCCTCGATCAGCTGGATCATGCCTCGATTACCGCTCAGCGCAAGCTGACGATCCCCTTCGTGAAAGAGATCCTTAAACTCTAGTCCGCCTGCGGAGTCAGTTCCTCCTCCGTCAGCCCGGTCAACCGGGCGACCAGATCGCGCGCCAGGCCACTGTGTAGCATAGCGGCGGCGATACGCTGCGCCTCTTCCTTCCGGCCTTCCTGACGGCCCTGCGCCAGGCCCTGCGCCAGGCCCCGCTCCAGGCCTTGTTGTTCCAGATATTCCGCAATTGTCATCAACGTCTCCTTGTGCTGCGGCGTACGTAACGCCAGCTCGCGAATGAACTTGATCGGCTCTCGCGCGTTGCCTGCCTGCACCAGATAGTGCATCAGGGCTTGTACCTGCGATTCCGTCGCCAGACCAGTCAATAATAATTCGCTCAGCTTGTCGAGGAGCTGCGCCAGATCGCGTTGTCGAATATGTTTTTGCAGTAACTCCAGCGTCGCCATGCGCTGATGGGTGGCAATGTCGTCATCCGGAATGACGGTAATGTCCGCCAGCGGAAACGCCTCGTGATAAAGGTGGCCGGCCAGCTCCGGAGCGACGAATTCATCGAGCCAGCGCAGCGAGAACGGGTAGGGGCTCACCAGACCGTGGTAGAAGAGAACAGGGATCACCAGCGGCAGCCGATCGTGGCCGGCATCAAGGTGGCGCTGCATGGCGGCGATGGCGTAGCGCATCAGACGAAAGGCCATATGCCGATCGGGCGTGCTCTGGTGTTCGATAAGCGCATAAATATAGCCGTCTCCCGCCGTGGTTTTCAGGGAATACAGAATGTCGGCGTAAAAGGGACGCAGATCGTCTTCGACAAAATGCCCGGACTCGAGATGCAGCGTACGCAGATCGCACACCTTAAGCAGCGTCTCGGGCAGGTACAGCCGCAGAAAATCGCGGGCGGTATCAGGATGGGAGAGATAGCTCTTAAATACGGCATCATGAGGCGTTGAGGTTGGTTTTTTCATGTTCATCCGTCCAGTGGATTGAGCGATAGATGAACAGTAGCACTGCAAGGCGGGCGGGAGGGATTGGCGTGGAAGATCTGGAATCGGCTACGTAAAAAAGCGCCGCGATAGCGCGGCGCGGGTGGGTTAGCTTACGATCTCGAGGACTTGCTCCGGCGGTCGGCCAATACGCGCCTGGCCGCGGCTAACGACAATGGGGCGTTCGATAAGCTTAGGATTGGCGACCATCGCCTGTATCAGCGCCGCGTCGCTGAGCGCCGGGTCGGCAAGATTGAGCGATTTATACAGATCCTCTTTCTGGCGCATGAGCTCGCGGGGGCTCTCCATACCCAGCAGCTGCAGCAGTTGACGCAGCGTCCCGGCATCCGGTGGCGTCTCAAGATAAAGCACCACCTCAGGATCGATGCCGTGGCTCTTCAACAGGCTCAGCGTTTCGCGGCTCTTCGAGCAGCGTGGGTTATGGTAAATTTTTACCGCGTCGGTCATGGGGTCTCCTTACATTTTTTGGTAGGGGCGGAAGCGGGCCTGTAGCTCACGTAGCTGGTCGATGCGGGCATCGTAGCGGGCCTGCTGCAGACTACCGAGTTTCACTTGCGAGCTGGCGCTGCTGAGCAGGGAAATCGCCTGTTCCAGCTGGCCGACCAGCGCCATGCTTTCTGCCCGCGCCGCCAGCTCCTGGTCGCGATTGCCCAGGGCGCCTTCCGCCTGAGCCAGCAGGTCCCAGCCGTTGCCATCCTCTTTATAGGTAAAGGTATAACGATTCAGGATGGTCGCCGCTTCCCCGGGCTGGCCACCCTGCAGCAGGGCGTTGGCCAGGTTCAACTGCAGCACCGGATTGGTGCGCAGCTCGCGGGCGTTTTTAAGGCGGTTGATGGCGTCGCCGGTTTTCTTCTGCCCGAGGTCGATATCGGTAGCCAGATCGAGATACCAGGGATTTTGCGGATCGGCGCTGAGCAGCGGCTGCAGCGTTTTGCGCGCCTGGTCAAAGTTGTTGCTTTCCATCGCCAGCAGGGCGCGGCCATACTGCGCGGCATGCTGCTGGCGGATATTGCCTTTATCCCAGGCGTTGAGCAGATCGGTGCCCAGCTTATTGTCGCCGTTGGTGTACATTCCGAGGGTACGCGCCTTCGCCAGATAGAAGTCCGCTGAGGACTGCACGACAACCGGGCGCATCTGGTTGGCGCGGTTACGAGCATCGGCAAGCCGGCTTTCCGGCAGAGGGTGGGTGAGCAGCATTTCCGGCGGCCGCGTCGAGTAGCGCGACTCATCAAGCAGTTTACCCATAAACATCGGCATAGCCTGTGGGTCGAATCCCGAGCGTTGCAGAACCTGAATACCAATCCGGTCGGCCTCTTCTTCGTTCTGGCGGGTGAAGCTGATCATGCCCTGTTGGGTACCGGCCAGCGTCCCGGTCAGCGCCGCCATCCCGGCCTGCGGGCTGGCCATCGCCAGCAGAATTGAACCCAGCGCGCCGACCCAGGTCAGCGGCGCATTGCGCTTCTGATCTTCCATTGCGCGGGCAAGATGCCGCTGCGTAACGTGGGAAATTTCGTGCGCCATGACAGAGGCCAGTTCGCTCTCATTATCGGAATAGCGGAACAGGGCCGAGTGGAGGACCACATTGCCGCCGAAGAAGGCGAAGGCGTTGATTTGGTCGTTATTAATCAAGTAGAAGTGGAACGGGGTGCGCACCGAATTCGCATGCGAGACCAGACGCATGCCCAGCCCGTTGATGTATTGCACCAGCAGAGGGTCGTTGATCAGCGGCGCGCTGCCGCGCAGCTGGCGGACGTAGTAATCCCCCATCTGCATTTCCTGACCAATCGACAGTGTGCTTCCTGCGGAGGTCCCCATGTCCGGCAGGGTATCTGCGGAGTCAGCAAAAGCAGGGCCTAACGAACCCAGCGTCAGCGACGCGATCACGGTCGCCACCAGCGTTTTCTTCAACTGCCTGAACATAACCTCTGTCCTGTAATGTGGGTGTGCCAGTTTGACCGATTGTGCGACGCAATGTTCCCTGGCCGCATCCCAGCGAGTTTAGCTGGCGTTAGACACATTGAAAATAGGTTCTTCACGGCGGAGACGGGTTTGTCTGCTGCGCATCAAAAAGCGAAGTCTTTTTTGTGACATTTCGATACAATTCCTCCGTTTGTCGCCGCTTTGCGCTTCAGGGAAGGTTTTATGCTCGAGATGTTAATGCAGTGGTACCGCCGTCGATTCAGCGACCCTGAGGCGATAGCGCTGCTGGTTATTTTGCTTGCCGGTTTCGGCATCATGTTCTTTTTCAGCGGCCTGCTGGCCCCTTTACTGGTGGCTATCGTGCTGGCCTATTTGCTGGAGTGGCCGACCGTGCGCCTGGAGCGCATCGGTCTGTCGCGCACCTGGGCGACCTCGCTGGTGCTGATCCTCTTCGTGGGCATCCTGCTGTTGCTGGCCTTCGTGGTGCTGCCGGTGGCCTGGCAGCAGGGGATCTACCTTATCCGCGATATGCCGGGCATGCTCAACAAGCTCTCTGATTTTGCCGCCACGCTGCCGCGGCGCTATCCGGCGTTAATGGATGCCGGCATCATCGATGCGATGGCGGAAAATATGCGCACCCGGATGCTGACGGTGGGCGACTCGGTGGTCAAGTATTCTCTCGCCTCGCTGGTGGGGCTGCTTACGCTGGCGGTCTATCTGGTGCTGGTGCCGCTGATGGTCTTCTTCCTGCTGAAGGATAAAGAGCAGATGCTCAACGCGGTACGCCGCGTGCTGCCGCGCAACCGCGGCCTGGCCGGGCAGGTATGGAAGGAGATGAACCAGCAAATCACCAACTACATTCGCGGTAAGGTGCTGGAGATGATTGTCGTCAGCGTCGCCACCTGGATAGGCTTCATCCTTTTCGGCCTCAACTACTCGCTGCTGTTGGCGGTGCTGGTGGGCTTCTCGGTGCTGATCCCCTATATCGGTGCATTTGTGGTGACCATTCCGGTGGTGGGGGTGGCGCTGTTTCAGTTTGGCGCGGGCACCGAGTTCTGGAGTCTGTTCGCGGTCTATTTGATTATTCAGGGGCTGGACGGCAACCTGCTGGTCCCGGTGCTGTTCTCGGAAGCGGTGAATCTGCACCCGCTGGTGATTATCCTGTCGGTGGTGATCTTTGGCGGTTTGTGGGGGTTCTGGGGCGTCTTCTTCGCCATTCCGCTGGCCACGTTGATTAAAGCGGTGGTGCATGCCTGGCCGGATGGCCTGGTGGTCGACGACGACTAAGGCATTGAGGATAAAAAAAGACGCCGGGCGAGGTTCTCTCACCCGGCGTCTTGCTTTGCATCAGGCGTTTTCTTTCAGCCAGTTCAGCACCACGTCGTGGTGATTGCTGGTTTTGAAGTCATCAAAGACGTGTTCGATTTTGCCATCGGCATCGACGAGGAAGCTGATACGGTGGATCCCGTCGTAGGTTTTCCCCATAAAGGATTTTTCGCCCCAGACGCCAAACTGCTCGCAAACCTGATGGTTTTCATCAGACAGCAGCGTAAAGTTCAGCAGCTCTTTTTCGGCGAAGCGGGAGAGCTTTTCCGGTTTATCGGTGCTGATGCCCAGCACTTCCACACCGGCTTTCTTCAGGTCGTCCATGTTGTCGCGCAAGCCGCACGCCTGGACGGTGCAGCCCGGGGTCATGGCCTTCGGGTAAAAATAAACCAGGACACGCTGTCCCTGGAAGTCGGTTAAATTTACTTCCTCGCCGTCCTGGTCCGGTAAGCTAAATTTCGGTGCAAGATCACCGGCTTTCAGTGGGGTCATGGGTTAAACTCCATCCTGTTCATCATGCTGTGAATAATTAACGATGTTAATACTGCCTTGTGCGTTGAGTTCTGTACATAGGGCTTTGAACGCTTGTTCGATATTTGCTGCATTTTGCGTCGCAGGACTGTGGGCAGTTATCTGAATAAAAAGCTGCGCGGAATCACCGTCTCCCGGCTGCGTGCGGGAAACCAGTTCCGCGATATTCATATTCCATGTATCGCACAGGGCAGTGAAGCGCTCGATGATATGCGGTGAGTCCGGCACCTCAACCTGGACCCAGACGGTGTTTGGCATGGCCTGCGGGGGGCGCGCGGTGGTGCGTTTCATCACGATCAACAGCTCCAGCTCCGCGCCTTTCAGCGGCAGGGTTGATTCGATCAGGTTAATCGCATTCCACGACCCGGAAAGCAGCATGATAAACGTAAACTCATCACCGAGCATGGCCAGCCGGCTGTCTTCGATATTACAACCGCAGCTGCTGACGTGGCGAGTGATCGTATTCACGATGCCGGGACGGTCAGCCCCCAGGGCGGTAATAACCAGATAGTGTTGTAATGAGGCTGTCAAACCTGTTCTTCCTTTAAAAAGGTGAGGTAACATTAGGAAAGCATAAAAAAAACCGCCATACAACATCCCTGATGGCGTCGGGTCTCTTGCTTTTATTGCAGCTCCAAACGTAACATTGAGAATCTTGTCGCACTTCTGCTCTGAGGATGGCCCATGTTCACGGGAAGTATTGTAGCGCTTGTCACGCCGATGGATGAAAACGGTAATGTCTGCCGGACAAGCCTGAAAAAACTGATTGATTACCATGTCGCCAACGGAACCTCGGCGATCGTTTCGGTAGGGACTACCGGTGAATCCGCAACGCTGAGCCATGAAGAGCATGGCGACGTGGTGATGATGACGCTGGAACTGGCTGACGGGCGTATCCCGGTGATCGCTGGAACGGGAGCCAATGCAACCGCAGAGGCGATTAGCCTGACCAAGCGTTTTAACGACAGCGGCGTTGTCGGCTGCCTGACGGTCACTCCTTATTATAACCGTCCTACCCAGGAAGGCCTGTTCCAGCACTTTAAAGCTATCGCCGAACATACTGACCTGCCGCAAATTCTGTATAATGTGCCGTCCCGTACCGGTTGCGATATGCTGCCGGAAACCGTTGGCCGTCTGGCGGAAATTAAAAATATTGTCGGTATTAAGGAAGCAACAGGGAACTTAAGTCGCGTTCACCAGATCAAAGAGCTGGTTTCAGACGACTTTATTCTGCTCAGCGGTGACGATGCGACCGGTATGGACTTCATGCAGCTCGGCGGCGTGGGCGTGATTTCCGTCACCGCCAACGTGGCGGCGCGCGAAATGGCCGACATGTGCCGTCTGGCGCTGGCGGGTCAATTTGCCGAAGCCCGGGCGATTAACCAGCGTCTGATGCCATTGCATACAAAATTATTTGTCGAACCCAATCCTATCCCGGTGAAATGGGGATGCAAGGCGTTGGGTCTTGTGGCGACCGATACGCTGCGCTTGCCGATGACGCCTATCACCGACCAGGGTCGTGAAGCCGTTACCGCCGCGCTGAAGCATGCCGGTTTGCTGTAAAGTTTAGGGAGATTTGATGGCTTACTCAGTACAGAAGTCGCGCCTGGCGAAGGTTGCGGGTGTTTCGCTGGTTCTACTCCTCGCGGCCTGTAGTTCCGACTCGCGCTATAAGCGTCAGGTGAGCGGTGATGAGGCCTATTTACAGGCGTCACCGTTGAGCGAACTTCACGCGCCGGCGGGGATGATCCTGCCGATTCAGGTGGGTGATTATAACATTCCGGTGGCCAACAGCACCGGCGCGGTCGGCAAGGCGCTGGACATTCGCCCGCCGGCGCAGCCGCTGGCATTGGTTAGCGGCGCCCGCACCCAGTTCAACGGCGATACCGCGACGCTGATGGTCGAGAACGGCCGCAGCGGTTCGCTGTGGGCGCAGGTTACCAGCATTCTTCAGTCGAAGAACTACGTTATCGCCAAGCGCGATGATGCGAGCCAGACGCTGAACACCGACTGGGTTGAGTGGAACCGTCTTGATGAAGATCAGCAGTATCGCGGTCGTTATCAAATCTCCGTCAAACCGCAGGGCTATCAGCAAGCGGTGGTGGTCAAGCTGGTGAATCTGGAGCAGGCGGGTAAACCGGTTGCCGATCCGGCGTCACTGCAGCGCTACAGCACCGCCATGCTGAACGTCATTTCGGAAGGCCTGGACATGAACGCCACCAGCGCCCAGAACGCCGCCCAGCGCAGCGCGGGCGCGACCTTCGACGTGCAGAGCGCTGCCGACGATACGGGTCTGCCGATGCTCGTTGTTCGCGCGCCGTTTAACATGGTGTGGCAGCGTCTGCCAGGCGCCCTCGAGAAAGTGGGGATGAAAGTGACCGACAGCACGCGCTCTCAGGGCAGCATGGCGCTGACCTACAAGCCGCTGTCTGACAGCAGCTGGCAGGAGCTGGGCGCACGCGACCCGCAGCTGGCCTCCGGTGACTACAAACTTCAGGTCGGCGATCTCGATAACCGCAGTAGCCTGCAGTTCATCGACCCGAAAGGCCACACCCTGACGCAGTCGCAAAATGACGCCCTGGTAGCCGTATTCCAGGCCGCATTTAACAAGTAAACGAAAGGGCTGGAGCAATCCGGCCCTTTTAATATATAGTGACGCAAACGTGTGCGTATACACATCATCCTTCAAATTGCCTCTTTGTTGGCCGCCTTCGTTCACCCCAGTCACTTACTTTTGTAAGCTCCTGGGGATTCGCTCAGTTGCCGCCTCGATGCACTTTGAATGATTTTGTGTATAGGTGGAAACGTATTTTTAGGCTCAATATCACTGGAGTAGTGAAAGATGAAAAAGCAAGCTGAGTTGTATCGTGGTAAGGCGAAGACAGTATACAGCACCGATAATCCGGACCTGCTGGTACTGGAATTCCGTAACGATACGTCAGCAGGTGATGGCGCGCGCATCGAGCAGTTCGATCGTAAAGGCATGGTGAATAACAAGTTCAACCACTTCATTATGAGCAAACTGGCAGAAGCGGGCATCCCTACCCAGATGGAAGCGCTGCTCTCCGATACCGAATGCCTGGTAAAAAAACTGGATATGGTGCCGGTGGAGTGCGTGGTGCGTAACCGTGCGGCAGGCTCGCTGGTAAAACGTTTAGGCATTGAAGAAGGAATCGAGCTGAATCCGCCGCTGTTCGATCTGTTCCTGAAAAACGATGCCATGCACGATCCGATGGTCAACGACTCCTATTGCGAAACCTTCGGCTGGGTGAGCAAAGAGAATCTGGCGCGGATGCGCGAGCTGACCTACAAAGCCAACGACGTGCTGAAAAAGCTGTTCGATGACGCCGGTCTGATTCTGGTGGACTTTAAGCTGGAGTTTGGTCTGTTCAAAGGCGAAGTGGTCCTGGGCGATGAGTTTTCGCCGGACGGCAGCCGCCTGTGGGACAAAAACACCCTCGATAAAATGGACAAAGACCGCTTCCGCCAGAGCCTTGGCGGCCTGATCGAAGCCTACGAAGAAGTGGCTCATCGCCTGGGCGTTAAGCTCGACTAACCCGCCCGCCGCCAGAAGATGGCCTCATCTTCTGGCGTCTCTTGCTGTTTCCTGTGGTAATCCTGTGCTGAACCGCCTACGATCTCTGCTATTGATACATAACAGGGAATGAGGTGCTTATGCGCTGGCAAGGGCGTCGCGAAAGCGACAATGTTGAAGATCGACGTGGACAATCAGGCTCGCCGTTTGGCGGCGGCGGGGGCGGCGGCTTCCGTCTGCCGAGCGGGAAGGGCGGCATTGTACTGCTGATTATTGTGCTGGTGGCGGGCTATTACGGCGTGGATTTGACCGGCATGCTGACCGGCGAACCGATGCCGCAGCAGCAGACCTCCACGCAGCGCTCCATCAGTCCGAAAGACGATGAAGCGGCGAAGTTTACTTCGGTGATCCTGGCCACCACCGAAGATACCTGGGGACCGATTTTTGAAAAGATGGGCCGCCAGTACCCTCAGCCAAAGCTGGCGCTCTACCGCGGCGCGACCCGTACCGGCTGCGGTACCGGCCAGTCGGTGATGGGGCCGTTCTACTGTCCTGCCGACAGTACGGTCTATATCGACCTGTCATTCTACGATGAGATGAAAAATAAACTGGGCGCCGATGGCGATTTTGCCCAGGGGTACGTCATTGCCCATGAAGTGGGTCATCACGTACAAAAACTGCTGGGCATTGAGCCGAAGGTTCGCCAGCAACAGCAGCATGCCACCGAGGCCGAAGCCAACCGGCTGTCGGTTAAGATGGAGCTACAGGCAGACTGCTTCGCCGGCGTCTGGGGGCATAATATGCAGCAGCAGGATATTCTGGAAACCGGCGATCTGCAGGAGGCGTTAAACGCCGCCGAGGCCATCGGCGACGACCGTCTGCAGCAGCAGAGCCAGGGGCGGGTGGTACCGGACAGCTTTACCCACGGCACCTCGAAACAGCGCTACACCTGGTTCAAACGCGGTTTCGACAGCGGCGACCCGGCACAGTGCAATACCTTCGGCAGCGCGCTGTAATCGCCCCTGATGATGGACGCGCTGCTTGACCTCACCGCGCAGATGGCGCGGGAGGGGATTCGCCGCCTGCTGGTGCTCAGCGGCGACGAGGCCTGGACGCTGCAGCAGGCGCAGGCGCTGCGGGAGAGGCTCGCCGGCGATGGCCTGTGGGTGGGCTCCGAGCCGGTTTCTGCCCCCGGCGTGGCGCCTGGCGCCCTGAAGACGCTGCTGGGGCGGGAAGTGATGCACGCCTTTTTCGATGCCCGGCGCGGGTTTGATGTGGCCGCCCTGGCGGCCCTGAGCGGTACGCTGCGGGCGGGAAGCTGGCTGGTGCTGCTGACGCCCTCTTTCGCCGACTGGCCATCCCGGGTGGATGAGGACTCCCTGCGCTGGAGCGATACGCCCGACCCGATCTCTACCCCCAATTTTGTTCTCCGCTGCTGTCGGCAGTTTATCGCCGACCCCGAGGTGCTGCTCTGGCGGCAGTCGGACTCGCCGCGGCTCCCTCTGGCCGTCCGGCGCCCTGACTGGCATCCCGCCGATGGTCACCCGCTGGCCGAACAGGCGGCGATCCTTGGGCAATTATTGCGTCTGCCGCCTGGTATCGCAGCGGTGACGGCTGAACGAGGGCGAGGCAAATCCGCCCTCGCGGGCATGCTGCTGCGCCAGCTCGCGGGCGAGGCCATCGTCACCGCCCCGACCCGCAGCGCCGTCGACGTCCTGGCGAGCTTTGCCGGCGAGGCGTTTCGCTTTATGGCTCCTGATGCGCTGCTGTCGTCGAAGGAAAAGGCGTCCTGGCTGATTGTCGATGAGGCTGCGGCCATACCGGCTCCGCTTCTCCGGCAGCTGGTTAGCCGTTTTCCCCGCACGCTACTTACCACGACGGTGCAGGGTTATGAGGGCACCGGTCGCGGGTTCCTGCTGAAATTTTGCGCCAGCCTGCCCCATCTGCAATTGTTCAGCCTGAGTGCGCCGATCCGCTGGGCCGCAGGCTGCCCGCTGGAGTCGGCCATCAGCCAGCTGCTGATCTTCAGCGATGAGGCATTTCGCGACGCGCCGACGGGGGAGGTAGTCCTGGAGGCGGTCAATCAGTCCAGCTGGCAAACGCGGCCGGCGCTGCCGGAGGCGATGTACCAGCTGTTGTCCGGGGCGCATTACCGCACTTCTCCTCTCGATCTGCGGCGCATGATGGACGCTCCAGGCCAGGCTTTCCGCTGCGCTCGCGCCGGCGGTGCGGTGGCGGGCGCCCTATGGCTGGTGGCCGAAGGGGGACTTTCTCCCGAACTCAGCCGGGCGGTGTGGGCGGGTTTTCGCCGGCCGCGCGGGAACCTGGTCGCCCAGTCGCTGGCGGCGCATGGCGGCACTCCCCTGGCGGCGACCCTGCGCGGGCTGCGGGTCAGTCGGATCGCCATCCACCCCGCCCGCCAGCGCGAAGGGCTGGGGCAACAGATGATTGCCGATATCGCCGCCGATGCCGTAGGTTATGATTATCTCTCCGTCAGCTTTGGCTATACCCCTGAGCTGTGGCGCTTCTGGCAACGCTGTGGGTTTTTTCTCGTGCGGCTGGGCACCCATCGCGAGGCCAGCAGCGGGTGCTATACCGCGATGGCTCTGTTCCCGCTGACTGCAGCGGGGCATCAGCTCGCGCAACGGGAGGCACAGCGGCTACAGCGTGATGAATACTGGCTGCGCCCGTGGCGGCAAGCGTCCGCGCCGCTGCCGGCCGTTTCAGGGGCTATGCTTAGTGATGAGGACTGGCTGGAAGCGGCGAGCTTTGCCTTCGCCCATCGCCCGCTGGCCGCGGCGCTGGGTTGCCTCAATCGCCTGCTGTTGCAGGTCGACATCCCGTTGCCGGCCCTGCGCGGGCGTCTGCAGGGGGAAGAAGAGGCCGAACTCTGCGCCGCGCTGCAGCTAACAGGGCGTAAAGCCCTGCTGGCGAGATGGCGTCAGGAGGCCGCTGACGCCTTGCGCTTCCTCGATGCAGCGCGCGCCGAGGCGCTGCATCAGCAGGTGGCGAACCTGCAATTTTTTTAACTAACTCATTCAGTTAAATGGCATGGTCATATCTGGCGAGCGGCGTACACTGCCCGCATACACTAAGGAGACAGCCATGAAACACGATCATTTTATTGTTCAAAGCCCTGTGACGCCTGCGCAACAGCTGTTGCTGCTGTTTCATGGCGTGGGGGATAACCCGGTCTCCATGGGGCAAATTGGCAGCTGGTTCGCGCCGCAGTTTCCTGATGCGCTGATCGTGAGCATTGGCGGGGTGGAGCCTTGCGGCCCTGACGGTCGGCAGTGGTTTTCGGTGCAGGGAGTGACGGAAGAGAATCGTCAGCAGCGTATCGACGCCATTATGCCGACCTTTATTGAAATTGTGCGCTACTGGCAGGAAAAGAGCGGCATCAGCCCGCTGGCCACCGCGCTGATCGGCTTCTCTCAGGGGGCGATCATGTCGCTGGAGAGCATCAAAGCGGCGCCGGATCTGGCTTCGCGGGTGATCGCCTTTAATGGCCGCTACGCGACGCTACCGGTTACCGCAACGACGGCCACCACCATTCACCTGATCCACGGTGGTGACGATCGGGTTATCGATCTGGCGTGGGCGGTGTCGGCACAGGAGGCGCTGTTGCAGGCGGGGGGCGACGTGACCTTAGATATTGTGGACGATCTGGGGCATGCCATTGACGATCGCAGCATGCAGTTCGCGATCGAGCGACTGCGCTATACCGTGCCGAAGCACTATTTTGATGAGGCGCTGAGCGGCAGTACGCCGAAAGGGGACGATATCATCGAAATGCTGTAACCCCGGCGGGCGGGGTTACAGGCGGGCGCTACCGGGATAACGGCAAACTTACGGTTTCTTCGACTGGTCGTGCTTCGGCCAGTCGTCGTCATCGTCCCATTTATCGTTAAAATCACGGTGCGGCGGCAGATCGGGTTTGTTGTTGAGGAATTTTTTGTGGTCAACGCGGTTTAGATCTTTAATCACGTTGATAATTACCCCCACCAAAAAGACCAGCACCAGAATCCACCAGTGTTTAATAAGCCATTCCATGCGCGCTTCCTCTTTACGTCAGTACGTCAGGCGACCAGCTGTTCCATTACGCGTTGATACATCCGCGCCAGCAGCTGCAGGTCGGCGGCGTTCACACATTCATTAATTTTGTGAATCGTGGCGTTCACGGGGCCCAGCTCAACCACCTGCGCCCCCATGCGCGCGATAAACCGTCCGTCTGAGGTGCCGCCGTTGGTTAACAGCTGCGGTTTGATCTCATTATAGTGCTCAATGGCATTGACGACCGCATCCACCAGCTTGCCCCGTCCGGTAAGGAACGGCTGTCCGGAGAGCCACCACTCCACGCTGTAACGCAGCTGGTATTTTTCCAGCAGGGCGACCACCCGGGCTTTGATCGTCTCGTCAGTCAGTTCCGTACTGAAGCGGAAGTTGAACTGGACGAACATATCGCCAGGGATCACGTTGTTGCTGCCGGTACCGGACTGCACGTTGGCAATCTGCATGCTGGTCGGCGGGAAGTATTCATTGCCTTTATCCCACTCGATATTGACCAGCTCCGCCAGCATCGGCGCGGCGCGATGGACGGGGTTATCGGCAAGGTGCGGATAGGCGACATGGCCCTGTACGCCGTGAATGGTCAGGTTGCAGGTCAGCGAGCCGCGGCGGCCGTTTTTCACCACATCGCCGACCACTTCGGTACTGGAGGGTTCGCCGACCAGACAGTAGTCCAGACGCTCGTTACGCGCCATCAGCGTCTCCACCACTTTGACGGTGCCGTTTTTCGCGCTGGCCTCTTCATCAGAGGTGATCAAAAACGCCAGCCGGCCCCGATGGTTCGGGTACTGCGCGACAAAACGCTCTGCGGCAACCACCATCGCCGCCAGCGAGCCTTTCATATCCGCCGCCCCGCGGCCAAACAGCATCCCGTCGCGGATGGTAGGTTCGAACGGTGGATTGATCCAGCGGTCGGCGTCGCCTGCCGGGACCACGTCGGTGTGGCCGGCGAAGGCCAGCGTCTCGCCGTGGCCGCGCCAGGCCCAGAAGTTCTGCGTATCGCCGAAATCCATCGGTTCAACGGTAAAGCCGATCGCACGCAGGCGTTCAATCATTAACGCCTGGCATCCCGCATCATCGGGGCTAAGGGAAGGGCGGCGAATAAGCTGCTGAGCCAGCTCAATGACCGGGCAAGACATAGACTATACCTCGTTAAACTGCTGATAACTTGCTTCACTAAAACCCAGCAGCATAGGACGACCGGGCGCGCAGAGCAATGGGCGTTTGATGATCGCCGGCATTTCCAGCATCAATGCGGCGGCGGCATCGGCATTATCGATGCTGTTGCGCAGCGATTCGTCCAGTTTGCGCCAGGTGGTGCCGCGGGTGTTCAGCAGCGCCTGCCAGCCCAGTTCGGCAATAAAGGTATCCAGTTGCGCGCGGTCGAGGCCATCGGCGCGGTAGTCATGGAAGCGATAGTCAATTTGATGTGCTTCCAGCCAGCGGCGGGCTTTTTTAATAGTATCGCAGTTTTTAATTCCGTACATGGTGAGCATAGATAAACCTTTAACATTCAATTAAGCGGGTAACTCAGATATTTCCGAATATATAAGCCTTATTGAAATAATACGTGATTCAGATGAATAAATATAACTTTTTACCAGGTAACTTATGCAATGCGTTAGGGTGATTAAAATTCGCCCAATCGCGGGCATGATGTGAGGCCAATAACAATATGACTAAAATGTTGCCTGATGGTGCTCTGTGTCACATAATTTTTACATACGAGACGGCATAGTGGCGGCAACCAGAGGTTTTATCTCTGTCAGCGGTCCACAAGACAATCAGAGCAATAGGGGAGCACAACTTCCCATCAGCAATGAAGTTATATAGAATCGACCATAATAATAAGAGAGGCTATTATGATTGAACATGAACTGGGGAACTGGAAAGATTTTATTGAAGGCATGCTTCGTAAATAAATTTCCGCAATGTGAGCAGGGGAATAACGCGACGTAAATAAGCGCGTCATGGTTCTGAACACATAAAGAAGGCGACCATCCAGGTCGCCTTTTCTGTTATTACGGCTCGCCGCCGTCGCCCGACGGTTTATTGCGGACGCTCCTTCAGCGGAAAGCGGCGACGGACCAGCACAAAGAACAGCGGTACGAAAAAGATGGCCAGCACGGTGGCGGAGATCATCCCGCCCATCACCCCGGTGCCGACCGCATGCTGGCTGCCGGAACCGGCGCCGGTACTGGTGGCCATCGGCAGCACGCCGAAGATAAACGCCAGCGAGGTCATCAGGATAGGGCGCAGGCGCTGACGGCAGGCCGACAGCGTGGCGCTGAGCAGATCTTGGCCTTTCTCGTTAAGCTCATTGGCGAACTCGACGATCAGAATGGCGTTTTTCGCCGACAGGCCGATCACCGTCAACAGGCCCACCTGAAAGTAAACGTCGTTCTCCAGGCCGCGCATCCAGGTCGCCAGCAGAGCGCCAATCACCCCGAGCGGAACCACCAGCATCACCGAGAACGGCACCGACCAGCTCTCGTACAGCGCCGCCAGGCACAGGAACACCACCAGCAGGGAAATCGCGTACAGGGCCGGCGCCTGAGCGCCGGAGAGGCGTTCCTGATAGGACATGGCGGTCCATTCGAGGCCAAAGCCGGTCGGCAGCTGCGCGGCCAGCTTCTCCATCATGTCCATCGCGGTACCGGTACTGATGCCCGGCGCCGCTTCACCGACGATCTCCACCGCCGAGTAGCCATTGTAGCGCTCCAGGCGCGGCGAACCGGTCTCCCAGCGCGAGGTGGCGAAGGCCGAGAACGGCACCATCGTGCCGCTGCTGTTGCGGACGTACCAGAGATTGATATCGTCAGGCAGCATCCGATATTTCGCCGCCGCCTGGACGTAGACTTTCTTTACCCTCCCGCGATCCATAAAGTCGTTGACGTAGCTCGACCCCCAGGCGGTTTGCAGCGTATCGTTGATGTCGTCAATGGAGACGCCCAGCGCCTGAGCTTTACGCTGATCGATATCGACCTGCAGCTGCGGGCTGTCGTCGAGCCCGTTATGCCGGACGCGGGTCAACAGCGGGTTTTTAGCCGCCAGCTCAAGCAGCGTATCGCGCGCCGCCATCAGCGCATCGTGCCCCTTACCGGCGTGATCTTCCAGCTCCATGTCGAAGCCTGCCGAACTGCCGAGGCCGCTGATTGCCGGCGGGCTGCTGGCGATGACCCGGGCTTCGTTGATCTGATTAAACGCTTTGGTGGCGCGTTCAATAATGGCAAAGGAGGAGCCGGTTTGCGGATCGCGCTGGTCCCAGTCTTTGAGGCGCACAAACATGCGGGCTACGTTCTGCCCGTTGCCGCCGGGGCCGGAGCCAACGGTAGCGAACACTGACTCGACGTTCTGCTTCTCGTTATTGAGGAAGTAATCTTCCGCTTTCTGTACCACTTTCAGCGTCTGCTGTTGGGTGCTGCCGCTCGGCAACTGTACCGAGGTGGTGAACATCCCCCGATCCTCCAGCGGCAGGAACGAAGTGGGCAGATGCAGGAACAGGAATACCATCCCGCCGAGCAGGACGATGTAGATCAGCATCCAGCGCAGCGAGCGGTGAAGGATCTTGCCGACGAAAGTTTCATAGCGGCTGGCGCTGCGGTTAAAGGTGCGGTTGAACCAGCCGAAGAAGCCTTTTCGCTCATGGGATTCACCTGGTTTAATCGGCTTGAGCAGGGTAGCGCAAAGGGCCGGGGTGAGGATCATGGCCACCAGCACCGAGAGGACCATCGCCGCGACGATAGTAATAGAGAACTGGCGATAGATAGCGCCGGTGGTGCCGCCGAAGAAGGCCATCGGCACAAACACCGCCGACAGCACCATCGCGATCCCCACCAGCGCGCCCTGAATTTGTCCCATCGATTTGCGGGTGGCCTCCCGCGGCGACAGGCCTTCCTCGCTCATGATGCGCTCAACGTTCTCCACCACCACGATGGCGTCATCCACCAGCAGGCCGATCGCCAGCACCATCGCGAACATCGTCAGGGTGTTGATGCTGTAACCACAGGCATAGAGCACCGCGAAGGTGCCCATCAGCACCACCGGTACGGCGATGGTCGGGATCAGAGTGGCGCGGAAGTTCTGCAGGAAAAGATACATCACGAGGAAAACCAGCAGGATCGCCTCCAGCAGGGTTTTCACCACGTCGGTAATAGAAGCCTTCACGAAGGAGGTGGTCTCGTAGGCGACTTTATATTCCAGCCCGTGCGGGAAATACTGCGAGAGCTCATTGAGGCGAGCGATCACACGCTCCGCGGTGGCCATTTCGTTGGCGCCGGAGGCGAGCTTAATTCCCAGGCCAGAGGCGGCCTGGCGGTTGTAGCGGCTAAGATAGTCATACTTCTCCGCCCCCATCTCCACGGTAGCGACATCGCCGAGGGTCACCTCTGAGCCATCCTGATTGACGCGCAGGGTGATATTGCGGAACTGTTCGGGGGTTTGCAGCAGAGATTGCGCGTTGATGGTGGCGTTCAGCGCCTGCTTATCCACGGAAGGCGTGCCGCCGAGCTGGCCGACGGCAATCTGGGCGTTCTGCGAACTGATAGCGTCGGTAACATCCTTGGTGGTCAGCTGGAAGCTATTGAGCTTTGCCGGATCGAGCCAGATGCGCATTGAGTATTGCGAGCCGTAGGCGTCGATATCCCCCACGCCGTTGACGCGACTGAGCGGGTCCTGAATGTTACTGGCGACGTAGTCGGCGATATCCTGTTTATCCATACTGCCGTCGGTGGAGACGAAGGCGAGGGTCAGGATATTGGTATCGCCGGTCTTGCGTACCGTAACCCCCTGGTTTTGCACCGCCTGCGGCAGTTTACGCATCGCCGACTGCAGCTGGTTTTGCACCTGCTGTACCGCTTCGTCCGGGTCGGTACCGGCGGTAAAACTGAGGGTGATGGTCGCCTGGCCGGTGGCGCTGCTTTGGGATGACATATACATCAGGTTATCGAGGCCAGTCATATTCTGTTCGATAACCTGGGTGACGGTATTCTCCAGGGTTTGTGCGGAGGCGCCAGGATAGTTGGCTGTAACCCGTACATTCGGCGGGGCCAGATCGGGATACTGTTCAACTGGCAGCGACAAAATGGCAAGGGTGCCCGTCAGGCATAACAGGATTGCCAGCACCCACGCAAAAATGGGGCGATCGATAAAGAAATTCGCCATCAGAATGAAAACCTCATATGCACATGTTCTTGTTATTGCACAGCCTGTGCCACTTTAGCGCCAGCGCCTCCGGCAATCGTGGAGAAATTAAGGAGATAGTGTAATTTATCATGTTGCTTTTGCCGTATCGTAAAGAAACATCGACCTTTCGTGCCGCCAGGTCGGCCACACCGCTTCGCCCGCCGCACCCGGGAACGCATTATCTCTTGCCGGTGTGAAACCTGATTTCATATAAGTCAAAAAAATTGATCCAAAACGGATTCTTTCCAGAAAAAGGGTATCCTGGGCAAATGAACATTGTTCCGGCCTCGTCTTGTCGGGTAATAAATAGGCATGCGCATTAAGGGGTTATTCACCAATAAGACAAAAGGAAGCCATGAACCACTTTATATTGAGCGATAGCCGAAAATGTATCGGTTGCCAGGCCTGCGAAGTGGCCTGCGTAATGGCGCATAACGAGGAGCAACATGCGCTGACCCCGCAGCGCTTTTTGCCACGTATCACCGTGATTAAAGCAGAGGGGCAGCGTAACGCCATCACCTGCCGCCACTGCGAAGACGCCCCCTGCCTCCGCAGCTGCCCCAACGGCGCCATCGCCCAGACTGGCGACAGCGTTCAGGTCTGTCAGGAGAAATGCATTGGCTGTAAATCCTGCATGGTGGCCTGCCCGTTCGGGGTGATGGAGGTGGTGGTGACGCCGCAGGCCGCAGGCCAGGTGAAAGCCAGCGCGCAGAAATGCGATCTGTGCGCGGGCCGCGAGGCGGGACCGGCCTGTGTGGAAAACTGTCCGGCGCAGGCGCTGACCCTCGCCGACGATGAGACATTGACCACGATGGCCAGGCAGCGGCGTCTGCGTTCGGCCTGCCAGGAGGCGCAGCCGTGGCAGCGCGGCGCGGCCCCCGCCAGACAGCCCGACGCCGGCGAGAAGGTCAGGCAGATGGCGATGACGCCGCCGCGCGGAGAGCCGGATAAGCTGCCGGCGGAGGTGCGCAAGAACCACTTTGAGGAGATCTATCAGCCGTTCAGCCCGACCCAGGCCCGGCAGCAGGCCGCCCGCTGCCTGAAATGTGGAGAACACAGCATCTGTGAATGGACCTGCCCGCTACATAACACTATTCCGCAGTGGGTCGAGCTGGTGAAGGCAGGGGATATCGCCGCCGCGGTCGCCCTGTCCCATCAGACCAACTGTCTGCCGGAGATCACCGGCCGCGTCTGCCCCCAGGACCGGCTGTGTGAGGGGGCCTGCACCCTGCGCGAGGAAAGCGGTGCGGTCACCATCGGCAATATTGAGCGATTTATATCCGACCAGGCGCTGGCCAGTGGCTGGCGTCCGGACCTCTCGCAGATTAAGCTGAACGGTAAACGGGTGGCGATTATCGGCGCCGGGCCGGCCGGTCTGGCCTGCGCCGATGTGCTGGTGCGCCACGGCGTGCAGCCGGTGGTCTTTGACCGTCATCCGGAGATCGGCGGTCTGCTGACCTTCGGCATTCCGGCGTTCAAGCTGGATAAGTCGCTGCTGACCCGGCGGCGGGCGATTTTCAGCGAGATGGGCGTCCGCTTTGAGCTCAACTGCGAGGTGGGGAAAGATATCCCTCTGGCGACGCTGCTGGCCGAGTATGACGCGGTGTTCGTCGGCGCCGGAACCTATCGCTCCATGAAGGCCGGCCTGCCGAATGAAGAGGCCCCCGGGGTCTACGATGCGCTGCCGTTTCTTATCGCCAACACCAAACAGGTGATGGGTCTGGCGGAATCGGCGCAGGAGCCTTATGTCAACACCGCCGGGCTGAACGTGGTGGTGCTGGGGGGCGGCGATACGGCAATGGACTGCGTGCGTACCGCGCTGCGCCATGGCGCCCGCCAGGTGACCTGCGCCTATCGGCGGGATGAAGCCAACATGCCGGGCTCGAAAAAAGAGGTCAAAAACGCCCGCGAAGAGGGAGCGCTTTTTGAGTTTAACGTCCAGCCGGTGACGCTTGAGCTGGACGAGAACGGGCGGGTGAACGGGGTTCGCTTTTTGCGCACCGAGCTGGGTGCTCCGGACGCCGGGGGAAGACGCCGCCCGACGCCGATCCCCGGCAGCGAGTTTGTTATGCCGGCAGATGCGGTGATCATGGCCTTTGGCTTCCACCCGCACCGCATGCCCTGGCTGGAAGCTGCGGGGGTGGCACTGGACAGCCAGGGGCGTATTAAAGCCGGAGTGGAGAGCCGTTACCGTTATCAGACCAGCCAGGAGAAGATTTTTGCCGGCGGCGATGCCGTGCGCGGCGCAGACCTTGTAGTGACGGCGATGGCGGAAGGCCGTCACGCGGCGCAGGGGATCCTTGACTATCTGGGGCTGAAAACGACGCCGCTTCACTGACGACAAACCCGGCTCCGCAGCGTAGTATGAGGGCGTCCTTTTACGCTGTGGGGTCGGTATGTCACTCAATATTCACGTCATTAAAGATAAAATCCTCTCTGAGAACTGGTTCGTACTACGCAACATGACCTATGAGCTGACGCGGGCGGACGGCAGCGTCGTGCGCCACAAGCGCGAGGTCTACGATCGCGGCAATGGCGCCACCGTGCTGCTCTATAACCGCCATAAGCAGACGGTGGTCCTGGTGCGTCAGTTTCGGGTCGCCACCTGGGTCAATGGCAATCATGACGGCATGCTGATTGAAACCTGCGCCGGGCTGCTGGACAACGACGAGCCGGAGGCCTGCATTCGTAAAGAGGCAGTGGAAGAGACCGGCTATGAAGTGGGCGAGGTGCGAAAGCTGTTTGAGCTGTTTATGTCGCCAGGGGGCGTCACCGAAGTGGTGCATTTCTTTATCGCCGAGTACAGCGACGCGCAGCGAACGACCAGCGGCGGCGGGGTGGATGACGAAGCCATCGAGGTGCTGGAGCTGCCCTTTAGCCAGGCGCTGCAGATGGTCGCTGACGGGGAGATCCGCGACGGGAAAGCGGTCATTCTGCTGCAGTATTTGCAAACCTCTGGCCTGATGTCGGGGAACTCTGACAAATCCGATTGAGTCAGCGGCTGCCGTTGTCCAGGATAGGCGCCGTGGTTGGGTTTATCTGGGGTCGGGCGGTTCATGCTTTTTCGCAACATTTTTTTCCTCTTTCTGGCGGTGCTGCCTTGCTCACAGGCATGGTCGGCACCGGCGCAGCAGCGCTTCAACGACTGGCAGGTCACCTGTAATAACCAAAATTTCTGCGTCACCCGCAACGTGGGGCTGCATTATGGTCTGGTGATGACCCTCAGCCGCAGCGCCGGGGCGGCTACTGATGCCAGCCTGCGTATCGAACTGGGCGGTACCGGCAATCCGGTGGCGACGCTCGCGCCGATAGCGCCGCGCCTGCTGCTGGATGGTAAACCGCTGTCCCTGACCGACAAGCGCTGGCGCATTGAAGATAAAATCATTAAAACTGACGACAGCGTGACGATCGATGCGTTCCTCCAGCGGGTAAAGGAGGGAAAAACCCTCTCGTTGGCCAACGGCCTGCAGACTATCTCCCTGCAGGGGCTGAAAGCGGCCCTGTTTTTTATCGACGCCCGGCAAAAGCGGGTGGGCAGCGAAACGGCCTGGGTTGGCAAAGGGGAGGAGCCGCCGCTCAGCGTACCGCCGGCGCCGGCGCTGCGCGCGGTGGCGAGCGCGGATACGGCGCAGTCGCCGCTGGGTCGTGATGAGCTCAACGATCTGATGGACTATGGCAATGAGCGGATGAGCAACAGTAACTGCTCCCTCGATCCGTTCCGCCGCGAAATTCGCGTCACTGCCCTGACGGATGACAAAGTGCTGCTGATGACCAGCTGCGAATCCGGGGCGTACAACACCGTCTGGCTGGCCTGGCTGGTCTCCCGCCAGCGCCCGTATGTCGCCCGCCAGGTGCGGCTAACGCTGCCATTTCAGCCGCCGGGCGAGGCGCCGCGGGAGTTAGAGCTAATTAACGCCAGCTATGATGATCGCCGCCATGAGCTGGTGACCCTGGACAAGGGGCGCGCGTCTGGCGATTGCGGGATCCAGACCCGCTGGCGTTTTGACGGCCAGCGGTTCAGCCTCTCCCGCTACGCGCAGCAGCCGACGTGCGACAACTGGCAGGGGCCAGACGCCTGGCCCACGCTGTGGATCACCCGTTAAGCACCTGTTCGGCGGTGGCGACGATATGGTCGACCGTAAAGCCAAAGAACGGGAACAGCTGCTCCGCCGGGGCGGATTCACCGTAGCCGGTCATGCCGACAATCTTGCCTTTTAAGCCGACATATTTATACCAGTAGTCCGCTATCCCGGCCTCGACCGCCACCCGGGCGCTGACGTCCGACGGCAGCACCGACTCGCGCCAGGCCTCGTCCTGAGCGTCAAACACATCGGTGGAGGGGAGCGAAACCACTCGCACATTCACCCCGTTGGCCAACAATTTTTCCGCCGCCAGGACGGTGATCTCCACTTCCGAGCCGGTGGCGATGAGGATCAGGTCGGGTTTGCCTCCGGCATCCTTCAGCACGTAGCCGCCCCGGGCGATATCCTGCACCTGTTGCGGGGTGCGCGGCATCTGCGCCAGGTTTTGTCGCGACAGGATCAGCGCCGTCGGTCCGCCCTGACGCGCGATGGCCGCCTGCCAGGCGACAGCGGTCTCCACCTGGTCGCATGGGCGCCAGGTGCTGAAGTTGGGCGTCAGCCGCAGACTGGCCAGCTGTTCCACCGCCTGGTGGGTCGGACCGTCTTCCCCCAGACCGATGGAGTCATGGGTATAGACCATGATCTGCCGGGCCTTCATCAGAGCCGCCATGCGCGCGGCGTTGCGGGCGTATTCCACAAACATCAGGAAGGTCGAGGTATAGGGGATGAATCCCCCGTGTAGGGCGATGCCGTTGGCCACCGCGGTCATGCCGAATTCGCGCACGCCGTAGTGAATATAGTTGCCCGCGGCATCCTCTTTAATCGATGTCGAGCCAGACCAGATGGTCAGGTTACTCGGCGCCAGATCCGCCGAACCGCCCAGCAGCTCCGGGAGGTGCGGGCCGTACGCGTTCAGCGCGTTCTGCGAGGCTTTACGGCTGGCGATCTTCGCCGGCTCGGCCTGCAGCTTCGCCACGTAGTCGCGGGCGGTCGTGGCAAAATCCTCCGGCAGGGCGCCATCCATGCGGCGGGTCAGCTCAGCGGCCAGCTCCGGGAACTGCTGCCGGTAGGCGGCGAATTTCTCGTTCCAGGCGTGCTCGGCTTTTTCGCCGCGTGGACGCGCATCCCAGCCCTGATAGATCTCTTTCGGGATCTCAAAGGGGGGATGTTTCCAGCCCAGCTGCTGGCGGGCCAGGGCCACCTCTTTTTCACCCAGCGCCGCGCCGTGCGACTCCTCTGAGCCGGCTTTGTTGGGCGAACCGAAGCCGATGATGGTCCGACAGATGATCAGCGACGGCTTATCTTTCACCGCCTGCGCTTCCGTAATGGCCTGTTTGATGGCCTGAGGATCGTGGCCGTCAATGTCGCCGATCACGTGCCAGTGGTAGGCGCGGAACCGTTCTGCCGTATCATCGGTAAACCAGCCGTCGGTTTTGCCGTCGATGGAGATGCCGTTGTGGTCGTAAAAACCGATCAGCTTGCCCAGTCCGAGCGTGCCTGCCAGCGAACAGGCCTCATGGGAGATCCCCTCCATCAGACAACCATCGCCCATGAAAACCCAGGTGTGATGGTCGATAATCTCATGACCGGGGCGGTTAAACTGCGCCGCCAGGGTGCGTTCGGCGATGGCCATACCGACGGCGTTCGCCAGCCCCTGGCCCAGCGGGCCGGTGGTGGTCTCCACCCCGGGGGTATAGCCATGCTCCGGGTGACCCGGCGTTTTAGAGTGCAGCTGGCGGAACTGCTTCAGCTCTGACAGCGGCAGATCGTAGCCGGACAGGTGCAGCAGACTGTAGAGCAGCATCGACGCGTGGCCGTTGGACAGAATAAAACGGTCGCGGTCCACCCAGCCAGGGTTCTGCGGATTGTGCTTGAGAAAATCGTTCCACAGCACTTCGGCAATGTCTGCCATCCCCATTGGCGCACCGGGGTGGCCGGAATTGGCTTTCTGCACCGCGTCCATGCTCAGGGCGCGGATGGCGTTGGCAAGCTCTCTTCGGGACATAGTTTTCTCCGTGAGACTAAAGTGACAGTTTGGCGGCAAGCAGATCTTCCAGTTTGCGTTGATCGACGGCGAACAGGCGGATACCCTCCGCCAGCTTTTCGACCGCCATCGGATCCTGATTATGTTCCCAGCGGAACTCCGCCTCGCTGAGCGGCACCGGGCGCGGCAGGATCTGGCTGGCAGGGATCAGTTTGCGCACCACCGGGGCGTCGCTGGCCTGCAGCTCTTTTAACAGGGGCGGGGCGATGGTCAGCCGGTCGCAGCCGACCAGGGCAAGGATCTGTTCGGTGCGGCGGAAGCTGGCGCCCATCACGATGGTGTTGTATTTATGCTGTTTGAAGTAGTCATAGATATTGCGCACGGATTTCACCCCTGGATCTTCCTCAACCACGTAAGGATCCAGCGGTTTGCGCGCCTGATACCAGTCATAAATACGTCCGACGAAAGGGGAGATCAGATAGACCCCGGCCTCGGCGCAGGCCCGGGCCTGGGCGAAGGAAAACAGCAGCGTCAGGTTGCAGTGGATCCCCTCTTTTTCCAGCGTCTCGGCGGCACGGATCCCCTCCCAGGTGGAGGCCAGCTTGATCAGGATCCGTGACTTATCAATGCCCATCTCCTGATACAGCGCCACCAGATGGCGCGCTTTCTCGATGCTCTTCTCTCGGTTGAAGGAGAGCCGGGCGTCCACCTCGGTGGAGACCCGGCCAGGAATGCTTTTGAGGATCTCCGCGCCAAAATTGACCGCCAGCTTATCGCAGGCGTGAGTCACCTGCGCTTCACGGCCGCCTCCTTGCTTTTTCGCCCAGGCGATCGCGTCGTCAATGAGTCCGCTATAGGACGCCAGGCCGGCGGCCTTCAGCAGCAGGGAGGGGTTAGTGGTGGCATCTTCCGGATGGTAGTGGCGGATGGATTCGATGTCGCCGCTGTCGGCGACCACGGTGGTGAACTGCTTGATACTGTCTAGCTGATTCATAGATAAGTCCTCCTGGAACAAGGTGTTACATGAGTGCTTGCCGGTATGCGGTATAAATATTGATGAGGTACATAACCAAAAAGCATAGCAGACGGGGCTATTATTGGCGGCGAATCCGGGTAACATAACCGCTATAAATTGATAACAACCAGATCATAGCGATGGCCAGAGTTTGGCGGTGTTCAAAGTTTATCGCCCCGCCAGGAGGGATACTGTCTGCCACTGAAAGGTGAACGACAGGATGGTCATCACGCTTTTTCCCTACGAACGATACGTGAAAGAAAGGAATATAAAATGGATGAGCAGTTAAAACAGAGCGCCCTCGACTTCCACGAATTTCCGGTTCCCGGAAAAATCCAGGTCTCGCCGACCAAACCTCTCGCCACCCAGCGCGATCTGGCGCTGGCCTACTCGCCGGGCGTCGCGGCCCCCTGTCTGGAAATTGAAAAAGATCCGCTGGCGGCCTACAAATATACCGCCCGCGGCAACCTGGTGGCGGTGGTCTCCAATGGCACCGCGGTGCTGGGACTCGGCAACATCGGCGCGCTGGCCGGCAAGCCGGTGATGGAGGGCAAAGGCGTCCTGTTTAAGAAATTCGCCGGGATCGATGTGTTTGATATCGAAGTCGATGAGCTGGACCCGGATAAATTCATTAACGTCGTCGCCGCCCTCGAGCCAACCTTCGGCGGTATCAACCTCGAAGATATTAAAGCGCCTGAGTGTTTCTACATTGAGCAGCAGCTGCGCGAGCGGATGAATATTCCGGTTTTCCACGACGATCAGCACGGCACGGCGATCATCAGCACCGCGGCGATCCTCAACGGCCTGCGCGTCGTTGAGAAGAATCTGTCCGACGTGCGGATGGTGGTCTCCGGCGCCGGGGCGGCGGCAATTGCCTGCATGAACCTGCTGGTGGCGCTGGGGATGCAAAAGCACAACATCGTGGTCTGCGATTCGAAAGGCGTTATCTATAAGGATCGTGAGCCGAACATGGCGGAAACCAAAGCGGCCTATGCGGTGGAAGACGACGGCAAACGCACCCTCGATGACGTGATCGACGGCGCGGACATTTTCCTCGGCTGCTCCGGTCCGAAAGTGCTGACCCCGGAGATGGTGAAGAAGATGGCGCGCGCGCCGCTGATCCTCGCCCTGGCCAATCCGGAGCCGGAAATTCTGCCGCCGCTGGCGAAGCAGGTCCGCGATGATGCCATCATCTGCACCGGCCGCTCCGACTATCCTAACCAGGTCAACAACGTGCTCTGCTTCCCGTTCATCTTCCGCGGCGCGCTGGACGTCGGCGCGACGGCGATCAACGAAGAGATGAAGCTGGCGGCGGTGCATGCCATTGCCGAGCTGGCCCACGCTGAGCAGAGCGAAGTGGTGGCCTCCGCCTACGGCGATCAGGATTTAAGCTTTGGCCCGGACTACATCATTCCGAAACCGTTCGACCCGCGGCTGATCGTCAAGATCGCCCCCGCGGTGGCGAAGGCGGCGATGGACTCCGGCGTGGCGACGCGCCCGATCGCTGATTTTGACGCCTATATCGAGAAGCTGAGCGAGTTCGTCTATAAGACCAACCTGTTTATGAAGCCTATCTTCTCTCAGGCGCGCAAAGAGCCGAAGCGTGTGGTGCTGGCGGAAGGGGAGGAGACCCGGGTGCTGCACGCCACCCAGGAGCTGGTGTCGCTGGGGCTGGCTAAACCGATTCTGGTGGGCCGCCCAAGCGTGATTGAAATGCGCATCCAGAAGCTGGGCCTGCAGATCAAGGCCGGCGTTGACTTCGAGATCGTCAATAATGAATCCGACCCGCGGTTTAAAGAGTACTGGAGCGAGTACTATCAGCTGATGAAGCGCCGCGGCATTACCCAGGAGCAGGCGCAGCGGGCGGTGATTAGCAACACCACAGTGATTGGCGCCATCATGGTTCACCGTGGCGAAGCGGATGCGATGATCTGCGGGACTATCGGCGAATATCATGACCACTACCGCGTGGTGCAGCCGCTTTTCGGCTATCGCGACGGCGTCAGCACCGCCGGGGCGATGAATGCGCTGCTGCTGCCGAGTGGTAACACCTTTATCGCCGATACCTATGTCAATCACGATCCCTCGCCGGAAGAGCTGGCAGAGATCACCCTGATGGCGGCGGAAAGCGTGCGTCGCTTTGGTATTGAGCCGCGGGTGGCGTTGCTGTCGCACTCCAACTTTGGCTCTGCCGACTGCCCGTCAGCCAGCAAGATGCGTAAAACCCTGGAGCTGGTGAAGGCCCGCGCCCCGGAGCTGATGATCGATGGTGAAATGCATGGCGACGCCGCGCTGGTGGAAAGCATCCGCAACGATCGCATGCCGGACAGCCCGCTGAAGGGGTCGGCCAATATTCTGGTGATGCCGAATATGGAAGCCGCCCGGATCAGCTATAACCTGCTGCGCGTCTCCAGTTCGGAAGGGGTAACCGTCGGGCCGGTGCTGATGGGAGTCGCGAAGCCGGTGCATATTCTGACGCCGATCGCCTCCGTGCGTCGCATCGTGAATATGGTGGCGCTGGCGGTTGTCGAAGCGCAAACCGAACCGCTGTAAACGTCATAAAAAAGCCCCGGTACTCCGGGGCTTTTGGTCTGAATTGGCTTCGTTTAGATCCAAGCTTTCACTTTAATAAACTCGCTCAGCGCCGCTTCGGGGCTGCCGGCCTCCGGCTGGTAATCATATTCCCAGCGTACCAGCGGCGGCATCGACATCAGAATCGATTCCGTCCTACCGCCGGTCTGCAGACCGAACAGGGTGCCGCGGTCCCAGACCAGATTGAATTCGACATAGCGGCCGCGGCGATAGAGCTGAAAATGGCGCTCGCGCTCGCCGTACGGCGTGGCTTTCCGGCGTTCGACGATGGGTAAATAGGCATCAGCATAGCCGTTCCCGACCGCCTGCATAAAGGCGAAGCAGTGGTCAAAATCCGGGGTGTTCAGGTCGTCAAAGAACAGACCGCCGATGCCGCGCTGCTCCTGGCGGTGCTTGAGATAGAAGTACTCATCGCACCATTTTTTATAGCGCGGATAGACTTCTTCGCCGAACGGCAGACACAGATCGCGGGCGGTACGATGCCAATGGACGGCATCCTCTTCAAAGCCGTAGTAGGGGGTTAAATCAAAGCCGCCGCCGAACCACCACACCGGGTCGGCGCCGGGCTTCTCGGCAATAAAGAACCGCACGTTGGCATGGCTGGTGGGCACATAGGGGTTCAGCGGATGAACCACCAGCGAGACGCCCATGGCTTCAAAGCTGCGTCCGGCCAGCTCCGGGCGGTGGGCGGTGGCGGAGGCAGGCATGGCGTCGCCATGGACGTGGGAGAAGTTGACCCCGGCCTGTTCGAACACATTGCCCTCGCGCAGCACCCGGCTGCGTCCGCCGCCGCCGCCTTCCCGCTGCCAGGCGTCTTCAATAAACGGCGCGCCATCTACGGCGCTCAGCTGCTGACAGAGGTTGTCCTGCAGCTGGAGCAGAAAAGTTTTAACCTGCGCGACATCGGGTTTCATTAACGTCTCTTCGAATGGGCTTTCTGGTTATCGAACCAGTGGAAATAGCTGATAATGCCGTTGGCAATCGCGGTGGCGATTTTCTGCCGGAAGGCGGTGGTGCCGAGCAGTTTTTCCTCGTTCGGGTTAGTAATGAACGAGGTTTCCACCAGCACGGACGGTATGGACGGCGACTTCAGCACCACGAACGCCGCCTGTTCGGTATTGCGGCTGTGTAGCTTATGCACCGGCTTGATCTTTTTGAGGATATGCGAGCCCAGCGTCAGGCTGTTTTTAATGGTGTCGGTCTGCACCAGATCGAACAGCACCTGCTGCAGCAGATGGTCTTTATCCGTCGCTTTCTTACCGGCGACCTCGTCGGCGCGGTTTTCGCGATCGGAGAGGTATTTCGCCATGGCGCTACTCGCCCCGCGGTTTGACAGGGCGAACACCGAGGCGCCGGCGGCGCTCGGGTTGGTGAAGCCGTCGGCGTGGATCGACATAAACAGATCGGCGCCGTGCTGATGGGCAATCTCCACGCGGTCATACAGCGGGATAAAGGTATCGCCGGTGCGGGTCAAGCGGGCGTCAATGCCGTTGCTGCGCAAGATGCTGCGCACGTTCTTAGCGATCGCCAGTACCACATGCTTCTCTTTCGAGCCATTATGGCCGATAGCCCCGGTATCGATGCCGCCGTGGCCCGGGTCGAGCATCACAATGCGGCGGGCGCCGGCCTTTTTGGCGGCGGGTTTGCTGTGTCCATTTGATGTTTTCAGTGGCTGCTCTTTTGCGCTGACCTGTGCAGTGACGCCGCTCAGCGTCATGGCAGCCAGCCCGGCTTTCAGCACCTGACGGCGCGAAGCAAGTATTTTTAAGGGTTTAAAAGTGCTCATTCGGCCTGAATTGTAAACAAGTGATGTCCAATGTTATATCGTATCGCGTTTGCCGTTACGACCATTCAAAATAAGAATTGTTTTACTTTTCATTTCAATACATGACAAAGTCATATTATGCCATTTTTTGTCGCTGATTTCGCCTGATATTGGCTATCAGTCATATTCGCGCCATAATCACTGTTTTTAACCGTCAATGGTGGGGAATACCATGGAGATTCGCGTTTTTCGCCAGCAGGATTTCGAAGAGGTTGTGACGCTGTGGGAGCGTTGCGATCTGCTGCGTCCCTGGAACGATCCGGAGATGGATATTGAGCGCAAGCTGAATCACGATGTCAGCCTGTTCCTGGTGGCGGAAGTGAACGGCGAAGTCGTCGGTACGGTGATGGGCGGATATGACGGCCATCGCGGGTCGGCCTACTATCTGGGGGTCCATCCGGAATATCGCGGCCGGGGTATCGCGAACGCGTTGCTCAACCGTCTGGAGAAAAAGCTGATTGCTCGCGGCTGCCCGAAAATCAATATTATGGTCCGCGAGGACAACGACGTGGTGCAGGGGATGTATGAGCGGCTGGGCTATGAGTACGCCGACGTTCTGACCCTGGGCAAACGCCTGATTGAAGATGAAGAATACTGAGTTTATCCCCGCCGATTTTGATGCCCATGGCCGTCTGCGCCTGCCTTTTCTTTTCTGGTGCGTACTGTTGTTACAGGCCCGCACGTGGGTGCTGTTCTTGATGGCCGGCGCGTCGCGCCAGCAGGGCGACGCGATTCTGAATCTGTTCTATCCCGATCACGACCGCTTCTGGCTCGGTTTACTTCCCGGCGTGCCGGCGGTGCTGGCCTTTCTGCTTAGCGGCTATCGTCAGCGCCTGCCGCGCCTGTGGCGGGCGATGCGCTGGCTGCTGGTGCTATCGCAAGTGCTGCTGTTGCTCTGGCAGCCGATGCTATGGCTGAGCGGCGAATCGCCCTCATCGCTGACCATTGCGCTGCTGGTCGCGGATGGCTATGCCCTGTGGTGGCTGGCAACCAGCCGTCGCCTCGGCGCCTGTTTTCGCCAGACTAGCTTTTAATGGCACTTTTTACCGATCGTGAACTCCAACATGCGTTGAATGACTCAGAAAGGATTGTGAAATGAAATCGCTACGTGTAATGCTCTGCGCGCTTCCGCTGGCGCTCACCGGCTGCTCAACGATGAGCGCGGTCAACTGGTCGGCGGCCTATCCGTGGAACTGGTTTGGTTCTTCCACCGAGGTGACCGAGCAGGGGGTGGGTAAACTGACGGCGTCCACGCCGCTCAACGAACAGGCCATTAGCGATGCCCTGGGGGGCGACTATCGTTTGCGCAGCGGAATGAAGACCGATCAGGGCAATATCGTCCACTACTTTGAAGCGCTGAAAGACAACAGTGTGGCGCTGACCATCAATGGTGACAACGGTGCCATCAGCCGGATTGAGGTGCGTGATGCCGAAATCAAAACCGCCAGCGGCGTGAAAATCGGCACACCGTTCAGCGATCTGTACAGCAAAGCCTTCGGCAACTGCCAGAAAGGCAGCAATGACAACGGGGCGGTCGTCGAGTGCCAGGCCGAGGGGAGCCAGCATATCAGTTACGCCTTCACTGGCCACTGGAGCGGCCCGGACGAACTGATGCCCTCCGACGATACGCTGAAAAACTGGAAGGTCAGCAAAATTATCTGGCGTCGCTAAATTGATCTGAAGAGACACGACGGCCCTGAAAAACGGTTACAATGGCGCGTTAGCAACGCGACAGCGTTGTGGTTGCATCATTTCAGGAGGAGCGATGTCTCAGGTTCAGAGCGGCATTTTGCCGGAACATTGCCGCGCGGCGATTTGGATTGAAGCCAATGTCAAAGGGGACGTTAACGCCCTGCGCGAAGCGAGCAAAATTTTTGTCGATAAAGTGGCCACCTTTCAGGCTAAATTCCCTGACGCCAAACTCGGTGCCGTGGTGGCGTTCGGCAATAACGTCTGGCGTCAGCTGAGCGGCGGCGAAGGGGCGGAAGAGTTAAAAGATTTTCCGGTCTATGGCAAAGGGCTGGCGCCGTCCACCCAGTATGACCTGCTGATTCATATTTTATCCGCCCGCCATGAAGTGAACTTCTCGGTAGCGCAGGCCGCGCTGGCCGCCTTTGGCGACGCTATCGAGGTGAAAGAAGAGATCCACGGCTTCCGCTGGGTGGAAGAGCGTGACCTCAGCGGCTTCGTCGACGGCACCGAAAACCCGGCGGGGGAAGAAACCCGTCGTGAAGTGGCGGTGATCAAAGACGGCGTGGACGCGGGCGGCAGCTACGTGTTCGTCCAGCGCTGGGAGCATAATCTCAAACAGCTGAACCGCATGAGCGTGCCGGATCAGGAGATGATGATCGGCCGCACCAAGGAAGCCAATGAAGAGATCGATGGCGACGAACGTCCGGTCACGTCGCACCTGAGCCGCGTTGACTTAAAAGAAGATGGCAAAGGGCTGAAAATTGTTCGCCAGAGCCTGCCGTATGGCACCGCCAGCGGTACCCATGGCCTCTATTTTTGCGCTTACTGCGCGCGTCTGTACAACATCGAGCAGCAGCTGCTGAGCATGTTCGGCGATACCGACGGCAAACGCGATGCGATGCTGCGCTTCACCAAACCAGTGACCGGCGGCTATTACTTCGCGCCCTCCCTGGAGCGTATTCAGGCGCTGTAATTTGTCCCCTCACCCTAACCCTCTCCCCAAAGGGGAGAGGGGACGGTACGGTGCGGTTATGGAATCTGCGTGTGGACTCTCTTTCTCCCTCTCACTCAGGGAGAGGGAACCGTTCGGTGCGGTTATGGAATCTGCGTGCGGACTCTCTTTCTCCCTCTCCCTCAGGGAGAGGGGCGGGGTGAGGGCATTGGCGACTCAAGCGCTTCAAGTATCCTCTCCATCACCGCCTCTTCATACTCTTCAAACTCATTATTCCAGAAGCGTAAAACCCGCCATCCCTGACTCTGTAGCCAGCGGGTGCGGCGAACATCGTAGACGCGTCTCGGATCGTGTTGACCGCCGTCCAGTTCAATCGCCAGCCATGTTGCGCAGCAGGCAAAATCGAGAATATAGGGGCCAACGGGATGCTGGCGGCGAAACTTATAGCAAGCAAAACGGCGGTTGCGCAGTAAGTACCATAGTCGACGTTCTGTTGGCGTTAAGCTACGTCTGAGCTGACGAGCAAATATCTGTGTGTTTTTCATATAAACCCAGTGCGCGCCTGGCTGCCGTTTGTCACAATGACACGTCTAATCTGCGAGCCGCTTTCAGCTAAGCTTTGCCAGGTGCTTATTCCCTTTTCGACTTCCAAATCGCCAAACGGTATATAAAACCGTTACTCCTTTCGTACCCGTTATAAATATGATGATCATCAGTAAATGATCATTTTTGATAAGGGTGCGCAATGGCCGTTAAATCACTGAAAAAAGGATATCTGGCGCTGGCGGCTTCCCTGCTGCTGGTGGCGCAGGCGCAGGCGACGGAGCTGCTGAACAGCTCCTATGATGTCTCCCGCGAGCTGTTTGCCGCCCTTAACCCGCCTTTTGAGCAGCAGTGGGCGAAGGACAATGGTGGAGACAAGCTGACCATCAAGCAGTCGCACGCCGGCTCTTCCAAGCAGGCGCTGGCGATCCTGCAGGGCCTGAAGGCGGACGTGGTGACCTACAACCAGGTGACGGACGTGCAGATCCTGCATGACAAAGGCAACCTGATCCCGGCCGACTGGCAAAGCCGCCTGCCAAACAACAGCTCGCCGTTCTATTCGACGATGGGCTTCCTGGTGCGCAAAGGCAACCCGAAAAACATTCATGACTGGAACGACCTGGTCCGCTCTGACGTTAAGCTGATCTTCCCGAACCCGAAAACCTCGGGCAACGCGCGGTACACCTACCTGGCGGCTTGGGGCGCGGCGGATAAAGCCGACGGTGGCGATAAAGCCAAAACCGAACAGTTTATGACCCAGTTCCTGAAGAACGTCGAAGTCTTCGACACCGGCGGACGCGGGGCGACCACTACCTTCGCCGAGCGCGGCCTGGGCGATGTGCTGATCAGTTTCGAGTCGGAAGTGAACAATATTCGCAAGCAGTATGAGGCGCAGGGATTTGAAGTGGTGATCCCGAAAACCAACATTCTGGCGGAGTTCCCGGTGGCCTGGGTGGATAAAAACGTCAAAGCCAACGGCACGGAAAAGGCGGCGAAAGCCTATCTGAACTGGCTCTACAGCCCGCAGGCGCAGACCATCATTACCGACTACTACTATCGGGTAAACAACCCGAAAGTGATGGATTCGCTGAAGGATAAATTCCCGCAGACCGAACTGTTCCGCGTGGAGGACAAGTTTGGCTCCTGGCCTGAGGTGATGAAAACCCACTTCGCCAGCGGCGGCGAACTGGACAAACTGCTGGCGGCGGGGCGTAAGTAATGTTTGCTGTGTCGTCCAAGCGCGTGCTGCCGGGCTTTACCCTGAGCCTCGGCACCAGCCTGCTGTTTGTCTGTCTGATTCTGTTATTACCGCTCAGCGCGCTGGTGATGCAGCTGGCGCAGATGAGCTGGGCGCAGTACTGGGATGTGATCACCAACCCGCAGGTGGTGGCGGCCTATAAGGTGACGCTGCTGTCGGCGTTCGTGGCCTCGATTTTTAACGGCGTCTTCGGTCTGCTGATGGCGTGGATCCTTACCCGCTATCGTTTTCCGGGCCGCACGCTGCTGGATGCCTTAATGGACCTGCCGTTTGCGCTGCCGACGGCGGTAGCCGGCCTGACCCTGGCCTCGCTGTTTTCGGTAAACGGCATTTACGGGGAATGGCTGGCGAAGTTCGATATTAAAGTGACCTATACCTGGCTCGGTATCGCCGTGGCGATGGCTTTCACCAGCATCCCGTTCGTGGTGCGTACCGTGCAGCCGGTGCTGGAAGAGCTGGGACCGGAATATGAAGAGGCAGCGGAAACGCTGGGCGCCACGCGCTGGCAGAGTTTTCGCAAGGTGGTCCTGCCGGAGCTGTCGCCGGCGCTGCTGGCGGGCATCGCCTTGTCGTTTACCCGCAGCCTCGGCGAATTCGGCGCGGTGATTTTTATCGCCGGCAACATCGCGTGGAAGACGGAAGTGACGTCGCTGATGATCTTTATTCGTCTGCAGGAGTTTGACTATCCGGCGGCGAGCGCCATCGCCTCAGTGATCCTGGCCGCCTCGCTGCTGCTGTTGTTTTCCATCAATACCCTGCAGAGTCGCTTTGGTCGACGCGTGGTAGGTCACTAATGGCGGAAGTTACTCAATTGAAACGCTACGACGCGCCCCGCATCAACTGGGGCAAATGGTTTCTGATTGGCGTCGGGATGCTGGTTTCCGCCTTCATCCTTGTGGTGCCGATGCTCTACATCTTCATTCAGGCCTTCAGCAAAGGGTTAATGCCGGTGCTGGAAAACCTGGCGAACCCGGACATGCTGCACGCCATCTGGCTGACGGTGATGATCGCCTTGATTACCGTGCCGGTGAACCTGGTGTTCGGGACCTTGCTGGCCTGGCTGGTCACACGCTTTACGTTCCCGGGACGCCAGCTGCTGTTGACGATGCTGGATATCCCGTTCGCCGTCTCGCCGGTGGTCGCGGGTCTGGTTTATCTGCTGTTCTACGGCTCTAACGGTCCGCTGGGCGGCTGGCTTGATGCACATAATCTGCAAATCATGTTCGCCTGGCCGGGCATGGTGCTGGCGACGATCTTTGTCACCTGTCCGTTTGTGGTGCGTGAGCTGGTGCCGGTGATGATGAGTCAGGGCAGCCATGAAGATGAGGCGGCGGTATTGCTGGGGGCTTCCGGATGGCAGATGTTCCGCCGGGTGACGTTGCCCAATATTCGCTGGGCGCTGCTGTACGGCGTGGTATTGACCAACGCCCGCGCCATCGGCGAATTCGGCGCGGTGTCGGTGGTCTCCGGTTCGATCCGCGGAGAAACGCTGTCGCTGCCGCTGCAAATTGAATTACTGGAGCAGGATTACAACACCGTCGGCTCGTTTACCGCCGCGGCCCTGCTGACGTTAATGGCTATTCTGACCCTGTTTTTAAAGAGTATGTTGCAATGGCGTCTGGCCAATCAGGAAAAACGCGCGCAACAGGAGGGAAATCATGAGCATTGAGATTGCCAATATTAAGAAATCGTTTGGTCGCACCCAGGTGCTGAATGATATCTCGCTGGATATCCCTTCCGGACAAATGGTCGCGCTGCTGGGGCCTTCCGGCTCCGGGAAAACTACCCTGCTGCGGATTATCGCCGGGCTGGAGCATCAGACCAGCGGTCATATCCGCTTCCACGGCACCGACGTCAGCCGGATGCACGCCCGCGACCGTAAAGTGGGCTTCGTCTTCCAGCACTATGCGCTGTTCCGCCATATGACGGTGTTCGATAACATCGCTTTTGGCCTGACCGTGCTGCCGCGCCGTGAACGACCCAATGCGGCGGCGATTAAAGCCAAAGTGACCAAACTGCTGGAGATGGTGCAGCTGGCTCACCTGGCGGATCGCTATCCGGCGCAGCTGTCCGGTGGTCAGAAGCAGCGCGTGGCGCTGGCGCGCGCCCTGGCGGTAGAGCCGCAAATTCTGCTGCTGGATGAACCTTTCGGCGCGCTGGATGCGCAGGTGCGTAAAGAGCTGCGCCGCTGGCTGCGTCAGCTGCATGAAGAGCTAAAATTTACCAGCGTGTTCGTCACCCACGATCAGGAAGAGGCGATGGAAGTTGCCGACCGGGTGGTGGTGATGAGCCAGGGCAACATCGAACAGGCCGATGCGCCTGAACGCGTGTGGCGTGAGCCGTCCACCCGCTTCGTGCTGGAGTTCATGGGGGAAGTGAATCGTCTGCAGGGGGTTATCCGCGGCGGACAGTTCCACGTTGGCGCCCACCGCTGGCCGTTAGGCTATACCCCGGCATACCAGGGGCCGGTGGATCTGTTCCTGCGTCCGTGGGAAGTGGACATCAGCCGCCGAACCAGCCTGGATTCGCCGCTGCCGGTGCAGGTCCTGGAGGCCAGTCCGAAAGGACACTACACCCAATTAGTCGTCCAGCCTCTGGGGTGGTATGACGAACCGCTGAGCGTGGTGTTAACGGGCGATGAGGCGCCGTCCCGCGGCGAACGGCTGTTCGTCGGGCTGCAAAATGCGCGCCTGTACAACGGTACCGAGCGTATCGAGCCACGCGGCGAGCTTGCTCTGGCGCAGTCGGCCTGATAGCTTAAATCCATGTGCTTTTGCCGGGTGAGGCTGTGCTTACCCGGTCTGAAATTATCACGCGTCTGGTAGGCCGGGTAAGCGAAGCGCCGCCCGGCTTTTTTATTGAGTAAACATCGTGAATACACTCGAACACACCATCGGCAATACCCCTCTGGTCAAACTTCAGCGTCTGGGGCCGGACAACGGCAGCGAAATCTGGGTCAAACTCGAAGGCAATAATCCGGCCGGTTCGGTGAAAGATCGCGCTGCGCTGTCGATGATCGTCGAAGCGGAAAAGCGCGGCGAAATTCAGCCCGGCGACGTGCTGATCGAAGCGACCAGCGGCAACACCGGTATCGCGCTGGCGATGATCGCCGCGCTGAAAGGCTACCGGATGAAGCTGCTGATGCCCGACAACATGAGCCAGGAGCGCCGGGCCGCGATGCGCGCCTACGGCGCCGAGCTGATCCTGGTCACCAAAGAGCAGGGGATGGAAGGGGCTCGCGACCTGGCCCTCGAGATGGCTCAGCGCGGGGAGGGCAAACTGCTCGATCAGTTTAACAACCCGGACAACCCCTACGCCCACTACACCACCACCGGGCCGGAAATCTGGCAGCAGACCGCAGGGCGTATCACCCACTTTGTCTCCAGTATGGGGACCACCGGCACCATTACCGGCGTGTCACGATTTCTGCGCGAACAGAGTAAACCGGTGACCATCGTCGGCCTGCAGCCGGAGGAGGGCAGCAGTATTCCCGGGATCCGCCGCTGGCCGGCAGAGTATATGCCGGGGATCTTTAACGCTTCGCTGGTGGATGCGGTGCTGGATATTCATCAGCAGGATGCCGAGAACACCATGCGTCAGCTGGCGGTGCGGGAAGGCATTTTCTGCGGCGTCAGCTCTGGCGGCGCGGTAGCCGGGGCGTTACGTATCGCCCGCGAAAATCCAGGCGCGGTGGTGGTGGCGATCGTCTGCGATCGCGGCGATCGCTACCTCTCCACCGGCGTGTTCGGCGAGGAACATTTTAGCCAGGGAGCGGGTATTTAATCATCGAGCAGGTCGGTGCCGTAGGAGTTATCGACCGTGCACAACCAGCGCTCCCCCTGCTTCTGAAAGACATAGGTTGCGCGTCGCGTAACCTGTGTTATTCCCTGTGCCGTCGGGATATCCAGCCGGGTCTCCATTATCACCAGCGCATTGCCGCCGCCCTCAATGACCTCCATTTTCCCCTGGGTCACTATCAGCCGGTGCTGGAAATAGTCGGCAATGGCGATAAACGCTTTGCGGATATTCTCTTTCCCTCTGACCACCATGCCCGGTTTGACGACCAGCGCGGCGTCTTCCGCGTAATAGCCCATCAGGGTATCGTAATCTTCCTGCGAGATAGCGCGGTCGCAGGCTTCGATGACTGCTTTTAGGGTCAGGTCAATGTGATGCATCTCTGGTGCTCCTTATTGTGAGCGATGTGTCCGCCACCGTGAGCGTTTCATCCGTTTCGACGATCCGGGCATGCAGGTAAGACTACGCCTGTTTTCGTTTATTTTTACAGTAACTTGTCGGCAGTAGCTACCACTCCCCGATGCGTTCGACGCACTGCCTGCGTCAGGGAGCGTCTAAGACCAGGGCTATATCGGCCGCCAGGCGGGCAATCTCATCGTCATTCAGGCGGCCCAGCGACAGGCGTAGCCCGTGGGAGGGCGTACGAATGCCAAACACCTCCCCCTCGCGGACCAGCCAGCCGGCGCGGGCCAGGCGTAAGGCGTAGGGCTGGCTCGCCGTTGGCAGCGGCAGCCAGAAATTAAGGCCGTCGCCAGGCGTAGCATGGCTGTAGCCGTGCCGGGCCAGCGCTGCCGCCAGTTTCTCATTCTGCTGGCGATAGTGACGGCGGGTTTCCGTCATCGAGGCTATAAACGCCTCATCGGTGAGACAGGCCAGCGTCAGATCCTGCAGCAGATGGCTGACCCACTGGCTGCCGGCGTTAAGCCGCAGGCGCAGCGCCGAGGAGGTGTCGATATCGCTGGCAATAAAGGCCAGCCGCAGGTCGGGCCCGAGGGTTTTTGACATCGAACGCACCACCGCCCAGCGCTGGGTGCTCGCGGGCAGAGGAGAAAACCAGGGCGTAGCCGACAGCAGGGCAAAATGATCATCGACGATCGCCAGCACCTGCGGATAACGGACCAGCACCTCCCGCAGGGCATGCGCCCGGGTTTCCGTCAGGCTACAGCCGGTAGGATTGTGCGCGCGCGGGGTTAAGATCACCGCCCGCGCGCCGTTGCGTAACGCCTCCTCCAGCCCGACAGGATCCATCCCCTCGGCATCCACCGCCACCGGGCAGGGGGTAAAGCCAGCGTAACGCACCATATTGATGCTGCTAAGAAAACAGGGATCTTCAACTACCACGCCGTCGCCGGGGAGCAGCAAGGCGCACAGCAGACGCTCCAGCGCGTCAATCGCCCCGCTGGCGAGGTTCAGGGCAAAGGGAACGGTTATCTCCCCGGCAAACCATGCCTCAGCCCATTCGCCAAGCCGCGGCTCGATGGGGGCATCGCCATACAGGTGGGGCGTGCGGGCAATTTGGCCCAGATAGCGTGCTAAATCAGGCAGCCTGGCGGGATCCGGATTGCCGCTGGAGAGATCGTTCAGCGGCGTCGTGGGGTCACCGCCCTCCAGCGCCGGCAGCGGATCCCGTGCTTTGATGGCCGTGCCGTTTCGTCCCTGGCTCACGGCCAGCCCGGAGGTGACCAGCCGTTTATAAGCGGCGGCGACGGTATTGCGATTCACCGCCAGCTGGCTGGCGAGCTCGCGTACCGGCGGCAGAACTTCTCCGGGCTGCAAGCCACCGCTCTGCACCAGATGGCGGATATGATCGAAGATATCGCTGGCGGTTTTTCCGGCAAACATTATTGACCTATGACAAAATGAAATTTAGCATAGGACGAATCATAATCAGAGCGTGACCCGCTGTCCAGCGGGGGGAGAAAAGATGGGCCAGCAAGATGACATACAATCAGTGCTCTTTCACTACAAAAGCCGGGCGTCGGAAGTCGATATCGTCGCCGTGCAGTCGCAGGTAGTTTACGGCAGCGTCGGCAACAGCATCGCGGTACCGGCGATTAAACAGCACGGTTTGCGCGTGCTGGCGGTGCCGACGGTGCTGTTCAGCAATACGCCCCATTATGAGACGTTCTATGGCGGCATTATCCCGGAGGAGTGGTTTGTCGGGTACCTGCAGGCGCTTGAGGAGCGCGACGCGTTGCGCGAACTGCGTGCGGTGACCACCGGCTATATGGGCAACGCCGTGCAAATTGAACGCCTGGCGCAGTGGCTAACGCGGGTCCGTGACCGCCATCCCGATCTCTGTATTCTGGTGGATCCGGTGATTGGTGATGTCGACAGCGGCATCTACGTCAAGGCCGAGATCCCGGACGCCTATCGTCAGCACCTGCTGCCGCTGGCGCAAGGGATCACCCCTAATCTGTTTGAGCTGGAGACGCTGAGCGGCCGGCGCTGTCGCAATCAGCAGGAGGCGGTCGCCGCGGCGCGAAGCCTGCTGTCGGACAGTCTCAAGTGGGTGGTGATCACCAGCGCGCCAGGAGAGGCCGCTTCGACAATCAATGTGCTGGTGGTGACGGCCGATGCAGTGCAGGTGGTGGTTCACCCGCGGGTGGAGACGGACTTGAAGGGTACCGGCGATCTGTTTTGCGCTGAGCTGGTGAGCGGGTTGCTTTCGGGCCTGGCGCTGGGGGCAGCGACGGAAGCAGCCGCCCAGCGCGTGCTGGAGGTGATGAACTGGACTGCCGCGCAGGGGTGTGACGAACTGATCCTGCCGCCGCTGGAGCAACAGAGATGAAAAGCTATCGGTTAGTGATCCGTCAGCAGGGACGCATTATTGGTCATTTTGATACCACAGGGGAGGCGGCGCTGGAGGATGCCTGCGTGGCGCGGTCGCTGTTCGGCCTGGCCGGAGGATATCAGTGCGAACTGCTGGTCTCTGACGGCGAGCGGCGCATTCTGGAGAGCACCCCGGAAGGATTGCGTCTCTTATCTCGCGAAAAATGCTATCAGCCGGTGACCCACGCGATATAAAAAAATGGCGCCTTTCGGCGCCATTTCTATGCAGCAATCATTACTTCTTGATGCGGATTACCGGGGTTTCACCCACGGTCACGCTACCGGACAGTTTGATCAGCTCTTTGATCTCGTCCATGTTGGAGATAACCACCGGAGTCAGGGTAGACTTGGCTTTCTCTTCCAGCAGCGGCAGATCGAATTCGATAACCGGGTCGCCGACTTTCACGCGCTGGCCTTCTTCAGCGATACGCTTGAAGCCTTCGCCTTTCAGTTCAACGGTATCAATACCGAAGTGAACGAACAGCTCGATGCCGCTATCAGATTCAATAGAGAACGCATGGTTGGTTTCGAAAATTTTACCAATGGTACCGTCTACCGGCGCGACCATTTTGTTGCCGGTCGGTTTGATGGCAATCCCATCGCCCACAATTTTTTCCGCAAAAACCACATCCGGCACGTCTTCAATGTTGACGATCTCACCGGAGAGGGGAGCAACAATCTCAATAGTTCCGGTGTCTTTCTTGTCATCAGAAACCAGAGATTTCAATTTATCAAACAAACCCATGATCTTCTCCTAAGCAGTAATTTGGGCCGCGCATCTCGTGGATTAGCAGATTGTTTTTTCTTCAATGAACTTGTTAACCAGCGTCATTAACTCGTCCGTTGTCGGTTGAGCAAGAGCCTGCTCTGCTAATACTTTCGCATCTTCGAAGTTCGTGTTACGAATAATCTTCTTGATGCGCGGGATGGAAATGGCGCTCATAGAGAATTCGTCCAGCCCCATACCCAGCAACAGAAGTGTAGCACGTTCATCGCCCGCAAGCTCACCGCACATGCCAGTCCATTTACCTTCAGCGTGAGAAGCATCAATAACTTGCTTAATCAGATTCAGTACAGACGGTGACATCGGCTGGTAAAGATGTGAAATCATATCATTACCACGGTCAACTGCCAGAGTATATTGCGTTAAATCATTGGTGCCGATACTAAAGAAATCAACTTCTTTGGCCAGATGACGAGCAATGGTCGCCGCAGCCGGTGTTTCCACCATCACGCCGATCTCAATGGATTCGTCAAATGCTTTACCTTCGTCACGCAGTTCCTGTTTGTAGATTTCGATCTCTTTCTTCAGCGCACGCACTTCTTCAACAGAGATGATCATCGGGAACATAATGCGCAGCTTACCGAAAGCGGAGGCACGCAGGATGGCGCGAACCTGATCGCGGAGGATCTCTTTACGATCCATGGCGATACGCACGGCACGCCAGCCGAGGAACGGGTTCTCTTCTTTCGGGAAGTTCATGTACGGCAGCTCTTTGTCGCCGCCGATGTCCATAGTACGCACGATAACGGCCTGAGAGCCACAGGCTTCAGCCACCGCTTTATAAGCCGCAAACTGCTCTTCTTCGGTTGGCAGCGCGTCGCGATCCATGAACAGGAATTCAGTACGATACAGGCCTACGCCTTCGGCGCCGTTGCGCTCAGCACCTTCGACGTCGCGAACGGTACCGATGTTGGCGCACACTTCAACCTGATGGCCGTCCAGAGTAATCGCCGGCAGATCTTTCAGTTTCGCCAGTTCGGCTTTTTCTTCCGCAACCTGAGCCTGCAGATTACGCAGCGCTTCAATTTGCTCGTTAGACGGGTTGATCAGAACCTGGTTGTTCACCGCGTCGAGAATCAGATAGTCGCCGTTTTTCACCTGCGCCGTGATGCTGCCGGTGCCCACGATGGCCGGCAGTTCCAGGGAACGCGCCATGATGGAGGTGTGGGAGGTACGGCCGCCCGCGTCGGTGATGAAACCCAGCACTTTTTTCAGGTTCAGCTGTGCGGTTTCAGACGGGGTCAGATCGGCGGCGACGAGGATGACTTCATCCTGAATCGCGCTCAGATCGATGATAGCCAGACCAAGGATGTTGCGCAGCAGGCGCTTACCGATATCACGTACGTCAGCCGCACGTTCTTTCAGGTATTCATCGTCCAGCTCTTCCAGGGCAGTGGCCTGACCGTCGATAACTTCATTGGCTGCCGCGTCGGCAGTCATGTGCTTATCTTTAATCAGGGCTATGATTTCCTGCTCAAGCTCCTCATCTTCCAGCAGCATAATATGCCCTTCGAAGATGGCTTCTTTTTCTTCACCGAAAGTTTCACCAGCTTTGGTTTTGATGACCTCCAGCTGGGCGGAGGCCTTGGCGCGGCCGCTCAGGAAACGTTCGACTTCCTGATCAACCTTATCGGCAGAAATTTTCTTCCGGTCGATGACAATTTCATCTTCCTTCAGCAGCAGTGCTTTGCCGAAGGCGATACCCGGGGATGCTAAAATGCCTGAAATCATAACCCTACCTTACTTGTGACTGATATGAAAAAGAACCCGTGAACTTACTCGAGTTCAGCCATCAGTTTAACCAGATGCTCAACAGCTTTCTGCTCATCTTCGCCTTCCGCGGAGAGGGTCACTACGGTGCCCTGGGTCAGGCCCAGAGTCTGCAGTTTGAACAGGCTTTTGGCGCTGGCGCTTTTGCCGTTGGAGGTTACAGTGATCTCAGAAGTGAAGCCTTTAGCTTCTTTAACAAACTGAGCAGCAGGGCGGGTGTGCAGACCGTTCGGAGCGGTAATGGTAACTTCTTGCTGGAACATTATATTTCCCCAACTTATAGGTTTAGTGTTGTGGACCTAAAGTCTAGTCTAACGACTCGACTTTAGCCTGTATTGTTAGCGCCGGCGTTACGTTTCCGGCCTTGGCGTCGGCAGCGCCTGGCGCTGCGAAGACCTGCGGGCCATTGACGTCTAGCACGTCATTAAACATTATGCCGCGAAAGGAAGACTTGAACCAAATCATAAAATCGATTCAGCTGGCGGAAATCCTCTTCTGAATAATTTCGCGCATCAAAATAAATGTGCTGGTTAAATACCAGACCCTACGAGGTGAATCAATGCCAGGAGGGGTAAAACTTTGACGTATGCCACAAAAAAGCACCTGAAAAGGTGCTTTTTTACACATTATTTACAAGCTGGCACTACTGTTGCAGTTCTTTCTCGGTGAAGAGATCGGCAAACAGCGCGGTGCTTAAATAACGCTCACCCGAGGAAGGCAGGATAACCACAATATTCTTATTGGTAAAGGCCTCATCTTCCTGCAGCTTCAGCGCCGCGGCAACGGCGGCCCCGGAAGAGATACCCGCCAGGATGCCTTCTTCTTCCATCAGGCGACGTGCGGTGGAGATCGCTTCATCATTGGTGATGCCGATTACTTTGTCCACCAGCTTCAGATCCAGGTTGCCAGGAATGAAGCCGGCGCCGATGCCCTGAATTTTGTGCGGGCCCGGCTTGAGCTCTTCACCCGCCAGCGCCTGGGAGATGACCGGCGAATCGGTCGGTTCAACCGCGACGGTGATCAGATCTTTTTTGCCCTTGGTGTTTTTAATGTAGCGGCTGACGCCGGTCAGCGTACCGCCGGTACCGACGCCGGAGATGAAGACATCCACCTGACCGTCGGTGTCTTCCCAGATTTCCGGACCGGTGGTCTTTTCGTGGATTTCCGGGTTAGCCGGGTTGCTGAACTGCTGCAGCAGCAGGAATTTTTCCGGGTTGCTGGCGACAATCTCTTCCGCTTTCTGAATGGCGCCTTTCATGCCTTTGGCGCCTTCGGTCAGCACCAGGTTGGCGCCCAGCGCTTTCAGAAGCTTACGACGCTCAATGCTCATGGTTTCCGGCATGGTTAGCGTTAGCTTGTAGCCGCGTGCCGCCGCCACGTAGGCGAGGGCGATACCGGTGTTGCCGCTGGTCGGTTCGACCAGTTCCACGCCAGGTTTCAGCACGCCGCGCTTTTCAGCATCCCAGATCATATTGGCGCCGATACGGCATTTTACGCTAAAGCTCGGGTTACGAGATTCTACCTTTGCCAGGATACGACCGTTACCAATTCGGTTCAGTCGTACCAGCGGCGTATGACCGATAGTCAGGGAGTTGTCTTCAAAAATCTTACTCATGGCCCGTCCTTAACTGTATGAAATTTGGGGGTACGGCATCAGCATACCCGCTTAAAGAATATGCGGAAGTAAGGATTTAGCATATCTATATGCGTAAGGGAAATAATGATGAGCAAGAAGGAATAAGCGGAGATATAAGGAGCGGCGCTCGCCGCTCCCCGGGGGAGGTGTGACGACTACTTCCAGCTGGCGTGTCTGTCGCGATAGCAATCGACCCACATGGCGGTGGCGCCGCAGATAGCCACCGGGAGGATCACCAGGTTTAACACCGGGATCATGGTGAACAGGCTGGTGAGCGCGCCAAACTGCATATTCATCACCTTGCGGCTGCGCAGCGCTTCGCGCATGGTCCTGAAGGGGACCTTGTGGTTATCGAAGGGGTAATCGCAGTATTGAATCGCCAGCATCCATGCGCTGAACAGGAACCAGAGTACCGGAGCCACCGTCTGGCCAACGCCGGGTATAAAGTAGAGCAGCAACAGCACGATGGCGCGGGGCAGGTACCATGCCAGCTTCTGCCACTCACGCTTCATGATGCGTGGAATATCCTTCATGATGCCAAAGACGCCGACGTCCGGCGGGGTGGCGCCAGTCAGACGCGCTTCCAGCTGTTCCGCCAGCAGGCCGCTGAACGGGGCGGCAATCCAGTTGGCAATAGTAGAAAAGAAGTAGCCAAACACCAGCAGGATCGACAGCACCACCACCGGCCACAGCAGGTAGTTCAGCCACTGCAGCCAGTCAGGTACATGGCTCATCAGCGAAGGGATCCAGCTGTTGAGACGGGTAAACAGCCACCAGAAAGCACCGCCCATCAGCAGCACGTTAACCAGTAAAGGCAGGAAGACATAACGACGTATGCCCGGCAGCCCGATGAGTTTCCAGCCCTGCGAAAAATAGTGTACGCCGCTACGCGGGGTCGGTGCGGATGATGAAACCATAGCCAGGCATTGCTCCTTTTTTAACATCCAGTGTGAATGCTCGCTTATTTTATCGGGTCGTCAGACAATAACCAGTTAGGAAATGTTCGAAAAAACAGCAAAAAGCACGATTTAGTTCATCTTTATGTGGTGAAAGCGACCGACGCACTTGCACTTGAGGTAATCGGCAAATACTCTTAGTGAGTAAATGTTTGCCGTGGTGGCAAGGTGTTAGAACAACAGAGAATATAATGATGCAGGATTTGCGTCTGATATTAATCATTGTTGGCGCGATCGCCATAATCGCTTTACTGGTACATGGTTTCTGGACCAGCCGTAAAGAACGTTCTTCGATGTTTCGCGATCGCCCACTGAAACGTATGAAGTCGCGCGACGATGAGTCGGAAAACGACGACTTTGATGATAATGTTGAAGGCGTAGGTGAAGTCCGCGTTCATCCGGTGACTCACGCTCCGCACGGCGCGCATGGGGAGCATGAAGCCCCTCGTCAGGCGCCGCAGCACCAGTACCAGCCGCCTTACGAGCGCCAGATGCAGCAGCCTGTGCGTCCTGAGGAACCGGTTCGTCAGGCGCCGCCGCCGCGCCAGGCCCCGGTACAACCGCAGGGACAACCGTCTGCGCCGCATGCCGCTCCGCAGCCGGGCTGGCAACAGCCGCAACCCGCGCAGCCGCCCGTGCAACCGCAACACCAGCCGCAGCCTGTTGTGCAACAGCCTGTCGCGCCGCAGCCGGTGACCCCGACCGTCGCCCAGCCGCAGCCGGCCGCTCCGCAGCAGCCTGCGCCACAGCCTGTTGCCGCGCCGCAGCCCGCGGTGGCTGAACCGCAGCCGACAGAGCCGCAGCAGCCTGCAGCGCCGCAGCCGAAAGAGCGTAAAGAGACGGTCATCGTGATGAACGTCGCCGCGCACCATGGCGCGCAGCTTAACGGCGAGGTGCTTATCAATAGCATCCAGCAGGCCGGCTTCAAGTTTGGTGAAATGAATATTTTCCACCGCCATCTGAGCCCGGACGGCAGCGGCCCGGTGCTATTCAGCCTGGCCAACATGGTGAAGCCGGGGACCTTCAATCCGGACAGCATGGCGGATATGATGACCCCTGGGGTGACTATCTTTATGCAGGTCCCTTCCTACGGTGATGAACTGCAGAACTTCAAGCTGATGCTGCAGTCTGCGCAGTATATCGCCGATGAAGTGGGCGGCGTGGTGCTTGACGATCAGCGTCGCATGATGACGCCGCAAAAACTGCGTGAATACCAGGATCGTATTCGCGAAGTGAAAGACGCGAACGCCTGACGTCCCGCGTTATCTCAACTCCTTCTCAACCCCCGCCTGTCGGGGGTTTTTTATCATTGATGGTGTGATATGGAACCGATCGAACAACAACTGACTGAACTGCGAACCACGCTTCGCCATCATGAATACCTGTACCACGTTATGGACGCGCCGGAAGTGCCCGATGCGGAGTATGACCGGCTGATGCGCGAGCTGCGCGAGCTGGAGAGCCAGCATCCGGAGCTGATTACCCCGGATTCGCCGACTCAGCGCGTGGGGGCGGCGCCACTGACCGCCTTCAGCCAGATCCGCCATGAAGTGCCGATGCTGTCGCTGGACAACGTGTTTGACGAAGAGAGCTTTCTGGCCTTCAACAAGCGGGTGCTGGATCGCCTGAAAAGCACAGACCCGCTCATCTACTGCTGCGAGCTGAAGCTCGACGGTCTCGCGGTGAGCATTCTCTACGAAAACGGCGTGCTGGTGCAGGCGGCGACCCGCGGCGACGGCACCACCGGCGAGGATATTACCTCTAACGTGCGAACCATCCGCACCATCCCGCTCAGGCTGCATGGCGATAATATCCCCGCACGCCTGGAGGTGCGCGGGGAAGTGTTCCTCCCACAGGCCGGGTTCGAAAAAATCAATGAAGAAGCTCGCCGCACCGGCGGAAAAGTGTTTGCTAACCCGCGCAATGCGGCGGCGGGCTCGTTGCGCCAGCTGGACCCGCGCATCACCGCGAAGCGACCGCTTACTTTCTTCTGCTACGGCGTTGGGGTGCTGGAGGGCGGTGAGCTGCCGGCCAGCCACTCGGCCCGTTTACAGCAGTTCAAAGCATGGGGATTACCGGTGAGCGATCGCGTCACTCTTTGCCATACCCCCGAGGAAGTGCTCACTTACTATCGTAAAGTCGAGGAAGATCGTCCCCATCTGGGCTTTGACATTGATGGCGTGGTGATCAAAGTCGATTCGCTGGCGCTGCAGGAACAGCTGGGTTTCGTCGCCCGCGCGCCGCGCTGGGCCGTGGCCTTTAAGTTCCCGGCCCAGGAGCAGATGACTTTCGTCCGGGACGTGGAGTTCCAGGTGGGTCGCACCGGGGCGATTACGCCGGTGGCGCGCCTGGAGCCGGTCCATGTCGCCGGCGTGCTGGTGAGTAATGCCACTTTGCATAACGCCGATGAGATTGAACGCTTAGGCTTGAAAATCGGCGACAAGGTGGTGATTCGCCGGGCAGGCGACGTGATCCCTCAGGTGGTCAACGTGGTGCTTTCCGAACGTCCGGCAGATGCCCGGGATGTTGAATTCCCGACCCACTGCCCGGTTTGTCAGTCCGACGTTGAGCGAGTGGAAGGCGAGGCGGTAGCCCGCTGTACCGGCGGCCTGATCTGCGGCGCGCAGCGCAAAGAGTCGCTCAAGCACTTTGTCTCCCGTCGCGCGCTGGACGTTGACGGCATGGGCGATAAGATCATCGACCAGCTGGTGGAGAAAGAGTACGTCCATACCCCGGCGGATCTGTTCCGGCTGACCGCAGGGAAACTGACCGGGCTGGATCGGATGGGGCCGAAGTCCGCGCAAAACGTGGTCAACGCTCTCGAGAAAGCCAAAGAGACAACCTTCGCGCGTTTCCTCTACGCCTTGGGCATTCGCGAGGTAGGAGAAGCCACGGCGGCAGGCCTGGCGGCGCATTTTGGCACCCTCGAAGCCCTGGAGCAGGCTTCCATTGAGGAGCTGCAGAAGGTCCCTGATGTCGGCATCGTCGTCGCCACCCATACTTTCAACTTCTTTGCCGAAGAGAGCAACCGCGATGTCATCGCGCAGCTGCTGGCGGAAGGGGTTCACTGGCCGGCGCCGGTGGTGGTGAAGGCGGAAGAGATTGACAGCCCGTTTGCAGGCAAAACCGTCGTCCTGACCGGCAGCCTCAGTCAGTTGTCGCGGGATGATGCCAAAGCGCGTCTGGTGGCGCTGGGGGCGAAGGTGGCGGGCAGCGTGTCGAAGAAAACCGATCTGGTGATTGCAGGCGAAGCGGCGGGTTCTAAGCTGGCGAAAGCGCAGGAGCTCGGCATCGAGGTGATTGACGAAGCCGAAATGATGCGCCTGTTGGGAGAATAACGTGGATAAAGCGCAGCTGGTCGAGATCGCCAATACCGAGATGCCGTTCGGTAAATACAAGGGGCGTCGTTTAATCGATGTCCCGGAGGAGTATTTATTGTGGTTCGCGCGCAAGGATCAATTCCCTGCCGGCCATCTCGGCGAGCTGATGGCGCTGACCCTGCTGATTAAAAGCGAGGGGCTGAGCGATCTGGTCCAGCCCCTGAAGAAAGCGCGTTAAGCTTTGGCGGCGTTAGTCTTTTCCTGAGCGAGACGCGCATCGGTTTGCTGCTTATAGCGCCGTGCCAGCACCGCGCAGACCATCAGCTGGATTTGATGGAAGATCATCAGCGGCAGCACCATGATGCCGAGGATGGAGGTCGGGAAGAGAATATTGGCCATCGGGATGCCGTTGGCCAGGCTCTTTTTCGAACCGCAGAAGACGATGGTAATTTCATCGGCTTTGTTAAAGCCGCAGCGGCGGGCGACGAACACGTTGACCGCGATGACGATGGCCAGCAGCACCAGGCTGACTACCACGATAAACAGCAGCGATCCCAGGCCCACTTTATGCCAGATCCCGTTCACCACCGCCTCGCTAAAGGCGGAGTAGACCACCAGCAGAATCGAGGTCTGGTCGGTCTTACCAATCCACTTCTTATGCTTCGCCACCCAGTTGCCGATCCACGGCCGCGATAAATGGCCGAGCACGAAAGGCAACAGCAGCTGCAGCATGATCTTTCCGACCTGCTCGAGGCTACCGCCTGCGCCGTGAAGGTTCATCAGGACCCCCACCAGCAGTGGTGAAACAAAGATGCCCAACAGGCTGGAGGCCGAAGCTGAGCAGACCGCCGCCGCGACGTTGCCTCCGGCCAGCGAGGTGAAGGCGATGGCGGATTGCACGGTGGCCGGCAGAATGCACAAATAAATAAAGCCGCTGTAGAGCATCGGATCGACCTTCACCGGCGCCCACCAGGCAAACAGAACCCCCAGCACCGGGAAGAGGATAAAGGTGCTGCACATCACCCACAGATGCAAACGCCAGTGGCTGCCGCCGGCGATAATTGCCTCCCGGGAGAGTTTGGCGCCATGCATAAAGAACAGCAGGGCGATGGCGGCGGTGGTGAGATGTTCAAAGAAGGGGACGAAAGCGCCACGGGCCGGGAAGAATGAGGCCAACAGGACAACGGTGACCAGGGTTGCCGTAAACGGATCGAGAATGCGAAAAAGTTTCATAAACGCTCCTGAAAAGAGATGCGCTATTGTGCTTTTTTTGATTTGAGAAATAAAATTGATTTATTGCATCTATTCATGAATTAAAAAGATGAATTACTCTCTGCGTCAGTTAAAAGTATTCGTTACCGTTGCCCGCGCCAGGAGCTTTAGCCGGGCGGGGGAGATGATTGGCTTAAGCCAGTCGGCCGTCAGCCACAGCGTCAAGGAGCTGGAGCATCAGACCGGAGTCCGTCTCCTTGACCGCACCACCCGGGAGGTGGTCCTCACCGAGGCGGGTCAGCAGCTGGCAGGCAGGCTGGAGCGTTTGCTCGATGAGCTTGCGGTGACGCTGCGCGATGCCGGTCGGGTAGGCCAGCAGCTGAGTGGCACCGTTAAGGTCGCCGCCAGCCAGACGATTTCCGCCCACCTTATTCCGCAGTGTATTGCTCACAGTAATCGACGTTATCCTGATATCGATTTTGTGCTGCACGACCGGCCCCAGCAGTGGGTCCTGGAGAGTATTCGCCAGGGAGAAGTGGATTTTGGCATCGTGATTGATCCGGGCCCGGCGGCCGATCTGCAGTGCGAGGTGGTCCTGGCGGAACCTTTTTTGCTGCTCTGCCGGGAGGATCATCCTTTTGCCAGCCTGACTGAAGTGCCGTGGCAGGCGCTACAGAATGAGAGACTGATCCTGCAGGACTATGCTTCCGGCAGCCGTCCGCTGATTGATGCGGCGCTCAGCAGGCTGGCTGTCCGGGCGAACATTGTGCAGGAGATTGGCCATCCGGCAACGCTGTTTCCGATGGTGGAATCGGGAATTGGCATCAGCGTACTGCCGGCGCTGGCGCTGCCGTTACCGCAGGGAAGCCATCTGGCGGTAAAGCGACTGACCCCGGTAATGGAGCGGCAGCTGATGCTGGCATGCCGGAAAAACCGCTCGCTGTCGACCGCCGCCCAGGCGTTATGGGAAATCGTGCGAGAAGAAGGGGGCAATCTCACCGCCGCCAGGGTTGAAGATCCGCTGTATCAGCGTTGATCGCGTTTTATCGCCACGGGGAAGCTCGTGGCCGGGGCTGTGTTCCACGCATAGCAAAAAGGCGCCTTTAGGGCGCCTTTTTACATTGGTGGGTCGTGCAG